>NZ_JBEYVV010000019.1:0-129993 GCF_040644155.1 Streptomyces sp. NPDC047022 | reverse complement strand
CATGCCGAGTGGTGGGGCCGGGTCACGGTTTGCCAGTGCCTGAACGCTTCCGTCGCGGATCAGCAGAGGCGGGGGGTGTCCGCAGTTCACGATCTGGACGAGCGGCTCGTCGTCGGGGATGTTCAGCAAGAGCGCCGTGATGAATCGCTCCGCGACGTGGCTGTTGTCGTCGATGAAATCGGCCAGGTAGCGGGTGACGCTCCGGTCCAGGGTGTTGGCCAGGTCTGTCAGGTCGGCGTGCCGGTCGGCGGCCTCGCGGAATGCGCCCATGAGGAGGGCCGACTCGCCGACGGCGTCCAGGCCCTTGCCACGGACGTCACCGATGATCATGCGTGTTCCGTGGGTGGTCCGTGCCGCCGTGTAGAGGTCACCGCCGATCTCTGCCTCCGCCGTGGCGGCCAGGTAGAAGGACGCGAGGTGCAGCTGCCCGAGACTGCGGGGCAAGGGGCGCATGAGTGCTCTCTGTGCTGCCTCGGACACATTACGTACCTGATCGAGTTGGCACTGCCGACGGTGGCGGGCTTTGGAGATGATGACGAGGAATACGCACAGCGCCGTGAAGACGGCGACCTGAATGGCGCCCTCAGCGTACTGCCCTGTGGAGATCGAGAGGGTCATGGCGAGGTAGATCTGCGCGCCGACGGTCAAGACGCCCACGACCGCGGTGTGCCGCGGCCCGCCGAACAGCTCAGCGATCAGCGGCGCCAATATCAGGAAGATGCCGCTCGGAACGCCACGGACCGGGGAAGGCGCATTGAGCGCCAGCACCACGGCGATGATCCCCAGGGGGATCAGGACCCACGCCTCGCATCGCAGCAATGGCACCCGGCGATTCCTCTTGCGCGCGGGCGGGCCCTCGGTCGGCCGGACGCTCATGCGGTTCCTCGGATTCTCATGCATCGTCACGGCAAGGCCAACAACGACTGCTGGACTACTGGCCGGTAGAGGCCCCGGGCCCCGCTCCAGCCGAGAAGACGGCCTCGCGAAACGACCGATTAATGAGCTTTCGGTACTTCAACAGGTTTGTCAATAGATCTATGTGTATGGAGTCACTTAGAGGGGATCGCCCCGGATCACGTAGCCGAGCTCGGTCTCGCCTTGGTCCCAGTCGTTCGTGAGCGGATGGTCGTGCCCTCGGTCAACGCCGTGGCGGACTGAGCCCCAAGATCCACCTGGCCTGCGCCGGACCGTGATCAACAAGTTCAAGCCCCGGCGGGGCATCGGTGAGGTCGACTCGGGGCGCCCTGCTGGTGTTTCCACCGGTGGGTTTCCCCGAGCCGCCTCCCGAACCCGGCGTGCCCGTCTCCGGGCACCGGGCTCTCCACAAATCCCGTTCCGGGGTGTTCAGTTCCTCATGCCGTAGTGGGCCACGGAGCCGG
The DNA here is from genome assembly GCF_040644155.1 of Streptomyces sp. NPDC047022. Taxonomy (NCBI): domain Bacteria; kingdom Bacillati; phylum Actinomycetota; class Actinomycetes; order Kitasatosporales; family Streptomycetaceae; genus Streptomyces; species Streptomyces sp. NPDC047022. The sequence goes on along the minus strand of NZ_JBEYVV010000019.1, from coordinate 128,614 downwards.
AATGAGTTTTCCCCGGTATCGGTATCTGGTCGTGCTTACCTTGGCCGGGTTAAACAGTTCCGCTTCCTCTGTGACGGGCCACCAGCCGCCGCCGTAATAGCGTCGACGGAGCTGTTTCCAAGTGATCCCGGGGTGCTTGCGTCGGATCCATCGTGTCACCCTCATCCACGCGTAGTGGCTGAGGTAACAGAAAGCGACGTTCGAAACTCCGGGACGGAAATACGCGCACCATCCCCGCAACACCGAGTTCAGTCGGTGGAGCAGGGACTCCAGCGGCAAGCCGACGTTCTGCCGTCCGGTCAGTTCCTTCACCTTGCCTGTGACGGAACGTACTGATTTCCGTGCCGGGTAGGTGTAGATGTACTGCCGATCAGTGCCAAGTTTCCGGTGACGCTGGATGCGCCATCCGAGAAAATCAAGGCCCTCGTCAATGTGCGTGATCTTTGTCTTCTCCACCGACAGGCCAAGGCCCATTGGCTTCAATGCCTCTGCGACCTCGTCGCGTAGTTCCTCGGTATGGTCTCGGCGCCCGAAGACGAGTACGAGGAAGTCGTCCGCATACCGGACCAGCCGGTAGTTGGGTAATCCTCGGCGCCGTCTCCTGCGCCGATCCTCGGAGGTGCCGTCTGGTCCTCCGAGGCCCTGGGCGATGTGCTCGTCCAGGACCGAGAGTGCGATGTTGGCCAGCAGCGGCGACAGGATCCCGCCCTGCGGGGTCCCGGTGCGTGTGTCCGTGAAGGCTCCGTCACGGGACAGGATCCCGGACTTCAAGAACGCCTTCACCAAGGACAACACCCGCTTGTCTCCGATTCGATTCCGCACCCGCTCCATGAGGGCCGGGTGCGCGATCTCGTCGAAGCACGCCGTGATGTCGCCCTCCACCACCCACTCGTATCCGTGGCTGGCGAGGTAGCGAGTCTCGGCGATCGCATCGTGAGCTCGGCGGTTCGGGCGGAACCCATAGGAACACGGGAGGAAATCCGCTTCGAATACCGGCTCCAGCACCAGCTTCAGGGACGCCTGGACCACTCGGTCCGCCACAGTCGGAATCCCGAGACGACGAAGCTTGCCATTCGCCTTGGGAATCATCCGCTCGCGGACAGGAACCGGATGGAAGCTGCGGTCTCTGATCTGGGCCCGCAGCTTGTCGAGAAATGCCTCGACTCCCTGCCCGGCCTCGATGGAGCGGGCGGTCTTCCCATCCACTCCGGCCGTGCGGGCACCCTTGTTTCCCCGGACACGGTCCCACGCCACCAACAGGAAGGCGGGATCGGCCACGAGGTTGAACAGGTCGTCGAACCTGCGATGAGAATCATCGGCAGCCCAACGGTGCAGCTTGGTCTGGATCTCCAGTACCCGGCGTTCGGCCTTCATCAAGGCCCATTCCAGCTCGTCGGTATTCACCGGCGACAGCCTCCTGGCATTCCAGTCTCCTTACTGCTGACTTGCTGGCCCCCTTCCCCATGTGACCGGCTTTCCCGGCCTCGGAGTACTACGGAGCCTCCGTCTTGCCCGACGGCCATCAGCCGGCGATGGGCCTGCCCCCGATCGGACTGGATGTCCGATATAGGAGCGACCGCGGACAGTTCCCACGTTCACCACGAGATCGATCGACAGGTGAGGTGCCCAGCTCTACCCCGGCAGCATCGCCACGCTTACGCCGCAGACTTTCGGCGTGGCCTCCCCACCGATGAGTAGAGTCGGCTTCGGAGTCGACCACCGACGAGCGCTGGTGGTCGTGCACTGCGTCCGGCCCAGATCCGCCAGGTTCGAGCCGGTGTCGTAATTACGGGGCGTCAGGCACTGATTTCTCGCGTGCACCTTCCTGTCTCGCTAGCCGGACCCGGGTCGTCTGGCAGTACCAACCCGTCCCGGCGTTGTCGGGGCTGCTTACCGCTCGCCTCGGCATCCCCCGAACCGAACTGCCCCCAGCTTCAACCGGATTGCTACGACAATCCGGTGGTGAAGGTCTCTCACCTCACTCGATTCCATGGCGCCTCGTGGCGCACCCACCCGGTACGACAAGACCCAGGCAGCTCACGGGATCTGGTGTACGCCTACACTCTCGCTGCGCTGATCGACGCATGCCTTGACGTGGCGGACTCGTTGACCAGGCCGAGCGGTGGGTGACGCTGTGGCGGTTTGGACGGACAAGGAGCAGCAGTGGCAGCGACTGGCAGGGCGGCGAGCCGATCCTGGCGTTGGTGCGGCGCGGCCGCCCTGGCCTCAGCCGGGTTCCCGGCCGTGTTCGCGCAGGCGACGCTCCTCGCGAACTGGTACGTGGAGCACCCGGTGATCGACCCCGGCGACGATTCACCTGGCGGCGGAAACATGGGGAACTTGCTCGCCTTGCCGCTTTTCGCCGTCGCTGCGATCGCCTGCCTGCTGTTCCCTCTGCTCTGGGGGATCGCGGCGTTTCGCATGCGGAAGGGCGCAGCGGTGAAGGATCTGCCGGAGATTTCCACCGTCCTGCAGGGGGTCACCTCGCTGGTGGCACTTCCGGTCGCCAAGGCCCTGCCTTACAACTGGGCCAACGTCACAATCCTCGTCGCCGCAGACCTGGTCGCGCTGGGCACCGTCCTGAGACCGCTCTGGTCGCGTCGGACAGGTCCTAGGTCGGCGTAACGGCTTTGAAGCGCCGGCCGCAGCCGGCGCGGCCGCCACCTCGTCCTCACTCGCCCCGCCAGCGCCTCCAACACCCGGTCGACTGCCTCGCTCACCTCAGTGCTCGTGACCGCTCGAAGCGGGCATCGGACCCGCGTTCTTGACCGTCAGCGCCAGCAACTTCTTGCCGGTCGGGCCGATTTGAATCTGAGTGAGGTCTTCATCGCAAATCTCTTGCCGCCCTTGCCTCGACGTCGTGAACCAGATCCGCGTCAGGCACGACGCAGGCCCCCAGCTTGGGAAGCTGCGGCCCCTTGCGGGCGGCTCGGGCTCTGACCTGCGCGAACGGCTGTGATGCAGCCTCTGGTGCTGCAGGTCGGGCCGACTCTTCGTACTCGAAGGCGGGCCGTCGGCGACCATCGCGTCACTGACCCCCTGCACCACGAGAGTGTGATCGGCGGCGACCCCGGGAGAGCCGCCGCCGATCAGGTCCGTCAGCGCATATCTACGAGGAGGGTGTTGAGTTCAGCCTCCTGCTGGGCCGGCGACATCGGGGGGTTCGGGTGATCGATGCCGAAGGTCTTCAGGACGCGGTCCATCTGGGCGTCGATGAACGTCCAGCCGGTGTTGTCCAGCGGCTGCAGCGAGGACTGGTCGGCATCCCAGAGATCACGCAGCGACTGGGCAGCGGCGTGGGCCCCGGTCGCGTTCCCCGACCGTGCGTCCTTGAGCGAGGTCGATGCGAGTGCCCTCAGTGCGTCGGCCTTCGCGGGCGGGAACTTCTTCACCGCCTGGCCAGGGGCGAGTTGAGCGGTGGACGTGGCGTCGGTCTCCGGCGCCGGGCCGACGTGCGGCTGGCTGTGCGCCCAGACCAGCAGGCCCCCGGTGGCAACGGCGAGGAGGCCGAAGCCGGCCAGCGCGATGCGCTCCCTGTGCGGGTTGGCGGTGACCTGCGGAGTGTGCGTGGCCTCGTAGGTCTCGGTCACGTCGGAGCGCGTCACCGTCAGGTAGATGACAGTCGCCAGGATCAGGCCCAGGAAGATCAGGCTGGTGGTGAAGGTGCCCAGTGCGAGGCCGGTCGGGTCGCCCGGGTTCTGAGCGACCTTCGGGGAAGCGAGCCAGTCGCCGATGTTGGCGCCCAGCGGGCGGGTCAGGATGTAGGCGAGCCAGAAGGACAGCACCGGGTTCGCGCCGAACTTCCACAGCAGCGTGATCGCCGCGATGAGGCCGAGCGGCAGCAGGACCGAGACTCCCGGGCTCCAGCCGGTGAGCTCGAGGGTCCAGTCGCCGGTCGCGGTGCCGAGCGCGAAGGTGACGAGAACGGCGAGCCAGTAGAACGACTCACGCGGCAGCGTCATGACCGAGTGGATCGAGAGGGTGCGCTCGCGCAGCCACCACACGCCGAAGACCACGGCGAGCAGGACCGAGAACACGGCGGAACTGATCCACAGTGGCACGTTGAGCTGGTCGGTCAAGATATCGGTGTACAGCGTGCCCGTGACACTGACAACGACCACGGTCAGCCAGTACGGGAACGGGACGTACCGCTTCAGCCGCAGTTGGACACCCAGAACCACCACGAACACGGCGGTGAAGATCCAGGCCGTGTTCACCAGGCCGACGCCCAGCTTCATGTTGATCCAGTCGGCGAAACTCTCACCGACGGTCGTGCACAGGATCTTGATCACCCAGAACCAGATGGTGACCTCGGGAACCTTGTTCAGCATCAGCCGCCCACGGCGGCGCGTGCGGGCTTCGCTCGTCGTTGTCATGCGACGAAGTTGGCTCGGCCAACCTGCACACAACCTGACTACGCGATCGCCTATGGCGTGGGGAAGGTCACCTCGACGCGACCGTGACCATCCGCGATCGCACGCACCGCCACTCCCGCGGACGCGGCGAGACGCCTTACCACGGCCAGCCCCAGCCCCTGCCCGTTGCCGCTGGTCACGCCCGCTTCGAAGACCCGATCAACCTCCGCCGGATCGAAACCCGGGCCATCGTCGAGGACATCGACCACGACACCCTGGGGCTGGATGCGCGCCGTGACCCAAACGCGCGAACTCGCATGCCGCAGGCCGTTCTCCAGCAGGGGTGACAACACAGCCACGGCGAGATCGGTTGCCACGGCGACGTCGACATCGGCCGGTATGGCGAGTTCGATGGATCGACCGGCGATCGCCTGTCGCGCCGCCGCCCTGAGATCGCAGCGGGTACTGCCATCGATCCGTGTCCGGGCGGCACTCAGAATCGTCGAGATCGCCGTGTTCAGGCGGTCGACCTCGGTCAGAACAGACTCTGGTGCCAGATGGTGACCGGAGAGTTGCGCCAGCTGCGCCTCGCCCCGCAGAGCCGTCAAGGGGGTCCGCAATTCGTGGGCGATCTCATCGGTGAGCCGGCGCTCGTCCGCGAGCGCGTTGTCCACGCGGTCAAGCAGGCGATCAAGAGTTCGCCCGAGCTCCCCGAATTCATCGTGCGGAACGCCGAGGTCGAATCGGCGCCCGGGCTCGTGATCGCCCCAGTCGTCGGCAAGAGCGGCCATGTCATGAACCACCCGCAACGCACGACCCACCACGAGGTACGCGACGACGCCTGCGAGCAGGATCGAGATGCCACCCAACATGAGCGACATCGCCAGGCTGCGCTGCTCTGATGTCTCGTACGGCGTCAGGTCCACCCTCACGACCGCCACGACGCGGTGGCCCTCGAGCTGGATCGGCTGGGCATACAGCAGGTATCTGCCGACCGTGGTGGTCCGGGACCGCCCGGAGCCTGCAAGCGCCTCGACGCGGTCAAGGAGGCTGCCCGGCACGATCCCGTCAATGAGGTGCCCATCGGCATACACCCACGAGACCGTGTCCAGCGCTTCGTTGCCGCCCTCGATCAGCACGACGTGGCCACGGCGTACGGATACGTTCGCCGCCACCGCCTCTGCACGCGTATGCGCCAGAGCGTTCGCGTCGGCGTCGGTCACCCGGCTCAGCAAGACGTGCGAGACCACCACCAGCACTGCGACCACCGCTGTCGCGATCAGAATCGCAAGCGCGACGACTCTCCCACGGAAGCGCGTCACTCCCATCGATAGCCCACCCCACGGACCGTAGCCAGGCGATCGGCCACGCCCAGCGCACCGAGTTTGGTCCGTAGCCGGCGAACGAAGGAGTCGAGGGTGTTGTCGCTGACCTGCGCGCCATGCGGCCAACCGGCAGCAACGAGGGCGTGGCGGCGCACGGCTTCGCCCTGCGAGGCTATAAGCCTGCCCAGCAACCGAAACTCGGTCGGCGTCAGGCTCTCGCTCGTGGAACCGTAGATCACGACATGTTTGGCCGGATCGAGAACGACGCCCCTTGGTGGGGTCGTGGCGGTCGTCCTGCGCAGCAGGGCGCGGACCCTCACCAGCAACTCCGGGATGTCGAACGGTTTCGTCATGTAGTCGTCGGCTCCCGCCTCGAAGCCGCCCACCTTGTGATGCATGCCGTCCAGAGCGGTGAGCATCAGCACGGGGGCATCGACGCCACGTGCCCGCAGCGCCAGGCAGACATCGCGACCGTCAGCGTCCGGGAGCCCCAGATCCAGGACGACCAGGTGAGGGACCGGATCAAGGTGCCGCAGCAGGCTGTCCGCCGTAGAAGCGGCTGCGACCGTATGGCCGTCGTGCTCGAGTGCGCGCTTGAGGACGTCGCGGACCGCTGCGTCGTCTTCGCACACCACAATAAAAGCCACACGCTGACCCTAAGTACTCCAGCGGGGTTTCTCCATTATCCCTGGTCAGCGCCCTGGTAGTCGGAGTGGCTCCCGCTGCGGAAAGGAGGCTCGGGGGTCGACAAGTCACGCAAGCGGGCAGGCCCCTCAGACCCACCCATTCCACCTCGGAAACGATGTACCGGTACTTCCAGGGCCCGGCAACGACGTCCCAGAGCGCGCCGACGGCGCCGACGGGCGAGGAACCGAAGCGCCGACCGCAGCCGGCACCGCGGCCACCTCCTCCTCGCTCACCGCCGCCAGCGCCTCGACCACCCGATCGAGCGCCTCGCCCACCTCAGTGCGCGTGACCGCTCGAAGCGGGCGCCGGCGCAGAGATCTTGACCGTCAACGGAAGCAACTTCTTGCCGGTCGGGCCTACTTGTACCCATGTATCCATCTGCGGGCAGACGCCGCACGCCGATCTGGCACGAGAGCCGATCACGCCCAGCCCGCAGTACTCGGCAGGATTCTTGTCGAGGTACTGCTGGTGGTGATTAACAGTCGGCCGCGTGGAAGTCGCCCCCCGCGGCGACGACCCGCAGGGCAGTCACGGAAGCTGAGCCAGGCGAGCTTCCCGATCACGAGGAAGTCCCCGTCGTCGGCCTCGATGAGGTCCGGAGAGGACTGCCCCGTCGCACTGCCCCGCTCGGCGGGCTCGATCCGATCCGGCGCATGAGGGCTCCTTGGTGACAGGATCGGTGTCATGGGCACCGAGAGGGTGTGGGCGTACCGAGTGGAGGAGCCACACGGCTCGGAAGGCTGGCGTCCCTACGGCGGCCACTCCCATCGGTGGCGGGGAAGGGTCACCACCGAGTCCCGGAGCGAGGACGCCAGATACGTCGCCGCCCTCGTCGCCACCGACCTTGTGACCGAGTGGAAGGTGAACGGCGTCAGCGAGCAGCACGTGCGCGTGATCGTGTGGGCGGGCGAAGAAGGCACCGGCCCCGAGGACGCGGTCTTCACGCTGGAGATCCAGCCCGACGTCGACGGAAAGTGACCAATCGGTGCCGTGTCCGCGCACTGCGGGATACCGGCCCGATCGTCGAGTCGATCTCCTGGTGCCCGGCCAGTGCAGATCGACGCCCGCCACAGCAGCGAGCTCAGGCCCACTCCACCTCTGAGCGAATGCGCGAGCAGCCTTCCGACTCCGGCAGGGGCGTACGGAGGCTCCGCGTCGGGGCCGCCGGCCGACATCCAGAAACGACGACAGCAGCCACCGCAGCCGCTACCTCCTCCTCACTCACCCCCGCCAGGGCCTCCACCACCCGATCAAGTGCCCAGATGGGGTGCCTTCCGGCTGGAGAGCGTGGTTCTCAATGGGGTGTGCTCCACCTGCCAGGCGTGATGCGCGTGGGCGGGGTCGGCCGGAGTCCGGCGGGTGCCGGGTGAGAAGACGATCACCTTCCGGGAAGGAGCAGCACCGAGGAGCCGCGCTACCGAAAGTTGACGGGCCGACCCCGTCACAACCCATACTGATGCAATAGATTAGTTGTTGCAAGCTCCTCGCAATAAGTGCGTAGGCTGTCCCCGGACGATCACCCACTGGAAAGGAGACGTGCCTGATGGGCACCTACACGCTTCCCGACCTGCCCTACGACTACGCCGCGCTGGAGCCGGCCATCACCGGGCAGATCCTGGAGCTGCTCCACGCCAAGCACCATGCCGCCTCCGTCAAGGGCGCCAACGACACCCTCGAACAGATCTCCGAGATCCGCGACAAGGACCAGATCACGCCCACCGGCCTGGTCGGCCTAGAGAAGACCTACGCCTTCAACCTCTCCGGGCACGTCCTGCACTCGATCTTCTGGCAGAACCTCTCCCTCGGACGGCGGCGACCGCCCCGACGGCGCCCTCGCCAACGCCATCGACGAACACCTCGGCGGTTTCGAACAGTTCAAGAAGCAACTCACCGTGGCCACCTCCTCCGTCCAGGGCTCCGGCTGGGGCGTGCTGGCGTGGGAGCCTCTCGGGCGCCGCCTGGTCGTCGAGCAGGTCTACGATCACCACGGCAACGTCGGCCAGGGCACCGCCCCGCTGCTCGTCTTCGACGCCTGGGAGCACGCCTACTACCTGCAGTACAAGAACGTCCGCCCCGACTACGTCACCAAGCTGTGGGACCTGGTCAACTGGGAGGACGTCGCCGCCCGGTACGCCGCGGCGACCGGCGCCTGACCACGTGACCGCACCGTCACCCGGCGGTCCGGGAGGTACCCTGCTTCTCGGGCCGCCCGGCGGCATACGCCTCACCGTCATCCCCGCAGGAAGCATCGCTCCCCACCTCGGCGCACTCGCCCACCTCGCGCATGCCGCCTTCACGCCCCACCCGTGGTACGCCGCGCCGATCGATACCGCCCGCCTGATCGATCGCCTCATCCGCGACGCTCACCATCTGGCATTCGTCTTGGTCCTTGCCGAGGACACCTCCGGTTGCCCGGTGGGCTTCGCCTACGGCCGCCGCGGTGGCCACCTGGCTGCCCTAGCGGAGCGACTACCAGCAAGCAGCGCGCCGCCCTTCGAATTACGCGAACTCGCGGTCGTCCCACATGCGTGCGGCCACGGCATCGGAGCAGCGCTGCACGACAGGCTCATCAACACCTCACCAGCAGGGCCCCGCTGGCTGCTCACCCACCCGCACGCCGCACCGGCCCTGGCGCTTTACCGCTCACGCGGTTGGCACACCGCAAAAGTTCTGCACCTGCCCAATGACAAAGTCCGCATCCTCATGCACCGCCCGTGGTAGGGATGAGCTCGCGTCTCTCTGCAGGTTGGGACGCACGCCTCCGCCGGAGGCTGGTTCTGACCGTGGCCGGTCTCTGCGGTGCTCGACTCATGGCCTCTGGTCCTATCCACACATGGGCGCGCGTCGGCGCAGTGCGCGGTGAGCGGGCCGACGGCAGGAGCGCAGCGCGCAGCGGAGCCGGGAAGCGCGCCCGGCGGAGCGGAGCGCAGCCGGGGCTTGAAGCCAGTGGAATGGGTCGGAACTCAGCCGTAGCGAGCTCAGACCCACTCCACCTCTGAGCGGATGCGCGAGGAGTCTGCCGGCTCCGGCAGGGGCGTACGGAGGTTCCGCGTCGGGGCCGCCGACCGACGTCCAGAAACGCCGACAGCAGCCAGCGCAGCCGCTACCTCCTCCTCACTCACCCCCGCCAGGGCCTCCACCACCCGATCAAGTGCCTCGCTCACCTCAGTGCGCGTGACCACTCGAAGTGGGCGCCGGACCAGCGTTCTTCACTGTGAGCGGCAGCAGCTTCTTACCGGTCGGGCCTACTTGTACCCATGTATCCATCTGCGGGCGGTCAACTACGCACAACCAGCGCCAAGGCACCTCGCTGATCGACGCACCTACTGCCGAAGACGCCTGTCCAGACCTCCTCGTCGCGATCTGATGTCACGCCGGGCTGAGGGCGACGTCGGCTTCACTGGGTCGGACCAAGCACCTCGTCGGCACTGCGCGGCTCTGTACGCGGCTGCTGGTTGAGCTTGTGGCGCGTGATAGAGGATCGCCGGTAGACCTCCTTGCGAGCCCGCATGATGTTGCCCAGGGGCGCGTGCTCCGCGGTGACCCGCCAGGGCGTGAAGGACAGTGCGTCCATCTTCTCCAGGTTCTCCGGGCTGGAGATGTCCTGCTGTGGCAGCCGTAGCTTCGCCACGGTGACCGGCGGCGAGAGCTGTTCAGGCCATTCCACGGTGGTGTCCTCCACCGGCATGCGTTCCAGGTCGGTGCAGAGTTGGACCTGGATGTCGAAGACGTAGGGACGCTCTTGTAGTTCGGCTTGCAAGGCCGGTCGGAAGACTTCCGGCGCGGAGGTCGGGTCGATGGTGCGCCGGACCACCGCGGCGGCGGAGGACGGGTCGGGGGTGATGTGCACCTTGGCGATGTAGTCCCCGTGCCGGACCGCGCCCATCGTCCAATAGCTCGACAGCAGCACGTTCGCCGGAGGGGTCTTCGACAGGCGCAGGAAGGCCAGGAACTCGTCCCACGCCCAGTCGTCCTGGTCCAGTGTCCCCTTCCCGGTCACGAACTCGGTGAAGAAGCGACGCGCGCCGGGTCGGCCCTGGGAGAAGTAGGCCGGCGCGTCCAGGAACAGTTCCTGGATGAACAGGTAGTGCTCGACCGTGTTGCAGAAGAAGATCGGGCCGTTGATGTTGGCGTAGTCGAAGGTGCCTGCGTCCGGTTCGTCTTCCAGCAGGGTCGTGCCGGGGATGCCAAACATCTTCAGTGCCAGTCCGGTGGCGGCGCCCAGTCGTGCGTCAGCCCCGGCATGAGGCGAACCGTTGGAGAAACGGATGAGCGCGTCGTGGGTTCCCGGAGTCGCGTAGATGCCTTGGGCGTACTCGGGGGAAAGCCCGTCCAGGATCTCCACTTCCCCTCGGACCAGACCGTAGCCCTTGGCGTGGGCATCGCGGAGGGCCTGTCCAGTGCCACCGGCGCTGACCGACTCGGCGATGTACCTCTCGGTCTTTTCGATCACCTTCTGCAGGCTCTGCTCGAAGTCCGGGTCGTCGTCTTCGACGTCCGGCGTGTAGCGGACGAACTGTGCTGCCATGACTTCGACCTCTCCTCGAAGACCTTTGTCGGATCTCAGGAGGCATGAACTGCCCTCAGTCCTCCAACTCCGCGAGCCAGCGCAAGGCACGCAGCCCCGGCACGAAGCAGTACTCCCCGCCCCGGGTGACCACGAAGCTGGGCAGGTTTTGCAGACGACGCCGGACCGGCTTCTCCGGGATGGTGACGGTGCCCGTTCCGCCGTGATGCCCGGCCACCGCGTCCTTTTCGCCGGGGTATCCGATGAAGTTGCCGTCGTTCATCCACTCGGCCTTGATGAACTCGAACTGCCGTTCCAGATGGGCGCCGAGGAACACTCCGACCAGACCACGGTCGGCGCCGTCGTCCTCCAGCACACCCTCCGGCAGCGGCGGGCCATAAGTGGTGCCGCGGCGGATGAGACGGTGCATCCGTGCATCGCCGATGATGGTCGAATCGCGGGGGTTGGCGCGCCGGATGTGCGCACCGGCGGGGCAGCGGAACCCTCGATCGTCGTTCTCCCGGTACAGGAAGTTGTTTACGCGGTGCGGATCGGCAGCCAGCTCCGGATCGTCGTGCTCCGGCGACAGCTCCAGCGGTGCCCCGCTCGGCCAGCGCCCCACCAACTTCGCCGCCAGGAGCGCCTCCTCCTCGGCGCCGGAGCTGTTCGCGCGCAAGTACCGGCGCCAGGCCGCCACGTTGGTGTGGATCTTGCGCACGGCTGCGTAGGTCCCGTTGCAGCCCAGCACATCGGGTGTGGGCATGGGCGGCATGTTCCCGGTTTCGTCGGGGTAGCCGAGGATGAACTCGCCGGCCTTGATGGGGGTTTCCTGCAGGTTGGAGCCGGGCAGTCCGACGCCCTCGATGTTCGGATGGCTGATGCCGTCACGGAAGCCGAAGGTGGTGCGCCCGGTCGGGAGCTGGCGGACCTCCTGCTGCCAGATCACCTGGATACCGGGCGTGTCCTCGAAGGCGACACAAGCCTGCTCCAGCTTCTCGCTCAGCTGTGCCGCATCGGAGGCGAGGGCACTCAACGCGATGTGGACATCGCCCGTTCCAAACGGTGCCTCCCAGTGGGCCGGCGCGCTCTCGCCCACGTCGCCGATCAGCTCCGCCCGAGCGGCCATGCCCTCGCGAAACGCCCGCGGAAAGCTGTCCAGCGACTCCTGAGGCACCCCTAGGGCCCTCAGCCCCTGGTAAGTGAACGCCACCGCCACCCAGGCATCCTGGCTCCGGTCCGCGCTGGGCAGGCCACCCGAGGTCACCGGGAGCAGCCGTCGCAGCAGGGCGCGCCCGGCGTGTCGGTCATCGACGCGCAGGAAGATGAACTTTCCCTCGTAGGGCACGGGCCGCGGGCGCAGGGCTCCGCTCTGGACGTCGTCGATCTCGACGCGCACGCCGGCCGCGTTGCGGCTGTCCGCGGTGTTCATGATTGCTTGTGCCTCCACATCGGTCTCTACCCGGGCAGCCCCGCAGCGGCCGACCCCGCCTACCGATGCGGTCCAACGTTGGATCTGATCCGAGAGCCGGTTATGTCCGGCTTCTGGGCCGTCCGGGTTCTAGGCAGAGGCTTCCTCCAGCAGCTTCTGGAAGGCAGGCGTGGCCACCAATTCCGCATTGGCCGGGTTCTCCAGCGCCGCCCGGTATTCGGAGGTGTCCAGCACCTCCTGGAACGCTTCGTCCACGCGCTGGTCCTTGTAGATCTGCTGAACGGTCAGATCGGGGTAGGCGCTGACGAAGACGCCTGCGGGCTCCTGGTGGGCGAGGAACCAGTCCTTGGCCCCTGGATCTTTTACGCCGGGGAACCCTTCGCTGTGTGAAAAGACCTTGTCGAAGCGGGCCCCGACCACCGTCTTGGCGAAGTCGTCGATGTAGGTGTCCCACGAGCCGTCGAAGACGCTGGCGAACATGAACCTCGTGTCATTGTCGAAGATGACGTGCCGTGCGTCATGCAGCGTGCCGATCTGGCGCACCGCCGCATGGACATTCTCGTCATTCGCCGCGTCGGCCATCTCGGCGAGATCCTCACGCAACGCATCGGCCTCGCCCGGCTTGATCTTGGTGAAAACGGTGAACTCGTTACAGACCCCGTCCATCCTGCCCGGGTGCTCATGGTGAGCCGACGGGGTTGCGCCTGTCGTCGCGGCCATCGCGAGGTCCTCCTGCCACAGATCAGTGCGAGGATCCCCAAGCGCCCGGGCATGAGGCGCGAGCGCCCTCACATCGCCAATCCTCCCTGCGGCTGACCTGCCTCGCATCTCGGTCCCTGGGCGCTGTGGTCACCTGGGGTGGTAGCTAGAAGCTCCGGCAATTGCAGGGTCGCCTGCCCTCTGCGACAGGCCGACGTCAGGGTCCTCGCGCCCTGAGAAGCTCCCGAGGACAGATCCGGCCAGGCGCAGGAAAATGGAATTCGGTGAGACGTGCCGAGTACGTCGTCATCACCGTTGCCGGGCAGCCAGCCCCTTCCGCGCGGCCGCGTAGACAGCGCCGCAGCCCATCGCGCACCAGCCCGTTGCGCCGCGCAGGCGGCCAGGTCGCCAGCTTCCGCCGCCCCCTGCTCCACTGGATCTCCACCCGGAGGCAACCATGGGCCACGTTCTCGGTGACGTGCTGGGGTTCGCGGCCGCGGTCGCCGTCAGCCCGCTCCCGATCATCGCAATCATCCTCATACTCGCCACGCCTCGGGGACGCCTCAACGGAGTCCTCTTCACCGTCGGCTGGATCCTGGGACTCTCGGCTCTGGGCGCGGTGATGCTGGCGATCGCCTCTCCCGCAGGTGCCTCCTCCCACGGTCACCCGGCTACCTGGGTGGGAGCCCTCAAGCTCGCGTTGGGCCTGTTCCTCGTTCTCTTCGGCGCCCGGCAATGGCACCGGCGCCCGAAGGATCCCTCGCAAGCCCAACTGCCGAAATGGATGGGCGCGATCGACCGTCTCACGCCGGTCAAGGTCTTCGCACTCGGACTGGCCTTGGCCGCGCTCAACGCCAAGAACGCCCCGCTGACCATCGCCGCGGGCGCCGCGATCGGCTCAGCCGGACTGCCGGCCGGGCAGGAGATCGCGTCGCTGGCAATCTTCGTCGTGATTGCCACCCTCGGCCTGCTGGCCCCGCTGGCAGTCTTCCTCCTCGGAGGAGAGCGAGCCAAGACCACACTCGCCAACTGGAAAGAGTGGGCAGCTCAGCACAACGTCGCCGTGATGGCCGTCCTATTCTCCGTCCTCGGGCTGAAGCTGTTCGGAGACGGCATCTCCATCCTCGTCTCCTGACAGGCTTACCCAGGCATGACGGTGTGGTCGCTCACGGACGTGCAACAGACCAACGAGCCCCCTCCCCATCAGGAAAGGGGCTCGAGGCGTCTGGCAGTCGCGCACAGACCTGGAATGGAGCTCAGACCCACTCCACCTCGGAGACAATGTGCGGAGATCGTCTAGGGCCCGGCAGCGGCGTCCGAGAGAACACCGGCGGCACCGACGGACGAGAGCTCGAAGCACCGGCCGCAGCCACCTCCTCCTCGCTCACCCCCGCCAGCGCCTCAATCACCCGATCGAGAGTCCCGCTCACGTCAGTGCGCGTGATCACTCGAAGCAGGCGCCTGACCTGCGTTCTTGACCGTCAGCGGAAGCAACTTCTTGCCGGTCGGGCCGATTTGGATCTGAGTGTCCATCTGAGGGCACACCCCGCAGTCGAAGCACGGTGTCCAGCGGCAGTCCTCGACCTCTGTCTCGTCGAGGGCGTCCTGCCAGTCCTCCCAGAGCCAGTCCTTGTCGAGGCCGGAGTCGAGGTGGTCCCAGGGGAGGACCTCCTCGTAGGTGCGCTCGCGGGTCGTGTACCAGTCGACGTCCACGCCGAACTCCGCCAGCGCCTTGTCCGCGCAGCTCATCCAGCGGTCGTACGAGAAGTGCTCGCGCCAGCCGTCGAAACGGCCGCCGTCCTCGTAGACGGCGCGGATCACGGCGCCGATGCGACGGTCTCCGCGGGAGAGCAGGCCCTCGACGATGCCGGGCTTGCCGTCGTGGTAGCGGAAGCCGATGGAGCGCCCGTACTTCTTGTCGCCGCGGATCTTGTCGCGCAGCTTCTGCAGGCGCGCGTCCGTCTCCTCGGCGCTCAGCTGCGGGGCCCACTGGAAGGGGGTGTGCGGCTTGGGGACGAAGCCGCCGATCGAGACCGTGCAGCGGATGTCGTTGGATCCGGAGACCTCGCGGCCCTTCTGGATCACATGCGTGGCCATGTCGGCGATCTGGAGGACGTCGTCGTCCGTCTCCGTCGGCAGGCCGCACATGAAGTACAGCTTCACCTGGCGCCAGCCGTTGCCGTAGGCGGTGGCGACCGTGCGGATCAGGTCGTCTTCCGAGACCATCTTGTTGATGACCTTGCGGATGCGTTCCGAGCCGCCCTCGGGGGCGAAGGTGAGGCCCGAGCGCCGGCCGTTTCGGGTGAGCTCGTTCGCCAGGTCGATGTTGAACGCGTCCACCCGGGTCGACGGAAGCGAGAGGCCGATCTTGTCCTCCGCGTAGCGGTCGGCAAGGCCCTTGGCGATGTCGCCGATCTCGCTGTGGTCGGCGGAGGAGAGGGACAGCAGGCCCACCTCCTCGAAGCCCGTCGCGTTCAGGCCCTTCTCGACCATGTCGCCGATGCCGGTGATCGAGCGCTCACGCACCGGGCGGGTGATCATGCCCGCCTGGCAGAAGCGGCAGCCGCGCGTGCAGCCGCGGAAGATCTCGACGGACATCCGTTCGTGGACCGTCTCCGCCAGCGGGACGAGAGGCTGCTTCGGGTACGGCCACTCGTCGAGGTCCATGACCGTGTGCTTGCTCACGCGCCACGGAACGCCCGACTTCTTGGGGACGACCCGGCCGATACGGCCGTCGGCGAGGTACTCGACGTCATAGAACGCCGGTACGTACACCCCGCCCGTCTTCGCCAGGCGGAACAGCAGCTCCTCGCGGCCACCCGGACGGCCCTCGGCCTTCCAGGCACGGATGATCTCGGTGACCTCCAGGACGGCCTGCTCGCCGTCGCCGATCACCGCGCAGTCGATGAAGTCCGCGATCGGCTCGGGGTTGAAGGCCGCGTGGCCGCCCGCGAGCACGATCGGGTCGTCCAGAGTCCGGTCCTTGGACTCCAGGGGGATGCCCGCCAGGTCCAGGGCCGTGAGCATGTTCGTGTAGCCGAGCTCCGTGGAGAAGCTCAGGCCGAAGACGTCGAAGGCCTTCACCGGGCGGTGGCTGTCCACCGTGAACTGCGGGACGCCGTGCTCCCGCATCAGGGCCTCCAGGTCCGGCCACACGCTGTAGGTGCGCTCGGCGAGGACGCCCTCCCGTTCGTTCAGCACCTCGTAGAGGATCATGACGCCCTGGTTGGGCAGTCCGACCTCGTACGCGTCCGGGTACATGAGCGCCCAGCGGACGTCACAGGTCTCCCACGGCTTGACCGTGGAGTTGAGCTCTCCGCCGACGTACTGGATCGGCTTCTGCACATGCGGGAGCAGAGCTTCGAGCTGCGGGAACACCGACTCGGCGGCTTCGGCAGACATCTCGCGTCTTTCGTGAGCTGGACTGAACTTACAGGGGTGACCATCAAGCCTAACGCGAGCGCGGCGCGACCACGGACGCCCGGAGAGGGCAGGCGGCCTTCCTGGACGGACGCGGTGTCGCGTCAGAGCCTCAGGTCGCCCTGCGCCGTCCGCCACACCTCCGGCAGTGCCTCCTCCGCCGACGCCGCGCGCTGCTCCTCGCGCCCGTACAGGACGCCGTAGGTGAAGGTGTTCTCCCCCGCCGCGTAGGCCTGGGCCGACAACTCCCGCAGTGTGCCCCGGGCCATCACGCTGTCCTGGTGGTCCCCGAGCAGCGACTGCAGCGACTTCATCGACTTGACCAGGGACTCCGCGGGCTTGCCCAGTGCCGGGGTGGCGGCCTCGGCCGCGTACCGGGTGCGCTTGGCCTTCTTGCGGGCCTCGTGCATCGCGAGGTCCCGGTCGGGGCCCGGTGGCAGGTCCAGGGCCTGGCCGACCAGGCCGGCGACCTTGCGGAAGTCCTTCCTCACGGCCTTCGCGACGGCCTTGGAAGGGTCCTTCGTCGCCGCCTTCAGCAGGGGCGGGCCGTCGACCAGGGCGTCCAGCGCGTCCAGCAGGTCCAGATAGCGTCTGCTGTCGAGCACCGCGATCAGGCGGCGCCGGGATCCACCGCGACGGGCGTTCGACCAGGTGCGCAGGCGTCCGCGGACGGGGCCGGCGATCAGGGTGCGGGGCAGCGCGGACACGGCGGCCGTCAGGTGTTCGGTGAGGACTTCCCGGTCGCGGTCGACTCCCAGTTCGCCCGCCAGCCACTTCAGCTCGTCGGCGAGCGGGTCGGTGACGCCCCGGTCGAGGATCTTCCCGAACGAGCGGAACGTGCTGCGCAGCCGCCGGGTGGCCACACGCATGGAGTGCACGGAGTCGAAGACGTCACGGCGCACCGCGGGGTCCAGGGCGACGATCGCGTCCCGCTGGGCCCGGACATAGGCGAGGACGTGGTCGCCCGCGGTGACCGGCGGTTCCTGTCCGGCGGCGGCCACGGCCGGTGCGGCGCGGCCGCCGGTCTCCTCCAGGGCTCTGGCCAGTTTGGACGCGGAGGAGGAGCGGCTGACGCCTGCCTTGCGGAGTTTCTTGTCGACCTTGTCGAGGAAGGCGGGGTCGCCGTCCTCCGCCAGTTCGACCTCGATCTCGGTCCACTCGGCGCGGCCCTTGCCGCCGCTGAGCCGCTCGGCGCGCACCCGGTCGAGGCTGACCTCGGCGAGCAGGGCGCCGTCGGAGTCCACGAGGTGGCGGACGTCGCGGGCGGAGCGCAGCCGGACGACGGGGACGAGTGCGGCGTCGCGGACGCGGGAGCGCACGAGGTCGGTCAGGGGGCGCGGGATGCCGTCCGAGAGCGGGGCGTGGACCTCGTCCCGTACGCCCTCGGAGACGGGCAGTTTGAGGTGCCAGCCGGCGTCGTCGCCGCCGGTGCGGCGGCGCAGGGTCAGCGAGGCCCCGGCCAGCCGCTGGTCGGCCGTGTCGAAGTAGGTGGCGTCGAGTTCGGCGACACCCTTGTCGACCACGGCCGCGACACCGCCGACGCGGGTCAGGTCGGGCAGCGGGTCCCCGGCCACGGCTTCATACTTACGCTCGATTTCGCGCTTGGTGTCCGCCATGCACCGAATCTAGTGCCAATCGGGCCTGCGGGGCAGAGTCGGCCGAGGTTCGTCCGGAACCCGCGCCTGTGCCCTCCGCCCCGCGCCCCGCGTCCTACGCCGACAGCGGTCTCTGCACCCGGATCGACTGCAGCAGTCCTACCGCTATCCAGACCGCGAACATGGACGAGCCGCCATAGGACACGAACGGCAGCGGGAGGCCCGCGACGGGCATGATGCCGAGGGTCATGCCGATGTTCTCGAAGGACTGGAAGGCGAACCAGGCGATGATCCCGGCGGCGACGATCGTGCCGTACAGCTCGGTCGTCTCACGGGCGATCCGGCAGGCGCGCCAGAGGATGACGCCGAGCAGGAGGATGATCAGGCCCGCTCCGATGAAGCCGAGCTCCTCCCCCGCGACCGTGAAGACGAAGTCCGTCTGCTGTTCCGGCACGAACTGTCCGGTCGTCTGTGAGCCGTGGAACAGTCCTTCGCCGGTCAGCCCGCCGGAACCGACCGCGATGCGCGCCTGGTTGGTGTTGTAGCCGACGCCCGCCGGGTCCAGATCGGGGTTGGCGAACGCGGCGAAGCGGTTGATCTGGTACTCGTCGAGGATGTGCAGCTGCCAGACGGCGACCGCCCCGAGGGCGCCCGCGCCGATCAGGCCGAACACCCAGCGGTTGGAGGCGCCCGAGGCGAGCAGCACGCCCAGCACGGTGACGGCCATGACCATCGTGGAGCCCAGGTCGGGCATCAGCATGACGATCATCATCGGGATGGCGGCCAGGCCCAGGGCCTGCGCCACGGTCCGGTGGTCGGGATAGGGCTTGTCACCCGCGTCGACCCGGGCCGCGAGCAGCATGGCCATGCCCAGGATGATCGTGATCTTCACGAACTCGGAGGGCTGGAGGGAGAATCCGCCGCCGAAGACGATCCAGTTGCGGTTGCCGTTGATGGTGGCGCCGAGCGGGGTGAGCACCAGCAGGATCAGCAGGAGCGAGATCCCGTAGAGGATCGGCACGGCGGTGCGCAGGGTGCGGTGGCCGAGCCAGATCGTGCCGATCATCAGGGCGAGTCCGATGCCCGTGTTCATCAGGTGCCGGACCAGGAAGTAGTACGGGTCGCCCTGGTTGATCTCGGTGCGGCCGCGGGTCGCCGAGTAGACGAGCGCCGTGCCGATCGCGGACAGAGCGATGGCCGACAGCAGTATCGGCCAGTCGAGGCGGCGGGCGAGGCCGTCGCGGGCGAAGATCCGCGTCCAGCCCGCCCGCTCGGGTCCGTATCCGGAGACGGAGAAGTTGTGGGCGGTCACGTCAGGATCCTCCGCCTCTTCTTCGGGCGGGCCGACCGCCTGCGGGTGTCACGGTTGGTCGCCGTCGGTGAGGGGACGGTGGCCGACGGGTTGTCGGTCGGGGACTGCTGCTGGTCCTGCCCGGTCACCTTGTTCGCGTTCGGGTCGTACTTCTGGATCTTCGGGGCCACGATCGAGCCGTCGCGCTGGATCTCCGGCAGGCCCTGCTGCGGGCTGTAGAGCAGGGCCTTCTTCTTGTCGATCGAGCCGTCGCTCTGGACTCCGTACAGGGCGTTGTAGATGTTGTGCACGGCCTGACCGGAGGCTCCCGAACCCGTACCGGCCTGGGAGATGGTCATGACGACCGAGTAGTCCTTGGAGTACGTGGCAAGCCATGAGGTCGTCTGCTTGCCGTAGACCTCCGCGGTACCGGTCTTGGCGTGCAGCGGGATCTTGTCCTGCGGCCAGCCGCCGAACTTCCAGGCGGCGGTACCGCGGGTGACGACGCCCGCGAGAGCCTCGTCCATGACGTCCCGGGTCTTGGCGTTGATCGGCAGCTTGCCGTGGGCCTTGGGCTTGATCTCGGTGATGTTCTTGCCGTCGGGGCTGATGACCGCCTTGCCGATGGTCGGGTTCCACAGCGTGCCGCCGTTGGAGATCGCCGCGTAGATGTCGGCCTCCTGTATCGGCGTCAGGAGCGTGTCGCCCTGGCCGATGGAGTAGTTGATCTCGTCGCCCTCGCGCATCCTGTTGCCTTCGAGGCAGTTCTCGTACGCGATCTTCTCGACGTAACTGCCGTCCTTTTTGCCGGTCTTGCACCAGAAGTCCTTGTTGGCCTTCCAGAAGTCCAGCTTCCACTGGCGGTCGGGGACGCGGCCGGAGACCTCGTTCGGCAGGTCGATGCCGGTGGGCTTGCCGAGGCCGAACTGGTGGGCGGCCTTGAAGAAGTAGTCCTTGGGCTGACCCTTCTTCGGGTTGATGCCGCCGTCCTTCTTCCACTCGTTGTCGGCGAGGCCGTAGAAGACGGTGTCGCAGGAGACTTCGAGGGCCTTGCCGATGGAGATCGGGCCGAAGTTCTCTCCCTCGAAGTTCTTGAAGACCTGGCCGCCCACCGAATACGAGCTCGTGCACGGGTAGTGGCCGTCGAAGGGGTAGCCGGCCTCGACGGCGGCCGCCGTGGAGACCACCTTGAACGTCGAGCCGGGTGCCGACTGCCCCTGGATGGCCCGGTTGAGCAGCGGGTAGTCGGAGTCCTTGCCGGTGAGCTGCTTGTAGTCCTTGGCGGAGATGCCACCGACCCACACGTTCGGGTCGTACGTCGGGGCGGAGGCCATGGCGACGATGCGGCCGGTCTTGGCCTCCATCACCACGACGGCGCCGGAGTCCGCCTTGTAGTTCTCGCCGGTGATGGAGTCGAACTGGGTGCGGGCGGTCTTCATCGCCGTGTCCAGCTCGTACTCCGCGACCCGCTGGACGCGTGCGTCGATGCTGGTGACGAGGTTGGAGCCGGGTTCGGCCGCGTCGCTCTTGGCCTTGCCGATGACGCGTCCGAGGTTGTCGACCTCGTAGCGGGTGACGCCGGCTTTGCCGCGCAGCGCCTTGTCGTACTGGCGTTCAAGTCCGGAGCGGCCGACCTGGTCGGAGCGCAGATACGGGGAGTCGGTGTCCTTGGCCTTCTGGATCTCGTCGTCGGTGACGGGCGAGAGATAGCCGAGCACCTGGGCGGTGTTGGAGTCTCCGGGTCCCGGGTAGCGGCGCAGGGCTTCCGGCTCGGCGGTGATGCCGGGGAAATCCTCGGAGCGCTCGCGGATCTGCATGGCCTGCTTGGGCGTGGCCTCGTCGGTGATGGGGATCGGCTGGTAGGGCGAGCCGTTCCAGCAGGGCTGTGGCGTCTTCGCGTCGCACAGCCGGACCTTCCCGATGACGTCCTGGGGCTGCATGCCCAGCACCCCGGCGAGCTTGGTGAGGACTCCCTTGCCGTCGTCCTTCATCTTCAGCAGATCGGTGCGGGAGGCGGAGACCACGAGGCGGGTCTCGTTGTCGGCGAGCGGGACGCCGCGCGCGTCCAGGATCTCGCCGCGCACGGCGGGCTGGACGACCTGCTGGACGTGGTTGCCGCTGGCCTCCTTGGCGTACTCGGCGCCGTTGCGGATCTGGAGGTACCAGAGGCGGCCACCGAGGGTGCCGAGGAGGGAGAGCACAAGGATCTGGATGACGACGAGCCGGATCTGGACGCGGGGCGTCCGTCCGGTCTCGGGAATGTTGGTCACTGCGCTGCCTCCCCTCTCAGTGCGTGGACGTGTGTGCGTGTGCCCGTACGGATGGAGAACGCGGGACGGGCGCGGCCCCGTTCCAGCGGAACTTCCCCGTTCGGGTGAACTCGGGCGGGAACTCGGGCGGGTTCACAGCCGCTTGACCCCCTTGATGCGTCCGGCGCGGGCGACCCGGGCCCTGGCCGCCTTGACCCGCAGTACCCCGCGCTGGCTGCCGATGCGCAGCCCGGTGCCGGAGGAGAGCCAGCCGGAGGAGACGTCGGACGCCTTGGCGGAGCTGGTCTCGGAGAGCGGGTCGTTGTCGAGACGGCGGGCAAGGGCCATGACGACGGGGACCACGAACGGCGCGAGCAGCAGGTCGTAGAGGGCGGCCGTGAACAGCAGGCTGCCCAGGCCCACATGACGGGCGGCCGTGTCGCCGACGAGGGCGCCCACGCCCGCGTACAGCAGGGTCGAGCCGATCGCGGCGGCGACCACCACGGCCATCGGGCCCGTCGCGGACTTCAGACGGCCGTTCTCGGGCTTGGCCAGGCCGGCGAGGTAGCCGACGACACACAGCACCAGGGCGTAGCGTCCGGCGGCGTGGTCGGCGGGCGGTACCAGGTCGGAGAGCAGACCCGCGCCGAAGCCGACGAGGCAGCCGCCGACATGGCCGTAGACCATGGCGAGGGCGACGACGGTCAGCAGCACCAGGTCGGGGACGGCACCGGGCAGGTGGAGACGGGCGAGGGCGCTCACCTGGATCACCAGGGCGACGACGACCAGGGGGGCGGAGAGCAGAATCCGGTTGAAGCGCATCTGTTCAGCTCCTAGGGCGTCTGCTGGTCGTCGGGCTGGGGACTGTCCGGTGTCTGCTGGTCGCCCGGCGACTGCCCGCCCCCGGGAGACTGCTGACTGTCGGGCGACTGCCCGCCGTCAGGCGACTGACCCTCGGCAGAGGGCGTGACGGTGACGGTCACGGTCGGTGTGGGCTGCGCCTGGGGCTTCGGGGGCAGAACGGCGTCGCGCGGGTCCTTCTTGGGCGCCTGGACGACCACCCCGACGACATCCAGCTTGGTGAAGGACACGAAGGGCGTCACATAGATCGTGCGGGTGAGGTCGCCGCCGGAAGGGTCGACGCGGGAGACCACGCCGACCGGGACGCCGGGCACGAAGGGCTTGTCGGCCTCCGAGCCGAAGGTCACCAGACGGTCGCCCTTCTTCACGTCCGCCTTGCCGTTGAGGAGCTGGACACGCATCGGGCGGTCGCCCTGCCCGGTGGCGAAACCGAGTTCGTCGCTGCCCTCCATACGGGTGCCGACGGTGAAGTCGGGGTCGTTGGCGAGCAGCACGGTCGCGGTGTCCGGGCCCACGGTGGTGACCCGTCCGACCAGGCCCTCGCCGTTGAGGACGGTCATGTCGCGCTTGATGCCGTCCTTGGCGCCCACGTCGATGGTCACGGTCCAGGAGAAGCCCTGGGCCGCTCCTATGGCGATGACCTCGGCGCCCTTGATCCCGTACTGTCCCTCGCCCGCCACGCGGATCATGTTGTCGAGCTGTTTGAGCCGACTGCGGTTGCGGTCGTCGCTGCCCAGCTTCGCCTTCAACGCGGCGTTCGACTGCTCCAGTTGCGCGATGCGGTCATGCCGGCTGCCTGAGTCGCGCACGGCCGCGATCGCGTTGCCGACGGGGTCGACGGCGGACGACACCCCGTTCTCGATCGGGCCGAAGACCGTGGCAGCAGCCTGGCGGGCACCTTCGACCGGTGAATCCTGGCCGCCACGGATGTCCACCGTGATCAGTGCGAACGCGATGGCGATCAGCAGCACCAGGAGCAGCCGGCTCTCTCGTGTGTCCCTCACGTGCGGCGGCCGTGCCTTCCTCGTCGGAATGTGTGGGCGGGCATCCCGGGTGCGCTGGTCCGCTGGGCACGGACCCCGCGGGCGATACCTGGTGGCAGGCACGACCCGCTGGGCGCGGTCCCGGGGTCGACCGGGGGGTCGGTCCCGGGGTGATCCGGGGTCAGTCAGGAAACCGATCCCCGAGTCGACCTGGGGTCGGTCCGGAGGTCGGTCCCGGGCCGATCCGGGGATCGGTCCGGGGGTATGGAGACGGGGTATGGAGATATGGAGGTACGAGGGGAGCTTATGCCCCTGTACCAGCGATCCGCCGTACGAGAAGGGATCGACAGGAGATCGCCTCGTACGGCGGAACCGCGCCTTGCCTCACCTGCGGGGCTGGGCGTCCAGCACCTGCTGGAGCGCCTCGAACTCCTCGACGCACTTGCCCGATCCGAGCGCCACGCTGTCCAGGGGGTCCTCGGCGATATGGATCGGCATGCCGGTCTCCCGGCGCAGCCGCTCGTCGAGACCGCGCAGCAGGGCGCCGCCGCCGGTCAGGACGATGCCGCGGTCCATGACGTCGCCGGACAGCTCCGGCGGGCACTTGTCCAGAGTCGTCTTGACCGCGTCCACGATCGCGTTGACCGGTTCCTCGATGGCCTTGCGGACCTCGGCCGCGGAGATGACCACGGTCTTGGGCAGCCCCGAGACCAGGTCACGGCCGCGGATTTCGGTGTGCTCGTCAGAGTCGAGTTCGTACGCCGAACCGATCGTGATCTTGATCTGCTCGGCCGTCCGCTCGCCGAGAAGGAGCGAGTACTCCTTCTTGACGTGCTGGATGATCGCATTGTCCAGCTCGTCACCCGCGACGCGGATGGACTGGGCGGTGACGATCCCGCCGAGCGAGATGACCGCGACCTCCGTGGTGCCGCCGCCGATGTCCACCACCATGTTGCCCGTGGCCTCGTGGACCGGCAGGCCGGAGCCGATGGCGGCCGCCATCGGCTCCTCGATGATGTGCACCTGGCGGGCGCCCGCCTGGGAGGACGCCTCGATGACCGCACGGCGCTCGACGCCCGTGATGCCCGAGGGCACACAGACGACGACGCGCGGGCGAGCCAGGTACCGCCGCTTGTGGATCTTCAGGATGAAGTAGCGGAGCATGCGCTCGGTGATCTCGAAGTCGGCGATCACGCCGTCCTTCAGAGGACGTACTGCGACGATGTTGCCCGGCGTCCGGCCGATCATCTTCTTCGCTTCCGCGCCGACCGCGAGGATGCCACCGGTGTTGGTGTTGATCGCGACGACGGACGGTTCGTTGAGTACGATCCCGCGACCCCTGACGTACACCAGCGTGTTGGCGGTCCCGAGGTCGACAGCCATGTCACGGCCGATGAACGACATTGAGTTCCCCATCAGGATTCGTCTGGCCTTCCCAAGTTGAGCGTTTGATGGCTTTTGTTGGGGTGGCGAAGTGGGTGCTGTGACGTGAAGGCTTACATCGTAGTCTCGCCCGCACGAAACACTGCGCGAGGGTCTTCGCCATTGTCAGCAGATGACGCACCGCCTCGCTTGTGGAGACGGGCGTTCGGGGGTAGCCGTTCCCCCGAACGCCACGCATATGCCACGGGTCCGGGGGGTTTTTCGTCGCCGGATATCCGACGGTCCCCGTTCAGGCATCCGGGTGACGTGACAAAACCTCAGAATTGTTCACAAAAGGCGTTCAAAAGTTCATCATCCGTGCGCTCAGAAGCGACCGGGGAAGAAAATTTTCAGCTCGCGCTCGGCGGACTCCTCGGAGTCCGAGGCGTGAATGAGGTTCTCGCGCACGATCACCCCGAAGTCCCCCCGGATGGAGCCCGGCGCCGCGGCGATCGGGTCGGTGGGGCCGGCGAGCGCGCGCAGGCCCTCGATGACCCGCTCGCCCTCCACGACCAGCGCCACGACCGGGCCCGAGGCCATGAACTCCACAAGCGGCTCGTAGAAGGGCTTGCCCTTGTGCTCGCCGTAGTGCTGCTCCAGGGTGTCCTGGTCCAGGGTGCGCAGCTCCAGCGCGCTGATGGTCCAGCCGGCCTTGCGCTCGATACGGCCGATGATCTCGCCGATCAACCCGCGACGGACGGCGTCGGGCTTGAGCAGGACGAGGGTGCGCGAGGTCACGAGAGGGCTCCTTTGATGTTTTGTGCGGGAGGATGAGGCTACAGGGCAGGTCGGGGCGGTGGTCACGCAGTGTAAGCCGCGTCCCGTCCGGGTGAGCCGCCGGCCCGGCCGCTCAGGCCGGGCTGCCTTCTTCGGTGCCCTCGGCCGCCGCGAAGCGGGCCTTGGCCTCGTCGATCTTCCGGCCGTAGTGGACGGACGCCCACCACAGTCCCGCGAAGACCGCGCCCATGAAGAACATCGTCGGCACGAAGAAGCCGGAGGCGATCAGCACGATCTGCAGGGCCCAGCCCAGCTGGATCCCGCCCGGCCGTGTGAGCACGCCGCACAGCAGGACGCACAGGGCCATGGCGATGCCGCTGACCGTCCAGACCGTGCCTGTGGTCAGATGCGGGTCCTTCATCGCGACCAGACCGGCGAAGCCGATGACGAAGAACTCGCCGATCAGGGTCGAAGCACACAGCGTACGCACGAGAAGTCAGCCCTTCCCCAGAAGCAGTCGGGCCTCGCCGACAGTGATGACGGAGCCGGTGACGAGGACGCCGGCGCCCGCGTACTCCCCCTCCTCCTCGGCCAGGGTGATCGCCGCCTCCAGGGCGTCGGGCAGCCGCGGCTCGACCTGGACACGCTCCTCGCCGAAGACCTCGACGGCGATCGCGGCCAGCTCGTCGGCGTCCATCGCCCGCTGGCTGGAGTTCTGGGTGATCACGACCTCGGCGAAGACCGGCTCGAACGCCTCCAGCAGTCCCCGGACGTTCTTGTCCGCGCTCGCGCCCACGACCCCGACCAGCCGGCTGAAGTCGAACGCCTCGCTCATGGCCTCGGCGGTGGCGCGGCCACCCGCCGGGTTGTGGGCGGCGTCCAGGACGACCGTCGGGGAGCGCCGTACGACCTCCAGGCGGCCCGGAGACGACACCGACGCGAACGCCTTGCGGACCGTGTCGATGTCGAGCGGCTCGGGGCGCTGGGAGCCCACTCCGAAGAACGCCTCGACGGCGGCGAGCGCCACGGCGGCGTTGTGCGCCTGGTAGGGGCCGTGCAGCGGCAGATACACCTCGTCGTACTCGCCGCCGAGGCCGCGCAGGGTGAGGAGCTGGCCGCCGACCGCGACCTGGCGGGCGACGACCCCGAACTCCAGGCCCTCGCGGGCCACGGTCGCGTCCACCTCCACGGCCTTCTTCAGCAGCACCTGAGCCGCGTCCACCGGCTGCTGGGCCAGGATCACGGTGGCGTCCTGCTTGATAACGCCGCCCTTCTCCTGGGCGATCTCTCCGGGCGTGCCGCCGAGCCGGTCGGTGTGGTCCAGGTCGATGGGGGTGATGACGGCGACGTCAGCGTCGATGACGTTCGTGGCGTCCCAGGTGCCGCCCATGCCGACCTCGACCACCGCGACATCGACGGGCGCGTCCGCGAAGACCGCGTACGCCATGCCCGTGAGCACCTCGAAGAACGACAGCCGGTACTCCTGCTGGGCGTCGACCATCTCCACGTACGGCTTGACGTCTTCGTAGGTCTCGATGAACCGCTCGGGGGTGATCGGGGCGCCATCGAGGCTGATGCGCTCGGTGATCGACTGCACGTGCGGGCTCGTGTACCGGCCGGTGCGCAGTTCGAAGGCGCCGAGCAGGGCCTCGATCATGCGTGCGGTGGAGGTCTTGCCGTTGGTGCCCGTGATGTGGATGGAGGGGTACGACCGCTGCGGGTCGCCCAGGACGTCCATCAGCGCCGCGATACGGCTGACGGACGGCTCCAGCTTGGTCTCGCCCCAGCGTCCGGCCAGCTCGGCCTCGACCGCTCGCAGCGCCTTGTCCACCTCGGGGTCGGCGGGCCGCACCGGCACGTCCGCCTGGGGCCGGCCGCCCTGGGTGCGCAGGGTGCGGCTGCCGGCTTCGATCGCCGCGAGGTCGGGGTCGCGGTCCGTCTCGGCCGCGACGATGTCTTCGAAGGGATCGCTCTCATTGGGGTCACGCGGGCGCAGGTCACTCACGAGGCCAGTCTACGGAGCGGGGGTGACGACGCGTGCGGTGGCTTGGGGAGCGGTGGGCCCTAGGGTCTTTCGTTTGGATCAGGCCGGATCAGGGAGCGGGGGCTGGTGCCGTGCATCGCAAGGCGGAGGAGGGCGTCATGGCGGAGCCATGGCAACCGACGACAACGCGGCGAGGCGCGGTGCCAGACCCCGCTCCCTGATCCGGCCTGATCCAAACGAAAGACCCTAGGGGCGGGGTGGCCCGGGAGCGCCGGCGGGCGCGGGGTCGTCATGACCCGGGCGCGCAGTTCCCCGCGCCCCTCCAGGTCGGCCGAGGCCCCCGGAATCAAGAGATTCCGGGGGCCTTCGCCCAGCGAGGGACCGCTTACGCCTGGGGGAGGCGGTCCAGCTGTGACTGGATGCGGGTGATGTCCTCGTCGGCCTTGGCGAGGCGCGTGCGGATCTTCTCGACCACGTTCTCCGGAGCCTTCGCGAGGAACGCCTCGTTGCCGAGCTTCGCCTCCGCCTGCTGGCGCTCCTTCTGCGCCGCCGCCAGGTCCTTGGCCAGGCGCTTGCGCTCCGCCGCCACGTCGATCGTGCCCGACAGGTCGAGCGCGACCTCGGCGCCCGCGACCGGCAGGGTCGCCGTCGCCGTGAAGTCCTCGCCCTCCGGCTGAAGGCGCAGCAGCTGGCGGATGGCGGCCTCGTGCGGGGCCAGGGCGGTGCCGTCGAGGGTCAGCCGGGCGGGGACCCGCTGGCCGGGCTGGAGTCCCTGGTCGGAGCGGAAGCGGCGGACCTCGGTGATGACCGACTGGAGGGACTCGATCTCCCGCTCTGCGGCCTTGTCACGGAAGCCGCTGTCGGTCGGCCAGTCGGCGATCACCAGGGACTCGCCGCCCGTGAGCGTCGTCCACAGGGTGTCGGTGACGAACGGGACGATCGGGTGGAGCAGCTTCAGCGTGACGTCGAGGACCTCGCCGAGGACACGCTTGCTGACCTCGGCCGCCTCTCCGCCCGCCTGGAACGTCGTCTTGGACAGCTCGACGTACCAGTCGAAGACCTCGTCCCACGCGAAGTGGAAGAGAGCGTCGGACAGCTTGGCGAACTGGAAGTCCTCGTACAGGGCGTCGACTTCGGCGACGACCGAGTTCAGGCGGGACAGGATCCAGCGGTCGGTGGCCGACATCCGCTCGGGCGAGGGCAGCGGGCCCTCGACCGTCGCACCGTTCATCAGCGCGAACCGGGTGGCGTTCCAGATCTTGTTCGCGAAGTTGCGGGAGCCCTGGACCCAGTCCTCGCCGATCGGCACGTCCACGCCCGGGTTCGCGCCGCGCGCCAGGGTGAACCGGAGTGCGTCCGACCCGTACTTGTCCATCCAGTCAAGCGGGTTGACCGCGTTGCCGAAGGACTTCGACATCTTCTTGCCGAACTGGTCGCGGACCATGCCGTGCAGGGCGATGGTGTGGAACGGCGGGGTGCCGTCCATCGCGTACAGGCCGAACATCATCATCCTGGCGACCCAGAAGAAGAGGATGTCGTAGCCGGTGACCAGGACGGAGTTCGGATAGAACTTCTTCAGGCTCTCGGTCTGCTCGGGCCAGCCCAGCGTGGAGAACGGCCACAGGCCGGAGGAGAACCAGGTGTCCAGGACGTCGGTGTCCTGGTGCCAGCCGTCGCCGCTCGGGGGCTGCTCGTCCGGACCGACGCAGACGACCTCGCCGTTCGGCCCGTACCAGACGGGGATCCGGTGGCCCCACCACAGCTGGCGGGAAATGCACCAGTCGTGGAGGTTGTCGACCCAGTCGAAGTACCGCTTCTCCATCTCCTGCGGGTGGATCTTGACCTTGCCCTCGCGGACCGCGTCACCGGCGGCCTTGGCGAGCGGGCCGACCTTGACCCACCACTGCATGGAGAGCCTGGGCTCGATGGTGGTCTTGCAGCGCGAACAGTGGCCGACCGAGTGGACGTAAGGCCGCTTCTCGGCGACGATCCGGCCCTCGGCCCGCAGGGCGGCGACGATGGCGGAGCGGGCCTCGAGGCGGTCCAGACCCTGGAAGGGGCCGTGGGCGGTGATGATCGCGTGCTCGTCCATGACGGTGAGGCTCGGCAGGTCGTGGCGCTGGCCGATCTCGAAGTCGTTCGGGTCATGGGCCGGGGTGACCTTGACGGCGCCGGTGCCGAACTCGGGGTCGACGTGCGTGTCCGCGACGACGGGGATGGAACGGTCGGTGAGCGGCAGCTTGATGAGCTTGCCGATCAGGTGCTTGTAACGCTCGTCGTCCGGGTGGACCGCGACCGCGGTGTCGCCGAGCATGGTCTCGGCACGGGTCGTGGCGACGACGATGGAGTCCTCTCCCTCGCCGTACTTCATCGACACGAGTTCGCCGTCGTCGTCCTGGTACTCCACCTCGATGTCGGAGATCGCGGTGAGGCAGCGCGGGCACCAGTTGATGATGCGCTCGGCGCGGTAGATCAGCTCGTCGTCGTAGAGCCGCTTGAAGATGGTCTGGACGGCCTGGGACAGACCCTCGTCCATCGTGAAGCGCTCGCGCGACCAGGCGACACCGTCGCCCAGGCGGCGCATCTGACCGGAGATCTGCCCGCCGGACTCGGACTTCCACTGCCAGACGCGCTCGACGAACGCCTCGCGGCCGAGGTCGTGCCGCGACTTGCCCTCCTTGCCCAGCTCCCGCTCCACGACGTTCTGGGTCGCGATGCCCGCGTGGTCCATTCCGGGCTGCCACAGCGTCTCGTGACCCTGCATGCGCTTGCGGCGGGTGAGGGCGTCGATCAGCGTGTGCTCGAAGGCGTGGCCGAGGTGCAGGCTGCCGGTGACGTTCGGCGGCGGGATGACGACGGTGTACGCGGGCTTGTCGCTCTTCGCGTCCGCCTCGAAGTAACCCCGTTCTACCCAGCGCTCGTACAGCGGCCCCTCTACATCGGCCGGCGCGTACTGAGTCGGCAGTTCGGGTTCGGGCGCTGATGGCTGCTGCTGAGCGTTCTCGGTCACGGGGCTCAGTTTAGAGGGGTCACGACCCAGTACCGAACCGCATTTGTTCTGTAACGGTGCGGCCCCCGGCGCCTTGGGCCTCCTGTACCTACGCAAGGATGTGAGGAACGTATAAGCATCTGGAGGGGAACCCAGAAATGAGCTACAACCAGCCGGGCCCGTACGGCGGGCAGCCTCAGCAGCCTGGTCCGTACGGCCAGCCGGGGCAGCCGGGTCCGTACGGTCAGCCGGGTCAGCCTGCGCAGCCGGGCCCGTACGGCCAGCAGCAGCCGCAGGCTCCCCAGCCCGGTTACGGCTACCCTCCGCAGACCCCGCAGGGCGGCCCCGGCTACGCCTACCCCCCGCAGGCACCTCAGGGCGTTCCGCAGCAGCAGAACCCGTACGGACAGCCGGGTCAGCCGGGCCCGTACGGCCAGCAGCCCTATGGTCAGCAGCCTTACGGCCAGCAGCCCTACGGCGTCCCGCAGCCGCCGGCGCCGGGCGGCGGCAAGAAGAAGACGGCCCTGATCATCACCGGCGCGGTGGCGGTCGTGGCGGCGATCGCGGTGGGCGCTTACCTCGCGCTGGGCGGCTCCTCCGACTCGGTGGCGGACGACGGCCCGCACAAGCTGGTACCTCCGGCCGCGGTCGGTGAGTACAAGAAGGCAGACAGCTCCTTCAACTCGGACGACGGCGGCCCGGCGGGCACCAGCAGTGCGGCCAAGCTGAAGGCCATGGGCATCGAGGACGGCCAGATAGTGCGCGCCTCGTACAGCACCGGCGGCGTGGACCTGGGCAAGGCGATGGCCCTCAACGGCGCTTACGGAAAGATCGCCGACCCGGAAGCCGCGATCGACCGGGGATTCGACAACTCCCACAGGAACTCGCAGAACTCGGGCAGCAAGGGTACGGTCACCTGGAAAGGCAGCCCGGAGAGCGTCAAGCCGAGCGGTCTTGACGGCGCCCTCATGAAGTGTCAGGTCGCCCATGTCTCCGAGGGTGCGGACAACCTCGACACGCCCGTCTGCATCTGGGCCGACCACAGCACCTACGGCGTGGTCAACGGGCTGGACCTGGCCGCCGCGAAGACCGGCGGCGGCTTCTCCCAGGACGACGTCGCCGCTTTCGCCACCAAGCTGCGCTCCGCGGCGCGCGTCAAGGCGTAGCGCCTCCCGCACTCGGACAGAGCCTCGGTCGATCGCTTCGACGACCGGGGCTCCGGTGCTGCACAGGCAAGCGACAGCTGAAGGGGACGCCCGACTCACCGGGCGTCCCCTTGAGCGTCCAATGGGACTGCTTACGCCGTCTTCTGCTCACCGGGACCGCGCCCGCGCGCGTCCCTCGGGATCAGGGTCGGATTCACGTTCGACAGGACCACGTCCGCCGTGATGACGACGCGGGCAACGTCCTTGCGGGACGGGACCTCGTACATCACCGCCTGGAGGACCTCCTCCATGATGGCGCGCAGACCGCGGGCGCCTGTCTGGCGCAGGATCGCCTGGTCCGCGATGGCCTCCAGCGCCTCGCGCTCGAAGTCCAGCTCCACGCCGTCGAGTTCGAAGAGGCGTTGGTACTGCTTCACCAGGGCGTTGCGCGGCTCGACGAGGATCTGCAGCAGGGCCTTGCGGTCGAGGTTGTGGACCGAGGTGATCACCGGGAGGCGGCCGATGAACTCCGGGATCATCCCGAACTTCACCAGGTCCTCGGGCATGACGTCCTCGAACTGGTCCTTGGACTCCAGCTCACGCTTGGAGCGGATCGTCGCGCCGAAGCCGATGCCCTTCGCGCCCGCGCGCGACTCGATGATCTTCTCCAGGCCGGCGAAGGCACCGCCCACGATGAACAGCACGTTCGTCGTGTCGATCTGGATGAACTCCTGGTGCGGGTGCTTGCGCCCGCCCTGCGGCGGGACCGAGGCGGTCGTGCCTTCCAGGATCTTCAGCAGTGCCTGCTGTACGCCCTCGCCGGAGACATCGCGCGTGATCGAAGGGTTCTCGCTCTTGCGGGCCACCTTGTCGATCTCGTCGATGTAGATGATGCCCGTCTCGGCCTTCTTGACGTCGTAGTCGGCCGCCTGGATGAGCTTCAGGAGGATGTTCTCGACGTCCTCGCCGACATATCCCGCCTCCGTCAGCGCCGTTGCGTCCGCGATGGCGAACGGCACGTTCAGCATGCGGGCCAGGGTCTGGGCGAGGAGTGTCTTGCCGGAGCCCGTCGGGCCCAGCAGCAGGATGTTCGACTTCGCCAACTCGATGGCGTCGTCACGGCCTTGGGCGCCGCCGTTCTCACCGGCCTGGACGCGCTTGTAGTGGTTGTACACCGCGACGGAGAGCGCCTTCTTGGCCGCTTCCTGGCCGACCACGTACCCCTCGAGGAACTCGTAGATCTCGCGGGGCTTGGGGAGTTCCTCCCAGCGCACCTCGCTGGTCTCCGCGAGTTCTTCCTCGATGATCTCGTTGCAGAGATCGATGCACTCGTCGCAGATGTACACACCGGGGCCTGCGATGAGCTTCTTGACCTGCTTCTGGCTCTTGCCGCAGAACGAGCACTTGAGCAGATCGCCGCCGTCACCGATGCGTGCCACGGTGTGCTTCCCCTTCGCCTGGGAGACGCCTTGGATCCAGCGGCTCCTGGTGCTGCCTTATGTCCGACGGTACCTTGCCGGGCCCCTCGTTCGGGCCCCCCTTGGCACGGTTCACTTCGACGTGCGGCGTGAGGTGCGACATGTCGAACGATGTCGAACCGTGCCAAGGAGCGGGAGACGATACAGGTCCGTTGGTGAATCGGGTGGAATCGGATGGATTCGCGTCAGCGGACCGAGGTGTTGTTCATCTTCCGGGTCGAGATGATCTGGTCGATCAGGCCGTACGACAGGGCGTCCTCGGCCGTGAGGATCTTGTCGCGCTCGATGTCCTCGCGGATCTTCTCGATCGGCGTGTTCGAGTGCTTGGCCAGCATCTCCTCCAGCTGCGAGCGCATCCGGAGGATTTCGTTGGCGGCGATCTCCAGGTCGGAGACCTGACCGCGGCCGGTCTCGCTGTACGGCTGGTGGATCAGCACACGGGCGTTCGGGAGCGCCATGCGCTTGCCCGGGGTGCCCGCGGCCAGCAGGACCGCGGCGGCGGAGGCGGCCTGGCCCATGCAGACCGTCTGGATGTCCGGCTTCACGAACTGCATCGTGTCGTAGATGGCCGTGAGCGCGGTGAAGGAGCCGCCGGGGCTGTTGATGTAGACCGAGATGTCACGGTCGGGGTCCATCGACTCCAGGCACAGCAGCTGCGCCATGACGTCATTCGCCGAGGCGTCGTCGATCTGGACGCCCAGGAAGATCACGCGCTCCTCGAAGAGCTTCGCGTACGGGTCGTACTCGCGGATGCCCTGCGAGGTGCGCTCCACGAAGCGCGGGATGACGTAGCGGGATTCGGCCACGGGGGCGGTGTACTCGGCGCGCACACGGTCGTAGAGGCCGCTGCCGGGGAAGTCGTTCACGGTGTCTCCTGGAAAGAGCTGGGGCGGTGGCTGGGGGGCTTGAGGGGCACTGGGGCCCCGCGGCGCCGGTGAGAGGCCTCGGAGGGCCTGCCGGGCGACGGGGGCCCGGTGAGTCCTTACGAGCCCGCCCCGGTGCCTCCGCCGCCCGGCATACCGACAGCGGTGGTGATGACCTCGTCGATCAGGCCGTACACCTTGGCCTCGTCGGCGTCGAACCAGCGGTCGCGGTCCGAGTCACGGGTGATCTGCTCGACCGACTGGCCGGTGTGGAACGAGGTCAGCTCGGCCATGCGCTTCTTGGTGTGCAGCAGCCGCTCGGCGTGGATCTTGATGTCGGACGCGGAGCCGGCGAGGCCGGCCGAGGGCTGGTGGATCAGGATCTCGGCGTTGGGCAGGGCGAAGCGCTTGCCCGGGGTGCCGGCGCTGAGCAGGAACTGCCCCATCGACGCCGCCATGCCCATGGCGATGGTCACCACGTCGTTCTTGATGTACTGCATGGTGTCGTAGATCGCCATGCCCGCCGTGATGGAACCGCCGGGGCTGTTGATGTACAGGTAAATGTCCTTGTCCGGGTCGGCGGCAAGGAGCAGCAGCTGTGCGGTGATCCGGTTGGCGATGTCGTCGTCGACCGGCTGGCCGAGGAAGATGATCCGCTCGTTGAGCAGCCGGCTGTAGACCTGGTCGCCGAGGCCGCCACCGATGGAAGGCTCGCCGGCGGCGGAGGGCATCAGATTCGTCACGTATCCACCTGCTCGTCTTACGACGGCGCGGAGCCGTCTCACGTGTTCTGCTGGGGCGTGGGACCCCTTGCGCCCCCTGCCGGGGCGGCTTCGGGGACTCCCCTGCCCTCGTATTCATGGACCCTAACGCGCAGGCAGTCGGGTGCAATCCCGCTTCTGCGGGTGTTCGCTGTCAGCGCATGGCGGCCCGTCACGCGGAACCCGGTGTCCGGAACAGCCCCGGCGGGGCTTGGGCCCGGGCCCCGGCTCCATTGTCGCCGCGGGGGCCGCCGGGGTCGCGCCGGAGCGGGCTGTCAGAGGGGCGGGGGCCTGGTTCCCGTGCGTCCCGTACTCCTGACGGAGCAGTGTGCGGGGCTCCTGGCGGAGCGGGACAGGGGCCGGTGCGGGTGCCGGGGGGGGTGCCGGACCGTGATCGCCCTCGTGCCCGCG
Source organism: Streptomyces sp. NPDC047022 (assembly GCF_040644155.1). Classification (NCBI taxonomy): domain Bacteria; kingdom Bacillati; phylum Actinomycetota; class Actinomycetes; order Kitasatosporales; family Streptomycetaceae; genus Streptomyces; species Streptomyces sp. NPDC047022. The sequence continues at coordinate 93,443 of NZ_JBEYVV010000019.1, read as the reverse complement.
CCCGCGCCCGTAGGCGTACGGGCGCGGTGAGCGTGCGGGCACACAGGGCGACGGGCCCCAGGAGGGCGCTGTGTGCGCTCTCCTGGGGCCCGTCCTGGTACGGCTGCGTACGTGGTGTCCGTACGGCCGAGGTGCCGCCGGTAGGTCAGGCCTCCGGGGTCTCCTCGGTGGACTCGGCCTCGGCGGCCTCCGACTCGTCCTCGTCCTCGTCCTCGAGGTTGACGATCTCGCCGTTGGTGTCCTTGACCGTGGCGGCCTCGACCACGACCGCGAGGGCCTTGCCGCGGGCGACCTCGCCGACCAGCATCGGGACCTGGCCACCCTCGACGACCGCCTGCGCGAACTGGTCGGGGGACATGCCGGAGGAGGCCGCGCGCCGCATGAGGTGCTCGGTGAGCTCCTCCTGGTTGACGTTCAGCTTCTCCTTGTTGACCAGCTCGTCCAGCACGAACTGGGTCTTGATGCCCTTGATCGCGGCCTCGCGCGTCTCGGTGTCGAACTCCTCGGCGGTCTTGCCCTGGATCTCCAGGTACTTGTCGAGGGTCAGACCCATCTGGCCGAGCTGGTGGTGCTCGAGGTTGTGCTTACGGGTGTTGATCTCGTCCTCGAGGAGCTTCTCGGGGACCGGGACCTCGACCAGCTCGAGCAGCTTGTCCAGGACGCGCTCCTGGGCCTGCGTGGCCTGGTCGTACTCCTTCATGTTCGCCAGACGCTTACGGCTGTCCGCCTTCAGCTCCTCCAGCGTGTCGAACTCGGAGGCGAGCTGCGCGAACTCGTCGTCCAGCTCCGGCAGTTCGCGGGCGGCGACCTGGGTGACCTTGACCGTCACCTCGGCCTCCTTGCCCGCCGCCGAGCCGCCCTTGAGCTCGGAGGTGAAGGTGGCCTCCTGGTCGGCCGCGAGGCCCTTGACGGCGTCGTCGATGCCGTCGAGCAGCTCGCCGGAGCCGATCGTGTAGGAGACGCCGCTCGCGACGCCGTCCTCCAGGACCTCGCCGTCGACCTTGGCCTCCAGGTCGATCGTCACGACGTCGCCGTCCTCGGCGGCACGCTCGACCGGGGTCGTCGAGGCGAAGCGGTCACGCAGCTGCTCGACCGACTTCTCGATGTCCTCGTCCGTCACCTCGATGGCGTCGACCTCGACCTCGATGCCGGAGTAGTCCGGGATCTCGATGGTCGGGCGGACGTCGACCTCGGCGGTGAAGGACAGCACCTCGTTGTCCTTCAGCTCCTTGATGTCGACCTCGGGCTGGCCCAGAGGGTTCAGCTCGGCCTCGTTGACCGCTTCGGTGTAGAACTTCGGAAGCGCGTCGTTGACGGCCTCCTCCAGCACGGCGCCACGGCCGAACCGCTGGTCGATGACCCGGGCCGGGATCTTGCCCTTGCGGAAGCCCTTCACCGTGACCTGCTGGTTGATCTTCTTGTACGCCGCGTCGAGGCTGTCCTTGAGCTCCTCGAAGGGCACCTCAACAGTGAGCCGAACCCGGGTCGGGTTCAGGGTCTCCACGGCGCTCTTCACGGTTCGGTCTCCTTGTGGCTGACTTCTTGGGGTTCTGTCGAGCTGCACCTCCCGGGACGGGAAGGCGTTCGACTGATGAGCGGCCCCTGCCTGAGAGACGAGACAGTGCAGACACACGGGCGCGCAGCTTGCATAGTAACCGCAGCCGGTCGGCGCCCCAAAAGGCGATCAAGCAAGTCGGCGCCCGAGCGGCGCCGGACAGTGGTCGGGGTGGCGGGATTTGAACCCACGGCCTTCCGCTCCCAAAGCGGACGCGCTACCAAGCTGCGCCACACCCCGTCTGGTGCGACACGTAGGGTACATGCCCAGACAGCGTGCGTCGGTCTCTTTTGTTCTTGGCCGCGACCTTGATCGTCGTCTTGATCGCGATCCCGGCCGCGATCTTGGTCCTGCAGGCCGTACACGCGGATCAACGCGTTGGCCTCCAGGGCGGGCGACCCGCTACGATGCCTCCTGTGCCGCGGTCGGAGACCTACGGCGCGACCTGTTGCGGGCGTAGCTCAATGGTAGAGCCCTAGTCTTCCAAACTAGCTACGCGGGTTCGATTCCCGTCGCCCGCTCTGTACGACTCAAGGCCAGGCCGGAGGATCAGTCCTCTGCCTGGCCTTGATCATTGCCGGGGCCGCGGATCAGCCCGCCCTGACCCCGCACGCGCCTCGAGTCACGACCGCTTCGGACGTCTTCGCGATCACGCGGCCGGCCGCGCGCCGTGCCTGGGCTTGAGCGATCATCGCGTCTCGTTCCCGCAGGCCCTCGGCACGGATCTCGGCGATCGGCCGCGTGCCGCGTTCCGGAGCCTCCCGGCGCAGGCGAGCCGTCTCGCGCCGGGCCCCGGCGGCTCCTCGCGGCGCTCGGCGAGGAGCTCACGGACCTCGATCACGGTACGCACGGCCCGCCGCCTCCGGCAGCCGATGCTCTCCTGCCGTTCGGCGAAGACACGGCCGACCCGAGACAGAAGGATCTTGGCGCATTCTTTGTCAGGGTCGTAGCTGGGCACGGCAGGAGAGTCGGCCGCCCTGGCACGCCGGCGCGCGGCCTTCAGAAGTGGATCGAGTTGACGGTCTCCGCTATCGAGTTGAGGAACCGGCTGATGGACGGGGCCATGGTGGTCGAGGCGAGGAAGAAGCCGAAGAGGATCGCCACGATCGCCGGGCCCGCCTTGATCGACCCCCCTCTGATCATGACCACCAGGATGATCGCCAACAGCAGCACCACGGACAGTGAAATGGCCACAACTGATCACACCCTAGGTCGGTCCGCTCTCCCGGCCCGGGGGCGCATCCCCTTGCGCGCCCCCCGCTGGAACCATCGTGCCACCAACAGGCCCGCCCTATGCGGCTCATGAGGCATCATCGATGACCCCCGTCGCCCGGACCACGCCGGCCGCACGCCGCCCCGACGGCGGACCATGGCCCTCATACGGTATTTCGCACCCCGCTCCGCCGGAAATCGGCCAGTGATCATTTCCATATCCACACATCACGTTCGCAGGTAATTCGAGACGTCCCGACGATCTCTTTGAGGTCGGACATTCCGCCAGAGACGCCCTCGAACGTTATGCCCGTTTTAGTCGGGATGAATACGGACACAACAGCCTTGCTGCATGGGCCGATCGGCGCGAAGACGGGTGTGCGGCAAAACACGTTCCGGCAATGCCGACTTTCGCGGATCCGGGGTAAGTGCAGGCCAAAGCCGCATTCACATCAAGGGTTTTACGAAATCCCACCGACGACGCTAGGGTTCCCCGGATGTTCGACGCCGACTCGTCCTCCGCAAGAGCAACAGGCCCGTCCACGGCGCAGGCCGTCCCGAGTCCGCGCGCCCCCGAGGCCGACCGGCAGCCTTCCGTGCAGCAGCGTGACGCCTTCTTCGACAACGCCAAGTACCTGGCGATCGTGCTGGTGGCCCTGGGGCATTCCTGGGAGCCCTTGCACCCGGGCCGGACCCTGCAAGGGGCGTACAACTTCGTCTACGCCTTCCACATGCCGGCGTTCATCCTCATCTCCGGCTACTTCTCTCGCAGTTTCGACATGCGCCCGGACCGGCTGAAGCGGCTGGTGACGGGCGTCGCCGTGCCCTACGTCGTGTTCGAGACGGCGTTCGTCCTCTTCGAGCGCGCCCTCGGCGACGACCCGGACATGCCGATCAGCCTCCTCGACCCCTGGTATCTGACGTGGTTCCTGATCGCGCTGTTCATCTGGCGGCTCACGGCCCCCATCTGGAAACTGGTCCGCTACCCGGTGCCGTTGGCGATCGTGATCGCCATGCTGGCCACCGTTTCGCCCGACATCGGCGACGATCTCGACCTCCAGCGGGTGCTGCAGTTCCTGCCGTACTTCGTCCTCGGCCTGTCGATGAGGCCGGAGCACTTCCGGCTGGTGCGGCGCCGCGCGGTACGGATCCTGTCGGTACCGGTGCTCGCCTGCGCGATAGCCGTGGCGTGGTGGTCCGAGCCGCGGATGAACGGGGCCTGGTTCTACCACCGTGACAGCGCACAGGAACTGGGGGCGCCGTGGTGGTGCGGTCCGCTCATGACAATTGCGATGCTCGGCTGCTCGCTTCTGCTCACGGCTTGCTTCTTCTCCTGGGTGCCGGGCCGGAGGATGTGGTTCACGTCGCTGGGCGCCGGCACCATCTACGCGTACCTGCTGCACGCCTTCTTCATCAAGACCGCGAACTACGAGGGCTGGTACGACGCGGGGTGGCTGCACAACCGGCTGGGCGTGGTGCTGGTGACGCTGCTGGCGGGGGCGTTGGTGACCGCCCTGTGTACGGCTCCGGTTCGGCGGGCACTTCGGTTCGTGGTGGAGCCGGAGATGGCGTGGGCGTTCAGGGGCGACGCGGCGCGGGTGCAGGTGTAGCACAGGCAGTGGGTGGGCGAGTTGCTGCGGTCGATCGCAGTTCCCCGCGCCGCTACCAGGGGTGTCCTACGGGGCGCCCCTGAGGCCCTTCAGGTGGCGCATCAGGTGCTCGAAGTGGTGCCAGGCGGACAGGTCCGTCGGGTCTCCCGGCAGTGGGTAGTACAGGGCCGGGCGGGTTTTCGGGCCGAGCGGGATCGGGGGCTCGGTCAGGGGGGTGTGCCGGGTTCGGCCTGCCGGCAGCGAGCGGACCTCCTCGGCGCCGAGCACGAAGGCGAACGGGACGCCGGGGCCCTCGAAGCGCGGCGGTACCGACAGGTCCCGGCGGGCCCTGCGGATCTGGACGAGCATCGACTGGAGGCCGTGCCTGGTGGCGAGCGCCTCCGCCGCCCCGCGCACCGCGTCCGTGGGCACCTCCTCACCGGGCCCGTAGCCGAACGCCAGCCTGACGTCCTCCTCGACCCCCGCCTTCGTACGGCTGACGCGGACCGTCGCCACCCCGGGGCGCTCCGGGGCACCGACCACCACCGACCAGGTCGGCTCGGGAGCTCGCTCGTACGCCAGGTCGGTCAACTGACGTGGTGACCACGGCAGGTTGGCGGGCTCCTCGGTGCCCCAGCCGCTCGGTGGGCCGCCGGTGATCCCTCTCCATACGGACTCCAGCGCGCCGCCGAGCACCAGGCGCTCCTCGGCCGGGTGAATCGCCCGGAAGGAGATCGCGAGCTGCCGTTCGCCCAGGTCCTCGATGTCCTCGTGGAAGGAGGCGGCCACCGGCGTGCGCGGGTCCTGCGCGTTGGCGTCCGGTGACTCGACCGTCGCGAAGAGGCCGTTCCTCCACTCCAGTACGGCTCCGGACAGTCCGTCGTAGTAGCCGTCCTTCTCGTCCCGCACGACCCACCGCGAGGGCCAGCCCGGGAGGCTGTCGCGGACGGCGTGAGACAGACGCGTTCCCGCGGGCGTGACGATCTGCAGACCCAGCTCCGCGTTCGCCGCCGCGCGCAGGGCGTCCGCGAGCCAGGCCGTCATCGCGACGACCGGGCGGTCCTGGATCACAACGGCCACCTTGTCGGTGAGCACGTCCACGGCGGGCTGCGCGGCGGCGGGCGCCGGTAACGCGCTCACGCCCTCGGCCGGCACCACCGCCAGGGATGCCTCGGCCTCCTGCGGCCAGACGGTGCCGCCGACCAGCGCGGCCAGACGCGCGGCGAAGGTCCCGGCGAGCTGCTCGGCCTCCCGTACACCCGTGGTCGCGCGTGCCTCCGTCCACCAGTACGGCACCTCGGGCTCACTCGTGCCGAGCAGCCGCTGGGCCTCGCCCCTGACCTGGATGAGCAGCGGCGCCTCGACGGAGACCAGCGGGCGCCCTCGTTCGTCGCACAACTGCACGACCGAGCCGTCGCCCTCGGTGCCCACCAGCTTGTCGGGGCCACCGCAGAGCAGTCCCGCGATCACGCTCAGCGGGTCCGGCATCTTCTTCACGAGGGCGATGACGTCCTTGGTCATGGGGTCGGGCGATCCTTCCCGATGAGCCTCGGTACGGCGCCGTCGGCGACCTCCGCCGAGGACAGCGTGACCACCAGGGTGACCCGGCTGAGCCGGGCCGTTGTGCTCACCACTTACGGGAACCTGCCTTCAGTCCTCGGTGGTGAGGCCGAGGTACTCCCGCATGGCGGCGTACTTGCGGGCGAGCCGCTCGGCGGTGGGGGCGTCGAGGGCGGCCAGCCGCCGCGGGTCGGCGTTGTGCGCGAGGTCGGCCGCCTTGACGAGCCGGGCGCCCGGGGTGGCGAGTATGCGCCGCGCGTACTCCTGCGGCGGCTCGCCTTCGCGTTTCGTCACGGCCCGTACGACATCCTTGGTGACCTGCGCCAGCTCGGCCGCCTCCAGCCACTGTTCGCTGAGGACGCCGTCCTCCACCGCGTCGTGCAGCCAGGCGGCGGCGACGAGTTCGTCACCGCCGCCACGGGCCCGTACACCCTCGGCGACAGCGCGCAGATGCTCCGTGTAAGGCCGCCCGGCCTTGTCCTGCTGCGCGGCATGCGCGGCGCACGCGACGGTCTCGACCTCCGCCGTTGTCATGAGCGGCATACGGGCTCCTCTCGCTACCGGGCCGGGACGGCCGCCTGAAGCTTCTTCACCTTGCCACTGGCTATCACGTTCCAGATGAGGGTGAACGGGGTGAATATGACGAGGGAGGCGGGGCTCCACCAGCCCTGCCACAGCGTCTCGGTGGTGAGCTTCTTGTAGACCTGCATCCCACAGGAGTGGCACATGGGCCCCTCCAGCTTGCGGAACGTCATGAGGAAGATCATCGCGCGATGGGCCCGGAAGGTGACGTCGACGGCGGGGGCGGTACCGCAGAACCGGCAGGACATCTGTGCGGCATACCCTCCACCGGGGTACGCCGCCCCGGGCACCGCGTACCCATTCGTCTGCGGGTAACCACCCTGCTGCGCGTAGGGGTTGGGCTGCGGCTGCTGGGCGTAGGGGTTGCCCTGCGGAATGCTCATGGGAGGGGACTCCTGGGACGGTGGTGTTACTGGTTGGTTGGGGGGGGCGAGGCTCATCTGTATCGCGTAAGGAGGGCCGACTCCAACTCGGTTCTGGCAACGGAGCTGCAACTACCGCCCGGACGCCGCACCTTGCACTGAACTGCCCGGCTCCTCCGTGGCTGGTCAGTCACCCTGGGCCAGAGCCTTGACCGCACCGGCATTCGGAGCATCGGCGAGGGAGCCTGGCAGGGCTCGACCGTTGACCCCCACCTCCGGGTCGCTGTACAGCTCAGTGAGGGCCTCGGAAGGCAGGATGCCTCGCCCTTTTGCCTCCTCCAAGATGGCGTGCCAGACGCCACCCTCGATGTGTGCTCGGGGCCCGGCCGCCTGCCGAGGCTCCCACGCAGCGGCATCGTCCTCGTTAGCGGCCCACACGTACCCGAGAACCACACCGTCTTGCTTGTCAATGACCGTGAAATAACGCACCGGCTTTTCGGTCCGGCTCCGGTAGCGTGGCGGCCCCGGCGACACCTGGTTGAACCACATATCGTCATCGAAGCGTGGGTTGATCGGTCGCTCACTACTCATGAAGTCCACGTTCCTTTACCTCTGCCTGATCAACGATTAGGTTACGGCCTCGGCAGAACCTCCCCATAGACGTGCCACTTGCCCGCGTGATCCATGAAAACTCGCGTTACCCTGTACTGGGTACCGCGAGCGAGGAGCAGTTCCCGTTCGCCGGGGAACTCCGAGATGTGGTCCAACCAGAGGGCGGGCGTTCCCTTCGGCACCCGAAGGTGCATCCACACCGGTTTCCCGTCGAACGGTGGTGGCGGCGTCTTGCCAAGCGCCGTGGAGGTGTATGCCTTGTCATCGTAGACGCCTCCGCGCATGTCCAGCGGCGTATCCAAGTGGAGGTGCTCGACTCCAGTACCACGGACCACCATGATGTCTTCAGGCACAGGTCGGGCACCCATTACCTTGTCCATCTCGTTAATCGTGTGCAACGTGTCCGCAGACGCCTCAGCGCCGAGGCGGAGGTGACCGTTGATGTCGTCGAAGGCGTTACTTGTGTAGGTAGCCAGCGATTTCTTCGACGCCGGTTCGAGGTTGTCTAGGAACTCATTCCAGTACGCTTTGCCGTAATCGAACCCGGCCCTATCACTCAGACTAGGCGCGGGATTCGTGCCGTGCACGAGTTCAGCTCTGGCCACCGCGTGCTTCTCGGCATCGGTTGCCAGTGCAGAGAATTGTCTGTCCGGCATGGACGGCTTGTACTCAAACGGCTCCCCACCCCCGTGCCCAGGATTAGCCGCGCCGTTGCCGTCATGTGCGGCGATGTCCCCCGTGCCGTGCGGCACGCCCCCGCCGTCGCCCAGGGGCCCGGCGTCATGGCCCGTGCCGTGTGGTGTGGTTTCTGTCGGGTGGGCGTGCCCGGTCGGTGCGTCGTGCCCGGTGTGCGGGGTGTGGGCGCCGGGGACGTGGTCCGTTGTGTGCACCCCGGCGTGGGCCGGGAGTTGGGGCGTCGCTTCCCGGGGGACCGGCGTCGTGTCCAGGGTGCCGTCGTGCCGCATGAGGTTGCCGTCCGCGTCCAGCAGGCGGCCGTCCGGCAGGTGCACCGAACCGTCCGGGAGCTTGGGGATCTCGACGTTGCCCACGCCCTTCAACGCCTTCGCGGCATCGCCGATCTTCGACAGGCCCGCGCCCGCGGCCTTGCCGACGTACGTCATCGGATCGATGGCCCTGCCGGCCCTGCCCGCCACCGACACCGCCTTCGCGACCACGCCCGCCCCCGCCGCCGCGCCCTCCCCACCCGTCAGCACCGTCGTCACCGCGTTGAACGTCACCGCGCCCGCGGCACGAGCCGGGTTCCTGCCCCACTCGTTCCACGCCACCAGCGCCTTGCCCGTCCGCTTCATCGCCGTCCGCGAGTCACGCAGCCAGGAGGGGAGTTCGGCGTCCGGCGACGCCCAGAAGACAGCCGCCGCCCCCGGAACCGAGGAGACCGCCAGCCCCGTGGCCAGCCGCGCCAGGCCCTTCCACGCCTGGCCCATCGCATCCCAGCCACCGATGCCCGCCAGCGTGCCCAGGCCCTTGATCGTCCCCCATACGCCGTCCACGACGATGCCGTCCCACACGAACGACTTCACCCAGTGGCCGATCTCGTACCAGTGGTGCTTCTCCTCCACCGGGTCGCCCCAGGGGAGTTCGGCGTTCTTCATGTCGGCGGCGTTGTACCCGTACTGGTCCTCGCGGTCAGAACCATCCTCCGCCACCATCTGCGTCCCGCCCCACAGCGCGGTGATCCTGTTGTGGCACTCCCGCTCCGCCGCCCAGAACGCCGCCACCGTCGCCGTGACGTCGTCCCGGATCCGGTTGCACTTGTCGACCTTGTCCCCGTCGTACTCCCAGTCGTCATCCCCCTTCACCGACTCAGCGAAGTCCGCCGCGTCGACCTTCAGCTGCTCCAGCTTCGCGACCAGTGGCCGGACCTCCGTCGCGTACGCCGACAGGGCACCCGACACGGTCTCCAGACCGGTGGCGAAACCGTCCGCGCGGTCCGCCACCGGCTTGGTCGTCGCGAACAGCCGCTCCGCCTCCGGCGCCCGGTAGTACGCCGCAAGGCCCTGGAACTTTCTGTCCACCTCCTGGCCCGTGGAGCGGACATCCGACGCCACCGTCCTCAGGCCGCCGCAGTCCTCCTCCAACTGCGCCAGATCGCCTGTGAACTGCGGGACCCGCTCCGGATCGATCACCTCTTCCCCACCTCCGGCAGATCCACCCTCGGCTCCCCGAGCGCGAGCGCCCCGCGCTGCGCCTGTGCGGCCATCGCCTCGTCCCCGCTCAGATACGCCGTCGTCGCGTCCTCCGCACCCCGCAACGACCTGCCCGCCCGCGCCGCCAGGTACGTCAGATCCCTCGTCGCGTGCTCCGCGTACTGCGACAGGGCAAGAGCCACCAGGCCGCCCCCGCCCGGCGCCTCGTCCGCGGAAATGGTGCCCGCGCTCGACGCCGCCGACGTCAGATGCTCCCCGTACGCCTTCGCGTGCCCCTCGAGTTGCGACGCCGTATCACCCGTCGCCCTCAGCACAAACGCGATGCCCTGCGGCGTCAGATCCCAGCCGGTCATCCCCGTTGTCCTCCGCGTCCCGCCCGGCGAACTCAGCCGATGCCGTCGACCGCCGCCTTCGCCTTCGCCATGGTCGACTGCGCCGTCGTGTCGTTGTGCTCCAGCGTCGACCTCACCAGAGCGATGATGTTTCTGACCTCCCGCGACGCCCGGTTCCATCGCAGCTCCTTGGCGTGGTACTCATCCGCCACGCCATCCGCCGTGAAGTCCGCCATCGCCGCCTTCACCTGGCGGTCGCGCGCCGCGATGACCTCCTCGAGACGACCGATCACCGCCTGGATATTGCCCTGCGCATCCGCCGACGCGTCCGTGTCGTACGACCGACGGTCAGCACCCGCACCCGCACCCGCCATCACAGACCACTCCCGCCCAACTCGCCCCGGCTCAGCGGAACCGCGCGCCGTCGAAGTCCGCCGCCGACATCTGCCGCGTCGCGTTGTCGCCCTGCTCCTGATCACCCGAGGCGAATGCCGCGTCCATCCCCGACTGGCCGCCCAGAATCGCCGCCAACGACGCGTTCAGCTCCTGCGCGATCCCGTCCGCCCGGGACTTGAACCGGTCGAACGCGACCCGTCCCGCGCCGTTGAACTTCCCTTCCAACGGCTGTGCCGCCTGCACGAGTCGACGGATCAGCGCTCGCAGGTCGTCACTCGACCCCCGTGAATTGCTGATCAGCGTCGACAGGGTCTGAGCCCCCATGTCGAACTTCATCGCGACCTCACCGTCCCGGCCGTCCGGCGATCCGGCCCTCCGGCCCTGCTCCCCGTCTCACCCGTATGCGGAGCCATCTCTACCAATTTCGCGATTGCCCTTGCAATCCGCACCCACTGGGCCGCCACAAAGGTGTGATCGGCTCGTAAGAGAATTCGGGACATGTCACGCACATTTGCACAGCAGTTCAGGTGAACTCGGCGGTCACCACTGCGAACGAGGGAGCGAGGGCGCGTGGGAGCGAGGCAGCGTTGGAGCCATGGAACGACGCCTGCGGCGGCGGTCCCGGACCGCCGCCCCGGCCTCAGCGCGTCGCAGCCTGCGCCGTCGGGCCGTCGCGGCAGATCAGCAGCAGCGCACGGTCGTCGTTCACGTCCTTCGCGACCGCCTCGATGAGATGCCAGGCGGCGCCGTGGAAGCCGCCGGCGACATAGCGGTCCGCCTCACCGGTGAGGCGGTCGATGCCCTCCACGATGTCCCGCTCGGCCGTCTCCACCAGGCCGTCGGTGAACAGCATCAGGACGTCGCCGGCCCGCAGTGAGCCCTTCACCGGGTCGAACTGGGCGCCGTCATAGACGCCGAGGAGCGGCCCGTCCGCGGCCTTCTCCTCCCAGCGTCCGCTGCCCGCGCTGAGCTGGAGGCCCGGCGGGTGACCGGCGGAGTACAGCTCGTAGTCGCCCGACTCCAGGTCGAGGACGAGATGGATGGAGGTGGCGAAGCCCTCGTCCCAGTCCTGACGAAGCAGATAGCCGTTGGCCGCGGGCAGGAACTCGTGCGGTGGGAGCGATCCCAGCAGGCCGCCGAACGCCCCGGACAGCAGCAGGGCCCGTGAGCCCGCGTCCATTCCCTTGCCCGAGACGTCCGTCAGGACGACCTCCAGCGTCCGGCCGCCGTTCGTCCGGGCGGCAACCACGAAGTCTCCCGAGAAGGACTGCCCGCCCGCCGGCCTGAGGGACATCTCCCGGTGCCAGCCCACCGGCAGGCCGGGCAGGTTGCTCTGTACCCGGATGCGTTCGCGCAGGTCGAAGAGCATGGTTCCGCCGCGCCGCCACGGCACCCCGACCCGGCTGCGGAACTGCGCGATCAGCAGCCCGAAGAACCCGCAGGCCGCGACCACGAGCACGACGCCGGGGGTGACCCTCGACGGGCCCTCGGTGTACGGGCCGAGCTTGACGGACTCGACGATCAGCGCGGTGGCCCCGGCCGCGTACAGGCCGAGCAGGCTGGAGGGGCGCAGCAGCAGGCCGCCCGCCACGATCGGCAGTATGAGGAGGGCGGGCGAGCACCACACGGGATCGAACAGGGTGGCCGCCGCGATCAGCGGGATCATCAGCAGCAGACCGGCCAGCGCGATCCAGTCCGAACCGTCCCCGCGGAAGTAGTCCACAGCGGATCTGCGCAGGCCGGTGCGGGCCCGGTGCCACTGCTTCTTCAACCGGGCCGCGAACGTCTCGGCTTCCGCGCGCCGCTCTCGTCCTGCTGCCATTGCTCGGGACCCTATCCATCGGACCTGCCCCTTGGCACGGGAGGTCCCACTTGTCCCCCGTCCGAGCGCCCAACTTCACAGGTTCACGCCCCCTGGCACGGCGGAAATCCGGTCGCTCGTGCCGCATTGCCCTGGTAGGCATGCCCCATGACGACCGACGTGCGGGTGCTGCGGCAGGACGAGTGGGACGACTGGTACGGCAATCTCCTCCGCGCCTTCAGCTCTTCGGACGAGTCGCCCGAAGAGCGCGCACTGACGCGCGACCTGACCGAATTCGACCGCTTCATCGGCATATGGGATGGATCGGCGTGCGTGGGAACGGCGGGTGCGTTCACCTTCCGTCTCACCGTCCCCGGCGGCCTCTCGGTCCCCGCCGCGGGCATCACCATGGTGAGCGTCGCGGCCACGCACCGCAGACGCGGGCTGCTGAGGTCGATGATGCGCCGGCAACTGGACGACATCCGTAGCTGGGGCGAGCCGCTCGCGGTGCTGACCGCCTCGGAGCCGGCGATCTACTCCCGGTTCGGGTACGGCGCCGCGGTCTTCCAGGTCGACGCGGAGATCGACACGAGTCGCGTCGGACTGTCCGTTCCGGCCGGTACGGATGACGTACGGATTCGGTACGCCGATCCCTCCGACGCCCTGGACGCGTGCGAGGCCGTGTACGCGCGGCTGGTGCCCGGCCGCCCCGGCATGCTCGCGCGCCGGCCGGGCTGGGAGCGGGCCGGACTGCTGGATGCGCCGAGCGACCGGAACGGGGCCTCCGCGCTGCAGTGCGTGGTCGCCGGACGGGACGGTGAGATCACGGGGTACGCGCGCTTCCGCACGAAGCTCGGCTGGGGTGTCTCCGGACACGACGGCACGGTGTCCCTGTCGGGCTTCGCCGCGCTCGACCCGGCGACGGAGGCGGCGCTGTGGCGCTTCCTGTACGGGATCGACCTGATGACGACGCTGAGCGTGCACTCACGGCCGGTCGACGACGCCTGGCAGTACATGGTGTCCGACATCCGGCGGTGCAGGCCGCGGGTGCGGGACGCGCTCTATGTGCGTCTGGTCGATCTCCCGGCGGCGCTGGAGCTGCGGACCTATCAGGCGCCCGTGGACGTGGTCTTCGAGGTCGAGGACGACTTCTGCCCCTGGAACGCGGGGCGTTGGCGGCTCACCGGTGACTCCAAGGGGGCCTCGTGCGCGCGGTCCGCGGATGCCGCCGACCTCGCCCTGTCCGTACGGGAGTTGGGAGCGGCCTACCTCGGCGGGGTGTCCCTGGCCGCGCTGGCGGCGGCCGGCCGGGTGCGGGAACTGCGGCCGGGGGGCCTGGCGGAGGCGTCGGCAGCGTTCGGCTCAGCGGTGGCGCCGTGGCTGCCGCACGGGTTCTAGTGCCGCGGCACTAGACCGCGGCAGGCTGGCAGGCAGGGCACCAGAACAGGTTGCGGGCGGCGAGATCGGCGGTGCGGATCTCGCCGCCACAGATGTGGCAGGGCAGGGTGGCCCTGCGGTACACGTACACCTCCCCGCCGTGGTCGTCCACACGCGGCGGGCGGCCCATGGCGTCGGGGGTGTGTTCGGGGCGGACGGTGTCTATGCGGTTGTTGCGTACGCCCTCGCGCATCAGGCCCACGAGGTCGGCCCAGATCGCGTCCCACTCGGCGGGCGCGATGTCCCTGCCGGACCGGTACGGGTCGATGCCATGCCGGAAGAGGACTTCTGCGCGGTAGACGTTCCCGACTCCGGCGATGACTTTCTGGTCCATCAGAAGGGCGGCGATGGTCGTGCGGCTCCGGGACACCCTGCGGTACGCGGCGGCGGGGTCGGCGTCGTCACGGAGCGGGTCGGGACCGAGCCTGCCGTGCAGGGCCGCCTTCTCGTCGTCGGTGATCAGCGCGCAGGTGGTGGGACCACGCAGGTCGACGTACGAGGCCGGGTTCGCCAGGCGAAGGCGCACCGTGCCGGTGGGCGGGGGCGCGGGGGCGTCGCCGAAGGCGACCTTGCCGAACAGACCCAGGTGGATGTGCACCCAGTCGCCGTCGCGGAAGCCGAGGAAGAGGTGCTTGCCATGGGCGTCGGCGGTACGCAGCTCGGCCCCGTCGAGGAGGGCGGCGGCGTCGGCGAACTTGCCCTGGGGGCTGCTGACGCCGACGGCGCCGCCGCCGAAGCGTGCGGCGTAGTCCTCGGCCAGCCGGTGAATGGTGTGCCCCTCCGGCACGGTGTCCCTGCCTCCCGGTGAACGTCGTACGACGGGCGCTGTCCCGAGACGCCGGGACAGCGCCGAAGCCTGCGGGCCTTACGGGCCGGAACCTCCGGCCTGCGGGCCTCAGGCCTGCGGGTGGTGCGGGGGGATCGGCGGGAGCTCGCCGGTGGTCTCGTACGAGGCCAGCATGTCGATGCGCCGCACATGCCGCTCATCGCCCGAGAACGGCGTGTTCAGGAACGTCTCGACGAACTTCGTCGCCTCCTCCTGCGTGTGCATGCGCGCACCCACGGCGACGACGTTCGCATTGTTGTGCTGCCGGCCCAGGGACGCCGTCTCCTCGCTCCACGCGAGGGCCGCCCGCACGCCCTTCACCTTGTTCGCGGCGATCTGCTCCCCGTTGCCGGAGCCGCCGATCACGATGCCGAGGGCGTCGGAGTCCGCGGCCGTGCGCTCCGCGGCGCGGAGGCAGAACGGCGGGTAGTCGTCCTGGGCGTCGTAGATGTGGGGCCCGCAGTCGACGGGCTCGTGGCCGGCGGCCTTGAGCCACTCGACGAGGTGGTTCTTGAGTTCGAAGCCGGCATGGTCGGAGCCGAGATACACGCGCATGATCCGAGTGTGTCACGCCCGCCGCCGACGGGCCTCGCTGGGTATTACCTGCCAGGAATGTGAGCCAGGCTATAGAACCTCAAGGAAACCTCAAGTAACAATCAGGATTCAAAGGTTCCTGAATCCATATGCCTCCGATTCACTGGACCGACTCGTACGTCGCCCGTACGAGACCCCGTACCGCTCGTACGGGACCGGACGTGTTCGTACGTACGTGTGTCCCTCACATTCCGTACACACCGGCTCAAAGGAAATATCCTTCATGACCTCGCAGCCGACCCCCACAAACACCGGCAGCCCCCATACCGTCAACGCCGGAGACCCCGGCGGCGGCCTGAAGGCCGGACTCAAGAACCGTCATCTGACGATGATCGCCATCGGCGGCGTCATCGGTGCCGGCCTGTTCGTCGGTTCCAGCAGCGGAATCGCCACCGCGGGCCCCGGCATCCTGCTCTCCTACGCCCTCGTCGGCACGCTCGTGGTGCTGGTGATGCGCATGCTGGGCGAGATGTCCGCCGCGAACCCCACCTCCGGCTCCTTCTCCGCGCACGCCGACCGCGCGCTCGGCAGCTGGGCCGGATTCTCGATCGGCTGGCTGTACTGGTTCTTCTGGGTGGTCGTGCTCGCCGTGGAGGCGACCGCGGGCGCCAAGATCCTCGAGGGCTGGATCCCGGCCGTGCCCCAGTGGGGCTGGGCCCTGATCGTCATGTTCGTGCTGACCGCCACCAACCTGGTGTCCGTCGGCTCCTACGGTGAGTTCGAGTTCTGGTTCGCCGGAATCAAGGTCGTCGCGATCGGCGCCTTCATCATCGTCGGCGCGCTCGCGATCTTCGGCGTGCTGCCCGGTGTCCACAGCGACCAGGCGAGCTTCGGGAACCTCACCAGCCACGGCGGCTTCCTGCCCCACGGTCCCGGCTCCATCCTCACCGGTGTGCTGCTGGTCGTCTTCTCCTTCATGGGCAGCGAGATCGCCACGCTGGCGGCGGGCGAGTCGGAGGACCCGCGGCGCGCGGTGACCAAGTCGACCAACAGCATCATCTGGCGTATCGGGGTCTTCTATCTGGGCTCGATCCTCGTGGTCGTCTCCCTGGTGCCGTGGAACGCCGCGTCGATCCAGGACAAGGGCTCCTACGTCGCCGCCCTGGACTCCCTCGGCATCGCGCACGCCGGCCAGATCATGAACTTCATCGTGCTGACCTCCGTGCTGTCCTGCCTGAACTCCGGGCTCTACACGGCCTCCCGTATGGCCTTCTCGCTCGGTGAGCGAGGCGACGCTCCGAAGGCCTTCGCCCGTACGACGAGCCGCGGTGTGCCGATGACGGCGATCGTCGTCTCCGTCCTCTTCGGCTTCCTGGCCGTCTTCTTCAACTACAAGTACCCGGACTCGGTCTTCCTCTTCCTGGTGAACTCCAGCGGTGCGGTCGCCCTGTTCGTCTGGCTGGCGATCTGCTTCTCGCAGCTGCGGATGCGGAAGATCATCCAGCGCGAGGCGCCGGAGAAGCTGATCGTGAGGATGTGGCTGTACCCGTATCTGACCTGGGCGGCTGCGGGGCTGATCGTGTTCGTCCTCGGCTACATGCTGACCGACACGGAGCACGACGGACGCGAGACCGTCCTGCTCTCGCTCCTTGTCGCCGCGGTGGTGCTCGTCATCGCCGTGATCAAGCACAGGCTGGGCGGCGCCCGTGTCTCGACGGCGGCCGTCGAGGACGCGGACCAGGCGAAGGCCGAGGTCGGCGCCTGACCGGCACATGCGCCCGATCGGACACGAGGGCCTCGCGGCACTGCGCCGCGGGGCCCTCGCCTTGCGTCGGGGGAACTGGTCAGAGGAGGAACGGCCTCACTTCTTGTCGACGAGCTTCCAGGCGGTGGGCAGCAGGCCCATCGCCAGGGCCGCCTTCAGGGCATCGCCGATCAGGAACGGGGTGAGTCCCTTCGCGATCGCGACGCTCGCGGACATCCCCGTGGAGACGGCCAGGTAGGGGACGCCGACCGCGTAGATGATCGCCTCGCCCAGCAGCATCGCTCCTGCGGTGCGCAGCACCGAGCGGTCGGCGCCGCGGCGGGCCAGGGCGCCCACGACCGTGGAGGCGAGCAGCATGCCCAGGATGTAGCCGAAGGAGGGGGCGGACGCTCCCGAGGTCCCGCCGGCGAACCACGGGATGCCGGCCGCACCGGCCAGGGCGTACAGAGCGAGCGACAGGAAACCTCGCCCGGCACCGAGGGACGTGCCCACCAGCAGCGCGGCGAAGGTCTGACCGGTCACCGGCACCGGGGAGGCCGGCACGGGCACCGAGAGCTGCGCGGCGAGCCCGGTGAGCAGGGCGCCGCCGACCACGAGGGCGGCATCGCGGACGCGGGTGGAGGCACCGCCCTGCTCGAGCGAAGCCGAGAGCTTGGGGGCGGGAAGCAGGTCCCCGAGGACCTTGCCCGGGCGGGCGATGGCGGTGGCGGCGGTGCTCATGAAGGACTCACTCCGGGGCTGGAGGCGGTTCGGGACACGGCGACGCTATCCCGGGGGCGGCGGGACGATCACCGTCAGCGATCGACAAAGGCTTGATCCGCTGCTTGGTGGGCTGTGCACAAAAGGAGGGGCTCCATCTGGCCCGGCGTGATGCCGGTCACTGAGGTGAAGTGGCCGACGGTACAGGCGAGCCTTCCAGGGTGACTGTGGGGTTCCCCCAATTACGCCCGCTCCTCGAACGGCCGTCGTCTCGCCCGTCGGTCGCTGTCTGGGCAGCGGTGAGCCCTTTTGCTAGCTTCGGGCTCATGGTTGCCCAGGCCCGGAACTTCACGTCGCGTCGCTATGTCGACCTGCGGCGCCAGGGCACGGCCACCTGTCGCCGCCCGGTGTGAGGCGGGACGGAGCGGCTCCGGAACGCCTCGCCTGTTCGGACGGCACAGTGTCGGACCCGTTCCCGAGGAAGCTTCCATGCCCCGCACCGCAGCGGCCCTTGCCGCTTTGCCTGCCCCTTCCGCCTCTGCCATGCCTCGCGCCGCCGATCCCGACCGGCGACGGACGAGCGCGAGCACCGTCCTGCGGTCCGTGCTGGAGCACGGGCCGGTCGCACGCAGCACCATCGCCCGGCTGACCGGGCTGTCCCCGGCCTCGGTGACGGACTACTGCGCCCGCTTCACCCAGCTCGGGCTGATCCGTGAGACGACCGCGTCGCGGCGGCCGAAGGGGGCGGGGCGCCCGCACACACCCGTCGACCTCGACGGCTCGCGGCTGGTGGTCGGCGGGGTGCATGTGGCGGTGCCGTACACCACGGTCGCCCTGCTCGACCTGCGCGGCCGGGTGGTGGCCGAACGACGGCTTCGGCACCGGCCCGACGAACCCCGGCAGGTGCTGGCACGGGCGGTCGACGCACTGCGGGCACTCCTGGCGGAAGCCCGTGACAGCAGACCTCTGGCCGTCGGGGTGGCGACGGGGGGCTGGGTGGACCGCGACCGCGGAACCGTCGTCGAGCACGCCTTGCTCGGCTGGCGGGACGTCCCGGTACGGGAGTTGGTCAGCGCGCGTACGGGGCTGCCGGTGCACGTGGACGGGCACGCGCGGGCGCTGGTCAACGGTGAGCGGCTGTTCGGGCGGGTCCGCGGCAGCGGCAGCGTGCTGCACCTGTTCGTCGGCACCATGGTGGAGGCGGCGTTCGCCACCAACGACGAGGTGCATCACGGCCCCCGTTCCCGGGCGGGGGCGATCGCCCATCTTCCGGTGCCGGGCGGCTCGGAGTCCTGCGACTGCGGGCGCAGCGGCTGCCTCCAGGCCGAACTGAGCGATCTGACGCTGTGCCGGCGGGCCCGTCGGGCGGGTGTCACCGACGGTATGGATCCGATGCGGGTGGTCGCCGCGGCGGCGGCCGGTGACGCGGTGGCGGTGCGGCTGCTGGTGGAGCGGGCCCGGGCGACCGGGCGGGCGGCGGGGCTGCTGCTCGACCTGCTCAACCCGGAGGCGATCGTCGTCGCCGAGGCCGGAGTGACGCACCGGGCGGACTGCCTGACCACGCTACGGGAAGCGCTGGGGCCCGACCGGGCGACAGTCGCCGTGCCGACCAGCTTTCCCGGTTCCGTACCGGCCGTGGCGGCCGGATCGGTGGCTCTGGACGTGCTCTACCGGGATCCGCTGGGCGCGTTCGCCTGAGCCGAATTAATTCAGAAACTCGGAATGTTGACACGGGTTGCGGGAGGCCAGGAACATGGTGTTCATGAGCCCGCACATGAACTGTCGCACCTGTCGCACCCTTTGCTGCTGACGCGCTGACACACAGAATCGCCGACGCGCGGACACGCTTGCGCGCCGCCGGATCAACTCTCCGCGATTCCACGGCTCCGTGACACCTTCGACGCATTTGGCGCCTTCAGCGCCATTCACGCCCGCCCAATTCCTTTCCCCGCGATCTTTCCCGCGATTTCTCTCTGCCTCCGTTCCGGACTTCACCGTACTGGAATCCCGGCATTCCTGATTTCTTTCCCATGAAACCCAGGGGGTTCTCCCATGCCCGCTCCGCCCACGCCCGCCGTCGACCGGCGGCTGTTCCTCTCCTCCCTGCTCGGCGCCGCCGCCGCTGCCGCCGGGCTGAGCGGCTGCGCGGAGAGCAGCGCCGCCTCCGGAACCCGGAGCGCCCCATCGGCGCCGCTGGCCGACAAGGTCCCGGCCGGGACGAGCCTGAAGATCGCCTCGTATCAGCATGTCCAGCAGGTGCAGTTCCGGTTGTCCGGCCTTCCTCCACTGCCGTTCACGGTGTCGGACTGGGTCGACATCGGGGCGGGGCCCGACGTCATCAACGCCTTTCGGGCCCGGTCCCTCGACGTCGCCAACAACGCCGGAATCCCGCCCATCCAAGCGCATTACCAGGGATTTGACGCGAGGATCGTAGCGATCGACATCACCCGCAAGCCCACCTACCTGTTCGCCACCAAACCCGGCAGCGATATCCGCACGGTCGAGGACTTCAAGGGCAGGAAACTCGCCTTCTCACAAGGGCAGGCGCAGGGCGTCGTACTTCTGCGGGCGCTGAAGCAGGCCGGGCTGAAGTACGACGACGCCGATCTGGTCCCGCTGACCAGCAACCAGTTCCTCACCGCCCTCCAGTCCGGCCAGGTGGATGTCGCCCCGCTCGCCAATCAGCAAGTGCCTGCCTATCTGGAGCAGTACGCGTCCAAGGGCGCGCGCACCCTGCGTACGGACGTCGTCGACCTGCTGAACCTGCTGTGGGCACCGGCCTCGGTGCTGGACGACCCCGCGAAGGCCGCTGCGGTCGCCGCCTACATCCCGCAGTGGGCCAAGGGCCAGGTGTGGCAGTACGAACACCCCGACCTCTGGAACAGGGAGTTCTACGTGAAGACCCAGAACCTGACTCCGGCCCAGGCCGAGTCGATCACGAAGCTGGCCAACAAGCCGCTGTTCCCTCCGAGTTGGCACGAGGCAATCGCCTGGGAGCAGGAGACCGCGGACCTGCTCGCGGACGGCGGCTTCGTCAAGAGGTTCAAGGTGGACTCGCTCTTCGACCGGCGCTTCGAGGGCATCGCGGCGAAGGCCGTGCCGACGGAGTACCGGAGGTGACGGCCGTGACCACGACCACGACGTCGGCGACCGGTGTCGCACCGGTCGAAGCGGACGAACAGATCCGACCGGTGCGCAGGCGCCGCCGCCTCGCCCCGGGCAGGCGGCTTCCCGCCGCCCGGCTCGCCGGCCCCGTTCTCCTCCTGGTGCTGTGGGCCGTCGCCTCCGCCGCCGGCCGGCTCGACCCCGGCGCGATCCCGCCTCCCTGGACGGTCCTGAGGACAGGCGTCCGGCTGTGGACCGGCGGCACCCTGCCCACCGATGTCCTGACCTCCCTGGAGCGAGCCGCCTACGGCTTCGCGATCGGTCTGGCCGCGGGCGTGACGCTCGCGCTCGCGTCCGGGCTCAGCCGGGCGGGTGAGGCACTGATCGACGGAACGGTGCAGCTCAACCGGGCGATCCCGACCCTCGGCCTGATCCCGCTGTTCATCCTCTGGCTGGGTATCGGTGAGACCTTCAAGATCGCGATCATCGCCATCGTCGTATACGTCCCCGTCTACCTCAACACCCACGCCGCGCTGGCCGGTATCGAGCAGCGGTACGTCGAACTCGCCGAGGTCCAGGGTCTGTCGAGGTTCGCCTTCGTCCGGCGCATCGTGGTCCCCGGTGCGCTGCCCGGCTTCTTCGTGGGGCTGCGGCTCGGGGTCACCGGCTCCTGGCTGGGGCTGGTCGTCCTTGAGCAGATCAACGCCACCAGCGGGCTCGGCTACATGATGTTCCAGGCGCAGAACTACGGCCGTACGGACATCATCCTCGTCGGACTGCTGATCTACGGCGTCCTCGGCCTGGCCTCCGACAGCGCGGTACGTCTCCTGGAGAGGAGGGTGCTGTCATGGCGCCGCACACTGGCCAACTGACTCGTCACGCCGTCCGTATTCAGGGCCTGACCAGGTCGTTCGACGGCCGCGAGGTCCTCGACGGCATCGATCTCGAACTGCCCGCGGGCCAGTTCACGGCGCTGCTCGGGCGCAGCGGCTCCGGCAAGAGCACGCTGCTGCGGGCCATCGCGGGTATCGATCACGCAGTCGCCGGCAGCGGCGGGATCGACGCCCCCGGGCGGGTGTCCGTGGTCTTCCAGGACTCCCGGCTGCTGCCCTGGCAGCGCGTACTCGACAACGTGCTGCTCGGAAGGTCCGGGAAGGACACGGCGGAACGCGGTCGCGCCGCCCTGGCCGAGGTGGGCCTGGGGGGTCGTGAGCGGACCTGGCCCGGCGAGCTGTCCGGCGGCGAGGCTCAGCGTGCCGCGCTGGCCCGCTCCCTGGTCCAGGAGCCCGAACTGCTGCTGGCCGACGAGCCGTTCGGGGCGCTGGACGCCCTCACCCGGATCCGTATGCACGCTCTGCTCAGGCAGTTGTGGGAACGCCACCGCCCCTCGGTGCTGCTCGTCACGCACGACGTGGACGAGGCGATCGTGCTCGCCGACCGCGTGCTCGTCCTGGACCGGGGCCGTATCGGCCTCGACCTGACCATCGACCGCCCCCACCCGCGCTCGTACCGCGAGCCGCTGCTCGGCGAGTACCGCGAGCGGCTCCTGGCCGCGCTGGGCGTGACGGAGAACTCTCAATGACCTCACGAGGTACCTCGAGGCAGCTGCATCTCAACGCCTTCCTGATGAACACCGGCCACCACGAAGCCTCGTGGCGCCTGCCGGAGAGCGACCCCTACGCGCATGTGGAGCTCGCCCACTACGTCGGACTGGCGCGCATCGCCGAACTCGGCACCTTCGATTCCCTGTTCCTGGCCGACAGTCCCCAGCTGTGGGGGAGCGTCGCCCAGCGTCCTGCCGGCGCACTGGAGCCGCTCACCCTGCTCACCGCCCTGGCGACGGCGACCGAACACATCGGCCTGATCGCCACGGCCTCCACGTCCTACAACTCCCCGTACAACCTGGCCCGCAGGTTCGCCTCCCTCGACATCATCAGCGGGGGCCGGGCGGGCTGGAACATCGTCACCACGGCCGGCGGCGAGGCCGCGCGCAACTTCGGTCTGGAGGACGAACCGGCGCACGCCGACCGCTATGCCCGTGCCGCCGAGTTCCTGGACGTCTCCTTCAAGCTCTGGGACAGCTGGGAGGACGACGCGATAGTCGCCGACAAGGCGGCAGGCGTCTGGGGCGACGACACCAAGATCCACCCGGCACGGCACAAGGGGACGTACTTCGGTGTCGAGGGCGCACTGAACGTCCCCCGCTCGCCCCAGGGCCGCCCCCTCCTGGTGCAGGCGGGCTCCTCCGAGGACGGCCGGCGCTTTGCGGCCCGGTACGCGGAGGCGGTGTTCACCGCGCAGCAGACCCTCGCCGACGCACAGGCCTTCTACGCGGATCTCAAGTCCCTCACGGCCGCGGCGGGCCGGGACCCGGACCGTATCAGGGTGCTGCCCGGCATCGTCCCGGTCCTGGGCTCGACCGAGGCCGAGGCGCGCGCGGGCGAGCAGGTTCTGGAGGACCACATCGTCCACGAGCACGGGCGCGCCAGGCTCGAGAACCTGCTGCACCTGGAGCCCGGCACTCTCGACCTCGACGCCGGGCTCCCCTCCGACCTGCCTCCCGAGAGCGCCATCGAGGGCGCCAAGAGCCGCTACACACTCGTGGTGGA
Source organism: Streptomyces sp. NPDC047022 (assembly GCF_040644155.1). NCBI lineage: Bacteria > Bacillati > Actinomycetota > Actinomycetes > Kitasatosporales > Streptomycetaceae > Streptomyces > Streptomyces sp. NPDC047022. The sequence continues at coordinate 70,299 of NZ_JBEYVV010000019.1, read as the reverse complement.
GCTGGCCAGACGGGAGCGGCTCACCGTCCGGCAGCTGATCGGGCGGCTCGGCGGCGGGCGCGGTCACCTCACCTTCGCAGGTACGCCCGAGCAGGTCGCGGACGCCATGGAGACCTGGTTCACGCACGGCGCGGCGGACGGCTTCAACATCATGCCCGCACTCCTGCCCTCCGGTCTTGAGGCCTTCGTGGAGCACGTCGTCCCGATCCTGCGCTCCCGGGGGCTGCTGCGCACGGAGTACGGGCCCCGAAGGACCCTGCGGGCGCGCTACGGCCTTCCCCGCCCCGCCAACCGGTACTCCTCCTCCACCCCGGCACTCGCCTCCACCCCGGCACTCGCCTCCACCCCGGCACTCGCCACCCACTGAAAGGACCGCTTGCCATGACCGACATCGACATCCGCAAGGTCACCGCGAACATCGGCGCCCAAGTCCGCGGCGTCGACATCTCCAAGCCGCTCGACGAGGAGACGGTCGCCGCCCTCCGGGAGGCGCTGAACGCCCACAAGGCCCTGGTCTTCGACGACGTGCGCCTCGACGACGAGGGCCAGCAGGACTTCGCCCGTCACTTCGGGGAGCTGACCACCGCCCATCCGACGGTGCCCGCCGTCGAGGGCGCCCCCAACGTGCTGCCCGTGGACAGCGAGCGGGGCCGCGCCAACCACTGGCACACCGACGTGACCTTCGTCCTCAACCCGCCGCAGGCCAGCACCCTGCGCAGCATCACCGTCCCGCCCTACGGCGGCGAGACACTCATCGCCAGCTCCGCGGGCGCCTACCGAGATCTGCCCGAGCCGCTGCGCCGCCTCGCCGACACCCTGTGGGCCGAACACACCAACGACTACGACTACGCGGTACCGGATGAGGCGGTCGACGAGGAGAAGGCCGCCCAGCGCGCCCAGTTCACATCCATCAAGTACCGCACCGCCCACCCCGTGGTCCGCGTCCACCCCCTGACCGGCGAGCGCGGCCTGTTCATCGGCGGATTCGCACAGCGCATCGTCGGCCTGTCGGTACCGGAGTCCCGCACGATCCTGGACCTGCTCCAGGCGTATGTCACCCGCCCGGAGAACGTGCTGCGCTGGCGCTGGTCTCCCGACCAGCTGGTCCTGTTCGACAACCGCATCACCCAGCACTACGCCGTCGACAACTACGACGACCTGCCGCGCCGTCTGCACCGGGTCACCGTGGCGGGCGAGATCCCGGCCGGCATCGACGGAAAGGAGAGCTACTCGGTCGAGGGCGACGCGACTCACTACACCCCGGTCGCCGGGTAACCGGACCCTTACGTTCCGCACAGCGGGCGTCCGGATCGTGGGCGGCCTCCACGCGCAAGCACGGAGGCCGCCCAGACTATGGGCGATTTTGCCCCTCTATCGCACTGGACGAGCCGCGCACATGCCCAGCAGTACTGCCGAGACGCCGACGGCGACGCCGCCCGAGGCGGACGATGCCTCCCTGTCCCACGGCCTCAAGCAGCGCCATCTGTCGATGATCGCCCTCGGCGGGGTGATCGGCGCCGGACTGTTCGTCGGCTCGGGCGCCGCGATCGCCGCCGCCGGACCCTCAGTCGTGATCGCGTACACCGTCTCCGGCCTGCTCGTCATGCTCGTGATGCGGATGCTCGGCGAGATGTCCGCCGCCTATCCGTCGTCCGGGTCGTTCTCGGCGCACGCCGAGCGGGCGATCGGTCCCTGGGCGGGGTTCACGGCGGGCTGGGCGTTCTGGGTGCTGCTGTGCACGGCCGTCGGCCTGGAGGGCATCGGCGCCGCGAAGATAGTCACCGGCTGGCTGCCCGGCACCCCCGAGTGGGCGTGGGTGGCGCTGTTCATGGTGGTGTTCTGTGCCGCGAACCTGGCCTCGGTGAAGAACTTCGGCGAGTTCGAGTTCTGGTTCGCGGCACTGAAGGTCGGCGCGATCACCCTGTTCCTGGTGCTCGGTGTGCTGGCGATCGCCGGGTTCCTGCCCGGCACGGACGCCCCGGGCACCTCCAACCTCGACGACTTCCTGCCCCACGGAAGTCAGGGCCTCGTCATCGGCCTGCTCGCATCGGTGTTCGCGTACGGCGGCCTGGAGACCGTGACCATCGCGGCGGCCGAGTCCGAGAACCCGGTCAAGGGTGTGGCGGGCGCCGTGCGCACCGCGATGTGGCGGATCGCCGTCTTCTACATCGGCTCGATGGCCGTCATCGTCACGCTGGTCCCGTGGGACTCCAAGGAGCTGGTCGAGAAGGGCCCGTACGTCGCCGCCCTCGACCACCTGGGCATCCCCGGCGCGGCTCAGCTGATGAAGGTCGTCATCCTGGTCGCCCTGCTCTCGGCGATGAACGCCAACATCTACGGCTCCTCGCGCATCGCCTACTCCCTGGTCCAGCGGGGCCAGGGTCCGAAGGCGCTGGCCCGGGTGTCCGGCGGCGCGCCGCGGATCGCGGTGCTCACCTCCTGCGTGTGCGGGTTCATCTGTGTGCTCCTCAGTTACTGGCGGCCCGACGACGTCTTCCCCTGGCTGCTGAACATGATCGGCGCGGTGGTCCTGGTCGTCTGGTTCTTCATCGGGGTGTCGCAGCTGAGGCTGCGCCGCCGTCTGGCGCGGGAGGAGCCCGAGAAGCTGGTCGTCCGCATGTGGGCGTTCCCCTTCCTGACCTGGGTCGCGCTGGCGGGCATGGCCGCCGTCTTCGTCCTGATGGCGCGGCAGCCGGACACACGGGTGCAGCTGTACTCGACGGGCGCGATGACGCTGGTCCTGGCGGTTGTGGGGTACGCCCGGCAGCGGGCACGCGGCTCCGGGGGCTGACGCCTCCGCGCACCTCGGAAGGCCCCTCACACGTGCGACACGTGGGGGGCCTTCCCCCTTACCCGCGTTACTCGATGCCACCCATGGCATGCAGTTGCAACTGACTTGCAATAAGCTCGAGCGGACCCTGCCACGTGATCGTCTTCTCACCCGTCACGCGGGCAGGCTGACGAATGCCCCTGGAACGCACGCACGCGCTCACAGGGGCATTCTCCTACCTCCCGGTAGCACCTACGCTCACCGGGCCGCGGTGCCGACGGCCCGTGGCCTTCCCCCGAGGAGGCGCTCATGGCGTATGTGCGGTGCCCGAACTGTGCCGACACCATGCAGGAGTTCCGGGAGCTGGAGGGCAAGGCGGAGACGGCGGCGGCCGCGCTCGTCCTCGCTCCGAGCCTGGAGGGCAAACCCTTCGTCGCCAAGGCCTACCACCGCTGCGCCCGCGCCGGCTGCCGCCGGGTCCAGCGCAAGGACCACTGGAGTGTGGGCGCCACCCTGCCGGAAGGGCTGTAGGCCGCCTCTAGAGGTTGCTGAAGTCCGGCCCCTGCGTCCGGGTGCGCTTGATCTCGTAGAAGCCCGGGACGGAGGCGACCGCAAGGGTGCCGTCCCACAGCCTCGCGGCGTCCTCACCCTTGGGCGCCGGGGTGACCACGGGGCCGAAGAAGGCGACCTGCTCGCCGTCGGCGCCCGGGACAGCGATCACCGGCGTGCCCACCTCCTGGCCGACCTTCTCGATGCCCTCCTTGTGCGAGGCGCGCAGCTCGGCGTCGAAGTCGAAGTCCTCCTGCTCGGCGTAGTCGATCAGGTCGGCGGGCAGCCCCGCCTCCTTCAGCGCGGCGGCGATCGCCTCGAGCGTCGGACCCTCGCCCTGGTTGTGGATACGGGTGCCGAGCGCGGTGTACAGCGGGCCGAGGACGTCGGCGCCGTGCTTCTGCCACGCCGCGGTCACCACACGCACCGGCTTCCACGCCTTGGTGGCGAGCATGTCCCGGTACTCCTCGGACAGCTGGTCCAGCTTGTCCTCATTGAGCACGGCGAGGCTCATGATGTGCCAGCGGACCTCGATGTCGCGGACCTTCTCCACTTCCAGGACCCAACGGGAGGTCATCCAGGCCCAGGGGCACAGCGGGTCGAACCAGAAGTCGACGGGGGTCTTGCCGGACGAGGTCACGGTCTCGGACATGGTTCTCCGTAAGTCATGGGGCGGGACACGCTCGTTTACGGGGCAACAATCGACGGCGCGCCGGTCATTCCCGGTCCCTCGCGGAATGCGCCCGCGCGTGCGCCCCGGTGCCCGGCGTCAGGGGCACATGGCAATATCGGTCTGTTCGCCCCGTCACACAGGGGACCAGCCCGATCCAGCCGACCAGAGGGAGTGCCCCCGTGCCCGGTGAGAACCTGTCCCGCGAGGAAGCCCGGGAGCGGGCCGCCCTGCTGTCCGTCGACGGGTACGACGTGTCGCTCGATCTGCGCTCCGCCACCGGCGAGTCGCCCGGCGGCGCGGGCACCGGCCCGCGCACCTTCCGCTCGGTCACCACGATCGGCTTCCGCTGCGCCGAGCCCGGCGCCGACAGCTTCGTCGACCTGATCGCCCCCGCCGTCACCGCGGTCTCCCTCAACGGCAAGGACCTCGACCCCGGCGAGGTCTTCGACGGCGCCCGTATCCGGCTGGAGGGCCTGGCCGCCGAGAACGAACTGGTCGTTGACGCCCAGTGCGCCTACTCGCGCACCGGTGAGGGCATGCACCGCTTCGTCGACCCGGAGGACGGCGAGGTGTACCTGTACACGCAGTACGAGCCCGCCGACTCCCGCCGTGTCTTCGCGAACTTCGAGCAGCCCGACCTCAAAGCCCCCTTCCGCTTCGAGGTACGGGCCCCCGAGGGCTGGACGGTGTGGGGCAACGGCGCGGGCGGGCTGGACGACGACGGCGTGTGGCGCTTCGCCGAGACGAAGCCGATCTCGACGTACATCACGGCGGTGGTCGCGGGCCCGTACCACTACATCTCGGACAGCTACTCCCGCGCCCTCGACGACGGCACGACGCTGGAGATCCCGCTCGGCGCGATGTGCCGCAAGAGCCTGGCCAGGCACTTCGACGCGGACGACGTCTTCCTGGTCACCAAGCAGGGCCTGGACTTCTTCCACGACCAGTTCGACTACCCGTACCCGTTCGGTAAGTACGACCAGGCGTTCGTGCCCGAGTACAACCTCGGCGCGATGGAGAACCCGGGTCTCGTCACCTTCACGGAGAACTTCATCTTCCGCGGCAAGGTGACACAGGCGGCGTACGAGCGCCGGGCCAATGTGATCCTGCACGAGATGGCGCACATGTGGTTCGGCGACCTGGTGACCATGGTGTGGTGGGACGACCTGTGGCTGAAGGAGTCCTTCGCGGACTTCATGGGCTCGTTCTCGCTGGTGGAGGCGACGCGCTTCACCGATGGCTGGATCACCTTCGCCAACAACCGCAAGGCGTGGGCCTACCGCGCCGACCAGCTCCCGTCCACCCACCCCGTCACGGCGGACATCCGCGACCTGGAGGACGCCAAGCTCAACTTCGACGGCATCACCTACGCCAAGGGTGCCTCCGTGCTGAAGCAACTGGTGGCGTACGTGGGCCGGGACGCGTTCCTGGAGGGTGCGCGCCGCTACTTCAAGCGCAACGCTTACGGCAACACGCGCCTCGCCGACCTGCTGTCGGTCCTGGAGGAGACCAGTGGCCGCGACATGGCCGCCTGGGCGCGGTCCTGGCTGCAGACGGCGGGCGTCAACTCCCTCACCCCGCAGGTGCTGCTCGGTGAGGACGGCCGGATCGCGGAGCTGTCCGTGCTCCAGGAAGCCGCCGAGTCCCACCCCGAACTGCGTCCGCACCGGGTCGCGGTGGGCCTCTACCGCACCGAGAAAGGCGCGCTCGTGCGGTACGCGCGCGCCGAGGTGGACGTCGACGGTCCGCTGACCGTGATTCACGAACTCGCGGGCGCCGAGGAGCCCGAGCTGGTCCTGGTCAACGACGACGACCTCACGTACTGCAAGATCCGCTTCGACGCCACCTCGCTGGCGACCCTGGGGGACCGGCTCGGCGACATCACCGACCCCCTCGCGCGGGCACTGTGCTGGTCGGCGCTGTGGAACATGACCCGGGACGCGCTGCTGCCGGCGCGGGAGTTCATCGACCTGGTGCTGCGGTTCGCCGGCCGGGAGTCGGACATCGGTGTGCTGCAGATGCTGCACACCTGGGCGAACTCGGCCCTGACGTACTACGCGGCCCCCGACTGGCGGACGAGCGGCGGGCGGCTGCTTGCTGAGGGCGCGCTGAGTGAGCTGCGGCGGGCCGAACCGGGCAGCCAGCACCAGCTGACCTGGGCGCGGTTCCTCGCCTCCGTCGCGTCCGAGGAGACCGAACTGCGGCTGCTGCGCGGTCTGCTGGAGGGCACGGAGAAGATCGACGGCCTGGAGGTGGACCAGGAGCTGCGCTGGGCGTTCCTTGCGCCGCTCGCGGCGCACGGGGTCGCGGACGAGTCGGTGCTCGCGGCGGAGCTGGCACGTGACGACACCGCCTCCGGCAAGCGCCACCAGGTCCGCTGCCTGGCCGCCCGCCCGTCCGCGGCGGTGAAGGAGCAGGCGTGGGCCCAGGTCGTCGAGTCGGACACCCTCTCGAACGCGCTCGTGGAGGCGACCATCGCGGGCTTCACACAGGCGTCGCAGCGGTCGTTGCTCGCGCCGTATGCGGAGAAGTACTTCGCGGCCATCGAGCGGGTGTGGGCCGAGCGGTCGATCCAGATCGGGATGGATGTGGTGCGGGGGCTGTTCCCTTCGCTGCAGGACTCGGAGGGCACCGTGGACGCGGCCGACGCGTGGCTTGCCGCACACGAGGGGGCTGCGCCGGCGTTGCGGAGGCTGGTGCTGGAGGCTCGGGACGATCTGGCTCGGGGGCTGCGGGGGCAGGCGTGTGACGCGGTTGAGGGCGGGGCGTCTTAGGCGACGGGCGCGTTGGGGGTTTTGCGCAGTTCCTCGCGCCCCTGAGCAGGTGCGTTGTCGGCTGCGGGCGCGTTGGAGGTTTCGCGCAGTTCCCCGCGCCCCTGAACAGGCGCGTCGTCACCTGCCGGTGCGTTGGAGGTTTCGCGCAGTTCCCCGCGCCCCTGAACAGGCGCGTCGTCACCTACCGGTGCATGGGGGATTTCGCGCAGTTCCCCGCGCCATTGAACAGGGGCGTTGTCGGCTGCGGGTGTGTGGGGGCGGAGTGCGTTTCCAGGGGTGTGGGAACTGCGTGATCAGCCGCGGCCTGCTCGCGGTCGGCGGCGTGCCGGATCCGGGGCGCGTTTCGCGTGTTGACGAGTAGGGAGTCACGACAGTTACGAAATAGGAGAATCGGAAGCCGTAACCCGGAGGTTTGCGCACCTGAACCCGGTAGTTTCGGCAGTCGAACGCCCGTACTTTAGCGCCGCCTTGTCCGTGTTTGCCGACAGGCGTGTAACAGCGGTTAGAGGGCGGACCGGACGCGGGAACCCCGGGGGCATGACCTACGACACCCCGCTCTCCCCCCGCCCCCTCCGCCATCTGTCGGAGGTGCAGCGCCGGGTGCTGACCGCGGCCCAGCTGCGCGCCCACGGTGTGACCGCCGCCGAGGCCGAGGAGCACACCCGGCCCGGCGGGCCCTGGCAGCAGTTCCTGCCGGGCGTGTACCTGCTGCACGCCGGCCCGCCGACCTCCCAGGAACGTCTGCATGCGGTGCTGCTGTACGCGACCCGCGCGCCCCTGACCGGCCTGGCGCCCGGAGTGCCGGCCCAGCCGGGTGCGAGCTGCCCGCTCCCGCCGCTGGGCAGGACGGACGCGATGATCACGGGCCTGGCCGCGCTGACGTTGTACGGCTTCGGCTGCACTCCCCCGCTGACGGCGCTGGAGAAGATCGACGTCCTGGTCCCACGGTTGCGCCGGCTGCGCAGCACGGGCTGCGCGCGGGTGCTCCGCACCCCGGTGATGCCGGCCCCGCGGCAGGTGACGGGACTGCCCGTCGCACCGGTCGCGCGCGCCCTCACGGACGCGGTGGCGAGCCTCACGGACGCTGCGGCCGTACGCAGTCTGATGACGGAGGCCGTACGCGGCGGCCACTGCGAACCGGCCACCGTCGTCCGGGAGCTGAACCACGCGAAACTGCTGGGCCGCCCGCATGTCGTGGACGCGGTGGACTCGATCCTGGCGGAGCGCCGGGCGCTCGCGGAGGACCGCCTGTACCGGATGGTGCGGGAGTACGGCCTCCCGGAACCGCTGTGGAACGTCGACCTCAAGCTCCCGGGCGGCCCCTACCTGGGCGGTCTGGACGCCTACTGGCCCGACCAGGCGGTGGCGGTCGAGGTGGACACCCGCGGCCCGCGCCACGGCCTGAGGCAGGAGGAGGACGCGCTGTCGGCGCAGTACGCCCGCAAGCGCGAGCACCTGGAGCGGCTCGGGATCACGGTCGTCCACGTCACACCGCGCAAGCTGCGGGACGCGATGGAGCAGCAGGCCGCGGTGGTGCGTACGGCACTGATGGCGGCGGCGTACCGGGAGCCGGCCGCGTATGTCGTGGTGCTGCCCCGGTAGGCCCAGGGGCCGCGGGGGCGGTGGACAGGAGGGGAGAGGAGGGGTCATCGGGCGGCCGATGACCCCTCCTCGTGTACCGCGGGGTGCGGTGTGCCCGTCAGAGCGGCTCCGGAAGGGGAGGCTCCGGGAGAGCGGCGGGCCGGACCGCCACCTCGTGGACACGGTCGATGAGACCGGCGTACGAGGCGATCATGCGGGTGCGGCTGAACCGCTCGCGGCTGCGGGCGAGGACCGGCTCGAGGCCGGGGCGTGCGGCGACGGCCTCGGTCCAGGCCCGGGCGATGGCCTCGGGGTCCTGCGGGGTGACGAAGCCCTGCCCGGCCACGATCGCCGCGCTGTCGCCCACGTCTGTCGTGACGGGGACGGCCCCGCACATCATGCCCTCGATCAGGCACAGCGGGGCGGCCTCGCCCCAGGCCGAGGTCAGCGCCACCACGTCGGAGGCGGCGTAGACGTTCTCCATGTCGCGCCGGACCCCCAGCAGGTGGAGGCGGTCCGCGTGGCGCAGGTCGTCCCCGAACGCGTCCTCGATGTCGGCGCGCAGCCCGGGCTGTCCCTCGGCCATACCCGCGCCGCACATCAGCACATGCCCGTCAGGCTCGTCGGCCAGCCAGGCCCGTGCGGCGCGCAGGAACAGTGAGACGTTCTTCATCGCGTCGTAGCGGGCCGCGAAGACGACCACCGGCGCCGTTCCGGGGATGCCGAGGTCCGCGCGCAGCCGGGCCCGGCGGGCCGGGTCTGGCTGGAAGCGGAACAGGTCGACACCGTTGGGGATGACATGCAGCACCTCGGACGGGATCCCGGCGGCCTCGTAGGCGGCCCGGGTCGACTCGGCGCAGCAGACGCACGCCACGACCGTGCCGTCGGCGATGGCGGCCTTCAGCTCACTGAGCGCGGCGCCCTGGTTCTCGGGGTCCGAGCGGTGGAGACTGACGATCACGGGGCGCCGCGGCAGGCCCGCCTGGTTGAGCAGGGCGAGCGGCTGCTCCTTGAGCGAGAGGATGACGTCCGCGCCCGCCATGGCCCGCGCGGTCGTGGCCAGCTCGGGGCCGGTGAACAGCGTCGGATCGGCGAGGTGGGCCCCGGGAAGGCCGAAGGTTCGGCCCAGGGACTGCACCTCGACGCCGGACGAGGTCAGCGACCGGTAACAGGCGTCGTTCTCCATCGCCTGCCGGGTGGCCTCACGGAGCACTTCCCCGTGGAGGCTCAGCACGCGGTGGTACTGGCCGCCTTCCTGGAGTCCCAGGACGACGTCGGTGTGAAGGATCCGGGCGCCCCCGGAAAAGAAGCCCTCGTAGACCGAGAGCACGCGCAGAGGGTGCCTTGTGAGCACGCGACCACCCGCCTAGCAACAATAAGTGGACCATCCCCGTGAACAGCGGGTTGTCCGTTATGAGGCGGCATGGATGTTTCGGGCAGATGAACGGCGCGTCTCATGTCCGAGTCGAATGGGTTTACACCATCACTCGACGGCTTCCCGACGGCGAGCCGGACGCCCGGGCACCGGCCGAGGCGGGCGGACACAGCCTACTTCGAGGCGACCACCGGACCGCCACCAGGCGCCGGAGCCCTACCCGAGCCGCGCCTCGAACGCGACCGCGTCCCCGTGCCACTTCTTGTGGCGCACCGATCACGCCACCCGACGCACCCCGAGGGCGCCGAACCCACTCCCCACGCCAAGACGCCCTGAAGGGGCGCGGGGCCACGCCGGTCAGGCCTCCGGGAGTCCGGCCCGTCCGGCGGCGGGGCGTTCGTGCCACAGGGCGAGCGCGGCGTCGACCAGCGGGATGCGCGCCAGTCCGGACACGGCGGTCAGGTCCTGCCAGGCGGCCAGGTCGGTGGACCCGCCGACCTCGTCGCGCAGTTCGCCGCCGACGACGCGGCCCTCGTAGACGAGCCGTACGCTGTGGCGGTCGACGGTGCGGCCGAGGCGGCCCCGGGTGATGAAGCGGACCGAGTCGACGCCGAGCAGCCCCGTGACCTCCGCGCGGTAGCCGGTCTCCTCCGTCACCTCCCGCAGGACGGTGTCGTAAGGGTCCTCACCGTGTTCCATGCCGCCGCCGGGCAGGCCCCATACGGACGTGCCGTCGGGGTTCGGCATACGGACCATCAGCAGCCTGCCGTCACGGACGCAGACGGCGTAGGCCGCCACCCTCAACTTCTCGCGCACACAGTGACGTTAACGCGTCGGGTCGGGATTGGCAGGCGAGTATTCGGGCGGGGACCAGCGCAGCGGCACGGCGGCCGGCGTCCGGACCGCCTCCGTCACGGTGAAGCGGACGGTGCGCTCGCCGTCGGCGGCGAACTCGGTCCGGGCCTCGCCGGTGAGGTGCAGTGTCGTTCCCGTCGTCCAGTCGAGGAACAGCACCCCGGCGCGCGGGTCGCCGAGCAGGTTGCCGAGGGTGAGGAACATCGAGTTGCCGGGGTAGTCGCGCCAGGCCAGTTCGCGGGGTGACTCGACTCGGACGAAGCCCGGGTTGCCGCCCCGGTGGCTCACGTCGACCCCGTCCGCGTGGACCGTGGCGAGCAAGAACGTGTCGGCCGCTGCGATGAACTCCTGCTGTGAGCAGGTCAGTTCGGTGCCCCGTCGAGGTTCCTCCGGGATGCGGTCCGCCACCCACTCGTACGACTCCCTCTTCTGGAGGTGGCGGGGGCAGTTGGAGAACACCCGCTCCGCCTCGATCGCCAGGCCCCGGGGCGTCGGCCAGGACCGGCCCACGAGGCGCATACGGCGGCGGGTGCGCGGGTCGAGGGCGATCGTGCCCACGCGGGCCCCCTCCACCGCGAGCGCCGGCGCCAGCGGATCGGTCACCGCGACGCCGACGTCGACCGCGATCCGGCGCGGATCCAGGGCGTGCACGAAGCCCGGTTCCCCGGTCAGCACGGACGCCCACACGCCGCCGCCGTCCCGGTCGGCCGCGCCCAGCACCAGCATCGGCTGGAGTTCCAGGAATGCCGCGGCTACCGGCTTCAGGGTGTCGCCCATGGACCGGCCGACATGGTCCGCCTGGTCCCGGACGCCGAGCCGGTCCTGCACCGCGCGCGAACCGGCGTGATACACCCCCATGGCTAGAAGAAACCGCAGGTCGGCGCGTTCGCGTGTGGCGCGGGCGCGGTCTCGGCGCCGCCCGGTGCGGTGATCTCCAGCCGCGTCCCGTCCGGGTCGTGGAAGAAGATGCCGCCTGATGCGGAGCCCTCACGGTGGGCGACGACACCTTCGTACGCGAACTCGGCGCCGTAGCCGCGCAGGGCCTTCTCGTACCCCCTGACCTGCTCGATCGTGTCCACCTCCAGGGCGAGGTGATGCAGTCCGGCGCGCCCGGCGTCGTATGCGCCCCGCGCCTGCTGCCAGAGCGTGAGCACCGGGATCGGGGCGTCGTCGGGGAAGCCGAGGAAGGCGTACCCGCGGCCGTCCTCCTGCCCCTCGGCGAGGACCTGGAAGCCGAGGACGTCCCGGTAGAAGGCGAGCGAGCGGTCGAGGTCGGTGACATTCAGGCCGGTGTGGGCGGTGCGCAGGGGCATGGGGATCTCCTCGGTTCTCCTTGGTTCACGGCAGCCCAGGTGATGGGGATGCCGTGGGGGGCGCGCGAGCTAACCACTTACTTAGACTTTAAAGGTTATAAGCAGGGAACGTCAACCGGTGACGTACCCTTGAGGGGTTAGTACAGGTCGGCAGCCGAGGAGCCCCCATGTCCGCCACCCGCGATCCGCGCCCGCTCACCGGCGAACCCCTCGCGCTCGACCTCCTGAACACCCGCTGGACGCAGGAGGGCGCCCTCCAGGACCTGCTCACGGACACCGACGGACTCGAGGTATGGCTGACCTCGGGCGGACTCGACGGGTTCACCGCCGACGACACGACCCTGCGGCACACGCTCACGGCACGCGACGCCCTGCGGGCCGCGGTGGACGGCCCGCCGGCACAGGGGGCCGCCGCCGTCGACGCCATGCTCGGCCACGGGCGGATCCGGCCGACGCTCACACCCGAAGGGCCCGGCGAGCGCGTCGAGTTCGACGATCCGTCCTGGGGTCCCGCCTGGCTCGCCGCCCGTAACTACCTGGAACTGCTGACCACCGCCGCCGACCGGATCCGCGGCTGTGCGCACGAGACCTGCGTCCTCCACTTCTTCGACACCTCGCGCAACGGCACCCGCCGCTGGTGCTCGATGGCGAGCTGCGGCAACCGCGCGAAGGCGTCCCGTCACTACGCGCGCACGCGCGAGAGCTGAGATCGGGGAGTTACGCGCGTAGGGGCGCGCCCAGGGACACAGGCAGCGCACAGCCGACACACAAGCAGTGCGCAGCGAGCGCACAGAATGTCCGGCCTGCTCCACTAAGTTCCCGATGGCGTATGGCGGGATTACGCCATGACTCCATCCCGTCCGGGTCAACTCTCCCCAAACATCTGCCCCTTAGGTAAAGCTGAGCGGTCTTCCGGACCCGAAACCGGACGACTGCGGTCAGGACCGGTCGACTTGAGCGGTTCCGGCCGTACCACCCTCCGTTCCTTTACCTACAAGGGATGCCGATGACGACCGACTCTCAGCGCGCGCCCATATCGCGCGCGAGACGCGTGGCCCGCACCGCCGTCGCCGCGGGTATCGTGGCCGCGCTCTCCGCGGCCGGGCCGATACCCCTGGCCCACTCCGCGAACCACCCGTCGGCCCCGGCCGACCCGGCCGTCAAGTCCGCGAGCGCCAAGCTCGGTTCGGACGACGCCAACCTTCTCGCCGAGGCCAAGGCCGACGGCGCCAAGAACGTCACGATGATGATCGCGACGGCCCCCGGGCAGACCGAGCAGGTCGCCGAGCAACTGGACGCCGTCAAGGGCGGCTCCGTGGGCCGCACGTACGACAAGGTCGGCTACGTCCGCGCCACCGTGCCGACCGCCAAGGCGGATTCGGTCATCGCCGCCGCAGAGAAGCTGTCCTCCGTGCACGCCATCGACCTGCGGCAGGAGATCCAGCTCGACGACCCGGCGCCGAGCGCGGACACCGCCGAGGGCGCGGCGGCCAAGGGCAACGCCTCGAAGGGCACCACCACTTACACCGGCCCGGGCAAGAACACCCCAGCCGAGAACCCCTACAACCCGTCCTTCGAGACGGGCGCCGTCGATTTCGTCCGCGAGCACCCGAAGGCGGACGGCCGCGGCGTCACCATCGGCATCCTCGACTCCGGTGTCGACCTCAGCCATCCGGCGCTGCAGAAGACCACCACCGGCGAGCGGAAGATCGTCGACTGGGTGACCTCGACCGACCCGATCGCGGACAGCGACGCGACCTGGCGTCCCATGGTCACCGCGGTCTCGGGGCCCACCTTCACCTACGGCGGCCAGACCTGGACCGCGCCGGCGGGCTCGTACGAGATCAGCACCTTCAAGGAGTCCGCGACCACCGGCGGCGACGAGAAGGGCGACCTCGACCGCGACGGCGACACCACCGACAGCTGGGGCGTCCTGTACGACGCCGCGGCGGGCACGGTCACGCTCGACCTGAACAACAACCACGACTTCAGCGACGACACGCCGATGAAGCCGTACAAGGACGGCTACCAGGTCGGCTACTTCGGCACCGACGACCCGAAGACGGACGTCGCCGAGCGTGTGCCGTTCGTCGTGCAGATCCGCAAGGACGTGCCGATGGACCCCTACGGCGGGTCCTGGGTCGGCAAGAAGGCCGACTTCGTCAACATCGGTGTCATCGAGTCCGAGCACGGCACGCACGTCGCCGGTATCACCGCCGCGAACGGCTTGTTCGGCGGGAAGATGAGCGGCGCCGCCCCGGGCGCGAAGATCGTCTCCTCCCGTGCCTGCACCTGGACCGGCGGCTGCACCAACGTCGCGCTCACCGAGGGCATGATCGACCTCGTCGTCAACCACGGCGTCGACATCGTCAACATGTCCATCGGCGGCCTCCCGGCGCTGAACGACGGCAACAACGCGCGCTCCGAGCTGTACACGCGGCTCATCGACACCTACGGCGTCCAGCTGGTGATCTCCGCGGGCAACTCCGGCCCGGGTGCCAACACCATCGGCGACCCCGGCCTCGCGGACAAGGTCATCTCGGTCGGCGCCGGCATCTCCAGGGAGACCTGGGCCGCGAACTACGGCTCGCAGGTCACCACGAAGTACCAGATGATGCCCTTCTCCTCACGCGGCCCGCGTGAGGACGGCGGCTTCACCCCGACGTTGGTCGCGCCCGGTGCCGCGATCAACACCACCCAGACCTGGCTGCCGGGCTCCCCGGTCGCCGAGGCGGGCTACTCGCTGCCGGCCGGCTACTCCATGCTCCAGGGCACCTCGATGGCCTCCCCGCAGGCCGCGGGCGCCTCGGCGCTGCTGCTGTCGGCCGCGAAGCAGAAGGGCATCGACCTGAAGCCCGCCACGCTGCGCACGGCCCTCACCTCGACGGCCGACCACATCAGGGGCGCCCAGGCGTACGAGGAAGGCGCCGGACGGATCAACATCGTCGACGCCTGGGACGCGATCCGCCTCGGCGCGGACGCCCACGACTACACGGTGAAGGCCCCGGTCGACACCGCGATCGACTCCGCGCTCAAGACCCCGGGCTTCGGCACCGGCCTGTACGACCGCGAGGGCGGGCTCAAGGCCGGTGACAAGAAGACGTACGACATCACCATCACGCGTACGTCCGGCCCCGACAAGGCGCTCCGCCACGAGCTGCGCTTCCAGAACGACTACCGCGGCACGTTCCGGATCCTCGGCCCCGACGAGGTCAGGCTGCCGCTGAACCAGCCGGTGACCGTCAAGGTCCAGGCCGCGCCGAGGACTTCGGGCATCAAGAGCGCGATCCTGGAGGTCGACGACCCGAAGACGGTCGGCGTCGACAAGCAGATCCTGACGACGGTCGTGGTGTCGACCCCGGTCAAGTACACCTACTCGGCGTCGAGTTCCGTGCAGCGCAACAGCAGCACGTCGTACTTCCTGACCGTGCCCGAGGGCGCGAAGTCGCTGGAGGTCGCGATCGGCGGTCTCAAGGACCAGAGCCAGACCCGGTTCATCGCGATCCACCCCTACGGCGTCCCGGTCGACAACACCTCGACGCCCAACTGCTACAACAACTACTTCGACGGCAACGGCTGCAAGCCCGACGTGCGTTCGTACGCGGACCCGCAGGCCGGCGTGTGGGAGATCGAGGTCGAGGCGCGCCGCACCTCACCGATGCTCGACAACCCCTACAAGCTGGACGTCACCGTCCTCAGCGCCGCCTTCGACCCGCAGACGGTGACCGTGCCCGAGGCCAAGGCCGGCACCCCGGCTCCGGCCTCCTGGAAGGTCACGAACACCTACGCGGCCCTGGACGGCAAGCTGGTCGGCGGCCCCCTCGGCTCCTCGAAGACGGACCGGCCCACCATCAAGGGCGGCGACAAGCAGACCAGCACGGTCGAGGTGCCCGCGGGCGCGACCTCGCTGGACGTCGCCATCGGCAATGTGTCCGACGCGGCCGCCGACCTGGACCTGACGGTGTACGACGCGTCCGGCAAGCAGGTCGCGCAGTCGGCGGACGGCGACTCCGAGGAGTCGGTGCACATCGCCTCGCCCGCCGCCGGTACGTACACCATCGAGGTCGCGGGCTACTCGGTGCCGTCCGGCTCCACGGCCTACGACTACCGGGACGTGTTCTTCTCCCCCTCGCTCGGCCAGGTCGCGGTCGACGGCTCGGCGCCGGTGAAGCTCGGCACGGGTGACACCGCGACGGTGTCCGGCTCGGTCACGGCGGCCACGGCTGCTCCGGAGGGCCGGGAGTTCTTCGGCCAGGTCCAGCTGGTGAACGCGCGCGGCACTGTCGCGGGCGTGGGCAGCGTGAAGATCGGGAAGGTCACGCCGTAGTGCCGTGATCCCGTAGTGCCGTAGTGCCTCGGCGGGATTACGGCGATGGGGCGGGCGTCCGTAGGGGCGCCCGCCCTTCGTCGTCCCGCGTCGCTGTGCGAGACCACGGGGGCAGAGCCCGAGGCGTACGTCACACCGCCGTGTGCGCCTGGGGGCCGCGGGCAGGTGCGGGGCAGCACAGCTTGCGGCACGGGGCGCCCGCGGGATGATTTTCTCCAGGTCCCCGGGGTGGACACCGAAGGTCCGCAACCGGGTCCGGAGCCGGGGCGTCCCAGTCCTCGGGCGCACAGTGCAGAAAATTGGACAGACAGCCAGGTGTCGGCCGCATGATGGAGAAGCCTCGGCCGAACAACGGGCACGTCAGAGGCACGCCGGAAACACGCAGAGGAGTCACCGTGAGGGTCGGAATCGTCGGAGCCACCGGTCAGGTCGGCACGGTCATGCGCAGGATCCTCACCGAGCGGAACTTCCCGGTCGAGGAGCTGCGTCTGTTCGCCTCTGCCCGGTCGGCGGGGACGGTTCTGGACGGCGTGACGGTGGAGGACGCGGCGACGGCCGACTACACCGGCCTGGACATCGTGCTGTTCTCCGCGGGCGGCGCGACCTCGAAGGCGCTGGCCGAGAAGGTCGCCTCCCAGGGCCCCGTCGTGATCGACAACTCCTCCGCGTGGCGCAAGGACCCGGACGTACCGCTGGTGGTCTCCGAGGTGAACCCGCACGCGGCGGTGAACCGCCCCAAGGGCATCATCGCCAACCCGAACTGCACGACGATGGCCGCGATGCCGGTCCTGAGGCCGCTGCACGAGGAGGCGGGCCTCGAGGCGCTGGTCGTCGCCACCTACCAGGCGGTGTCGGGCTCGGGCCTCGCGGGCGTCGCGGAGCTGCACGACCAGGCGCAGAAGGTCGTCGCCGAAGCCGACAAGCTGACCCACGACGGCGCGGCGGTCGACTTCCCCGAGCCGGGCGTCTACAAGCGGCCGATCGCCTTCAATGTGCTGCCTTTCGCGGGCAACCTCGTGGACGACGGCCTGAACGAGACCGACGAGGAGCAGAAGCTCCGCAACGAGTCCCGCAAGATCCTGGAGATTCCCGGTCTGAAGGTCTCCGGGACCTGTGTCCGCGTCCCGGTCTTCTCGGGCCACTCCCTCCAGATCAACGCCCGCTTCGCCCGTCCGCTGTCGGTGGAGCGCGCCACGGAGCTGCTCGCGGGCGCCCCTGGCGTGGCCCTGTCCGACATCCCGACGCCGCTGCAGGCGGCCGGGCAGGACCCGTCCTACGTGGGCCGCATCCGCGCGGACGAGACGGTGGAGAACGGTCTCGCCCTCTTCGTCTCCAGCGACAACCTGCGCAAGGGCGCGGCCCTGAACGCGGTGCAGATCGCGGAGCTGGTGGCGGCGGAGCTGAGCGAGTAGCAGACGGTGTGAGCAAGGGGCGCTCTTGGCGGGGCGCCCCTTTTTCGTATGCTCAGAGCGCCAGATGCCGCCGGAGCGCGGCGTCGATCTCGGTCATGCGCCGACGTGGAACTGCGCCGATCGGGCGCAGCAGCCTCTCTGGAGCAAGGGCGCGCACGTGCTCGCACTGCACCTTCGAGTCCTTCGGCAGTCCGCATTCCTCCGCGGGAAGCAGTACCTGGAACGGGTACACCCGGGAGGTGTTCGTCGTCAGCGGCACCAGCGTGACAACGCCTCGGCCGGTTCGCTCCGCGGCCCCGTTGGCACCGTCGTTCGAGACGATCACCGCCGGACGCGCCTTGTTGGCCTCACTGCCACGTGCGGGCTCGTAATCGACCAGGTAGATGTCACCGCGCTTCATCGGTCAGGCCGTCCCCCGAGAACTGGTCCCAGAACCGTGCGTCCTCGCTCTCGTCCCACTCGGCGAAAGCCTCGGCGTACTCCTGCTCCAGTTGCGCCTGGCGCAGGAGTTCGATCGCGGCATGTATCACGGCCGAGCGGGACTCGGCATCGGTACGCGCGGCGTACTCGTCGACGAAGGTGACGTCCTCCTGCGGCAGACTCACACTGATCTTCATACCGTCGATGCTACTCCTGGTAGGCAAGGTGTAGCTACTCCGGATGGTAGGGATCTCCCCACACCAATCCGGCCAGCGGTCGTGGAAGGATGTCCGAACCCACACATAACGAGGAGATGACCGCGTGCCTGGCACAAACCTGACTCGCGAAGAGGCTCAGCAGCGGGCGAAGCTGCTCAGCGTTGACTCGTACGAGATCGATCTCGACCTCTCGGGCGCGCAGGAGGGCGGTACCTACCGGTCCGTGACCACGGTGCGCTTCGACTCCGCCGAGAACGGCGCGGAGTCCTTCATCGACCTGGTGGCGCCGACCGTCCACGAGGTCACGCTGAACGGCGACCCGCTCGACCCCTCCGAGGTCTTCAAGGACTCCCGGATCACGCTCCCCGGCCTCCTTCAGGGCCGCAACGTGCTCCGCGTGGTCGCCGACTGCGCGTACACCAACTCCGGCGAGGGCCTGCACCGCTTCGTCGACCCGGTGGACGAGCAGGCGTACCTCTACACGCAGTTCGAGGTCCCGGACGCCCGACGGGTCTTCGCCTCCTTCGAGCAGCCCGACCTCAAGGCCACCTTCCAGTTCACCGTGAAGGCGCCCACCGGCTGGACCGTGATCTCGAACTCGCCCACCCCCGAGCCCAAGGACGACGTCTGGGCCTTCGAGCCGACGCCGCGGATCTCGACGTACATCACCGCGCTGATCGTGGGCCCGTACCACTCCGTGCACAGCGTGTACGAGAAGGACGGGCAGAGCGTCCCGCTCGGCATCTACTGCCGTCCCTCCCTCGCCGAGTTCCTCGACTCCGACGCGATCTTCGAGGTGACCCGGCAGGGCTTCGAGTGGTTCCAGGAGAAGTTCGACTACGCGTACCCGTTCAAGAAGTACGACCAGCTCTTCGTGCCCGAGTTCAACGCGGGCGCGATGGAGAACGCGGGCGCGGTCACCATCCGTGACCAGTACGTCTTCCGGTCCAAGGTGACCGACGCGTCCTACGAGCTGCGGGCCGAGACCATCCTGCACGAGCTGGCCCACATGTGGTTCGGCGACCTCGTCACCATGGAGTGGTGGAACGACCTGTGGCTGAACGAGTCGTTCGCCACCTACACCTCCATCGCGTGCCAGGCGTACCACCCCGCCTCCCGCTGGCCGCACTCCTGGACAACGTTCGCCAACTCCATGAAGACGTGGGCGTACCGCCAGGACCAGCTGCCGTCGACGCACCCGATCATGGCCGAGATCAACGACCTGGACGACGTGATCGTCAACTTCGACGGCATCACGTACGCCAAGGGCGCGTCCGTGCTGAAGCAGCTCGTCGCGTACGTCGGCATGGACGAGTTCTTCCGTGGTGTGCAGGCGTACTTCAAGCGGCACGCGTTCGGCAACACCCGCCTGTCCGACCTGCTGGGCGCCCTGGAGGAGACCTCGGGCCGCGACCTGAAGACCTGGTCGACGAAGTGGCTTCGGACGGCCGGCATCAACGTGCTGCGCCCCGAGATCGAGTCGGACGGCAACGGTGTCATCACCTCCTTCGCCATCCGCCAGGAGGCCCCCGCGCTCCCGGCGGGCGCCAAGGGCGAGCCGACCCTGCGGCCCCACCGCATCGCGATCGGCCTCTACGACCTCGACGACGCGAGCGGCAAGCTGATGCGCACCGAGCGCGTCGAGCTCGACGTCGACGGCGAGCTGACCGCCGTGCCGCAGCTCGCCGGCCGGCACCGCCCGGACGTCGTCCTGCTCAACGACGACGACCTCTCGTACGCGAAGGTCCGCCTGGACGAGGCGTCGCTCGCCTTCATCACCGAGCACCTCGGCGACTTCGAGGCGTCCCTGCCGCGCGCCCTGTGCTGGGCCTCGGCCTGGGACATGACGCGCGACGCCGAACTCGCCACGCGCGACTACCTCGCGCTCGTGCTGTCCGGCATCGGCAAGGAGTCCGACATCGGGGTGGTGCAGTCGCTGCAGCGCCAGGTGAAGCTGGCCATCGACCTGTACGCCGACCCGTCCATGCGCGAGGCGCTGCTGACCCGGTGGACGGACGCCACCCTCGCCCATCTGCGCTCCGCCGAGCCCGGCAGCGACCACCAGCTGGCGTGGGCGCGCTCGTTCGCGGCGACCGCCCGTACCCCGGAGCAGCTGGACCTGCTGGAGGGGCTGCTGGACGGTTCGCAGACGGTCGAGGGCCTGGCCGTCGACACCGAGCTGCGCTGGGCGTTCGTGGAGCGGCTCGCCGCGGTGGGCCGCTTCGACGAGGCGGAGATCGCGGGCGAGCTGGAGCGGGACAAGACGGCGGCCGGTGAGCGGCACGCGGCCACCGCGCGTGCGGCCCGTCCGACCCCGGAGGCCAAGGCGGAGGCGTGGGCGTCGGTCGTGGAGTCCGACAAGCTGCCGAACGCCGTCCAGGAGGCGGTGATCGCCGGCTTCGTCCAGACCGACCAGCGTGAGCTGCTCGCCGCGTACACGGACAAGTACTTCGCCGCGCTCGCGGGCGTGTGGGACTCCCGTTCGCACGAGATGGCCCAGCAGATCGTGATCGGTCTCTACCCGGCGGTCCAGGTCTCCGAGGAGACGGCGTCGAAGACCGACGCGTGGCTGGCCGTCACCGAGCCGGTCCCGGCGCTGCGGCGCCTGGTCATGGAGTCGCGTTCGGGCATCGAGCGCGCGCTCAAGGCGCAGGCCGCGGACGCTGCCGCCGTCTGACGGTGACCCATGCGCAAGGGCGCCCGGCAGGGTCTTTCGTTTGGATCAGGCTCCGCGAGCCCGGCCTGATCCGAACGGGAGGCCCCTGCTGCCGGGCGCCCTTCGTCGTGTCCGCCCCCGCCCGCGCGGGTCGCACGGTCAGTTGCGGCCCGTCCAGCGGGTCAGCGCCGCCTCCGTCTGCGCGGCGTCGGGCGCCTCGGCCGCCCAGGCGACGTATCCGTCGGGCCGTACGAGGACGGTCGTCCGCCGGTCGCTCGCCCAGCTCTCCACCATCAGCCGGTCTTTCCGTCCGTTCTCCCGGTACTGCTGCGGCTTCGGCGTGATCAGCACGAACATCCCGCCGCGCAGGGCCTCGTAGAGCCTGCCGGAGGCGAGGTCGGCATCGGGCATGCGCTTGCCGGCCAGGGCGTGCGCGCCGCGCGGGGCGGCGTAGGCGTACCCGATTCCGGTGATCTGGCCCGCCGCGTGCCGCTGGGCCGGGCCGACGTGGTTGGAAAATGTGGTCAGCGCGGCGCGCAGCGCCAGGGTCCAGGGGCGCCTGGCCATCGCCAGCCGGACGATCCCGCCGCTGCTGCGCAGCACGGACTTCCCGACGGGGTGGCGCTCCGACTGGTAGGTGTCCAGCAGTTCGCGAGCGGCGTGGCCCTGCAGCACGGCGGCGAGCTTCCAGGCGAGATTCGCGGCGTCCTGGAGCCCGGTGTTCATGCCCTGGCCGCCGGCCGGGGTGTGGACATGCGCGGCGTCGCCCGCGAGGAAGACCCGGCCGACGCGGTACGCGGGCGCCTGGCGCTCGTCACTGTGGAAGCGGGACAGCCAGCGCGCGTCGCGCATGCCGTAGTCACGGCCCAGCGCGAGACGGGCGATCTCCCGGACCTCGTCGAGGTCCAGCGGGGCGGTGTCGGGGACGTTGCGGTCACGGTGCCAGCCGATGACCCGGTAGTACCCGTCGCCGAAGGGCGCGATGAAGGCGAAGGCGTCACCGTCGGCGTTGGCGGTCAGCGTGTGCTCCGGCTTCTCGTCCAGGAGGACGTCGGCGAGGACGACCGAGCGGATGACGGACTTGCCGGGGAAGGACAGGCCCACCGCCTCGCGGACGGCGCTGTGCAGTCCGTCGGTGCCGACGGCGTACGCGGCGCGCAGCTCACCGGGCTCCCCGTCGGCGCCGCGGAGGTGGACCGTGACCCCCTCGGCGTCCTGGCTCAGTCCGGTGACCTCGGTCTCGTAGAGGAAGCGCACGCCGGCGTCGACCGCGCGCCGCTCCAGCGCCTTCTCGACCTCGTACTGGGGGAGGACGAGCAGGTGCCTGAAGCGGGAGGGGAGGGTGTCGAGCCGGATCGTCAGGCGGTCGAAGAGGCGGATGTCGGAGAGGGGCCGGCCCTTGGCCTCCAGTTCGTCGGCGAGCCCACGGGCGTCGAGCTGCTCCAGGGTGCGGGCGTGCAGGACGAAGGCTCGGGAGAGGTTGCTGATCTTGTGGGGGCGCTTCTCGACGAGGGTGACGGGGACACCGGCGATGGCGAGGTCGCCGGCCAGGAGGAGGCCCGTCGGACCGGAGCCGACGACGGCGACTTCGGTGGTGGTGCGGGTCGTGGTGCGGGTCGTGTCGTTCATGGCGACCTCCAGGAAGCCGGTGGCTGTCGGCCGCGGACGGCTGGCCAACACTCGTGGGCCAACACTTGTAGGCCAACGCTTGTTTGCCAACATACGTTGACCCGCCCTGGACTGTCAACACATGTTGGCCTACGCTTGTTGGCATGCCTGAAAAACCCCCACGCCGCTCAGACGCCACCCGCACGGCGATCCTGGCCGCCGCAAGCCGGCGCTTCGCCTCCGAGGGCTACGCGCGCGCCACCATCCGGGCCATCGCCAAGGACGCGGGCATCGATCCGTCCATGGTCATGCGCTACTACGGCTCCAAGGAGGGCCTGTTCGGCGCCGTCCTCGACATCGACCTGCGCATCCCCGACCCTCAGCGGCTGGGCGACCGCGATGTGGGCGAGGCCCTGGTGGATCACTTCCTCACCCTCTGGGAGGAGAACCACGAAGCGCTCACGGCGATGCTGCGCGTGGGGGTCACCGGTGAGACCGGGGCCGAGCGGATCCAGGAGATCTTCCGGGACCAGCTGATGCCGGTCGCACAACGCATCTGCCCGGACCCCCAGCAGGCGCCCGCCCGCGCGGGCCTCATCGCGTCACAGGTGCTCGGTATGGCCCTCGCGCGGTATGTGCTGAAGTTCCAGCCCGCCGTGGATCTCAGCCGCCAGGAGATCGTGGCCTGGCTGGCACCGACGGTACGGCGCTATCTCACGGCTCCGCACCCGTAGAGGGCCCCGCACCGGATACGCCCATACGGGTGAAGGGGTGAAAAGCGCCGAGGGAGTCCGCGCATCGTACGGATGCGGGGACTCCCTCGGCGGAAGCAAGAAAACGGGCGTCGGCCCGGCCCGGTCAGCCCTGCTTCGGCTGCTTGCGGGACTTGTCCAGGGCCATGACGAGACCCGCGATGATCAGGAACAGAACGATCGGAATCACCACGTAGAGACCCAGCGTCTGGGCCACGCTCAGGCCCTTGCCGGGGTCGTCGCCGTCGTCGCGGGTCAGCGCGAGCGCGGGAGACGACATGAGCAGCATCATCAGCGTCGTACCGGCGGCCAGGGCACCGGCGCGCAGGGCGTTCTTCTTGTCCACACTGCAAAAGTAGCGAACGCCCGAACGGCCCGCGCGCCCGGGGGTGCGGTACGGGCCCGGGGGGTGCGGTACGGGCCCGCGCACCGGGGGCGCGCGGCAGGGACACACCGCGCCCGCTCACCCGCGTCTCCCCCGTAACACGTCCACCAGCGCGTACAGCCGTGGCGAGGCCGCCAGGTCCTCCAGGGTCATCGGCCGGCCCTCTCCGTCCGCGATCGGCAGCCGCCAGTTCGGGTATTCGTCCCAGGTGCCCGGGAGGTTCTGCGGGCGCCGGTCGCCCACCGCGTCGGGGAGCCAGAGGCCGATCAGCCGCGCGGGGGTGCCCAGCAGGAAGCGGTGGACGGCCTGGATCTCCATCTCCTCCGACACCGCCGAGACCCCTCCGCTCGCCCCCTTCAGCAGCCCCAGCCGGGACAGCAGGGCGAGCCACTCCCCGGTGTCGGCCGCCGCCGCGGCGCGTTCCTCGTCCAAGGGGCGGGTCAGCAGTCCGAGCCGGTCACGGAGTTCGACGTGCTCGCCGGTGAGCCGGGCAGCGGTCGAGGGCAGGTCGTGGGTGGTGGCGGTGGCCAGGCAGTCCGCGCGCCAGCGCTCCGGCGGTAGAGGCTTCCCGGAGCCCTCCCAGTCGCGTTCGAACCACAGGACGGATGTGCCGAGCACCCCGCGCTCGTGCAGCACCTCACGCACCCCCGGCTCAACCGTGCCGAGGTCCTCACCGATGACCAGCGCCCCTGCGCGGGAGGCCTCCAGCACCAGGACGGCGAGCATCGCCTCGGCGTCGTAGCGGACGTAGGTGCCTTCCGTGGGCGGCTGCCCCTGCGGTACCCACCACAGCCGGAACAGGCCCATGACATGGTCGATGCGCAGGGCGCCCGCATGCCGCAGCAGGGCGCGCAGCAACCGGCGGTAGGGGGCGTACCCGGAGGCGGCGAGGCGGTCGGGGCGCCATGGCGGCAGACCCCAGTCCTGGCCGCGGGCGTTGAAGGCGTCGGGCGGCGCGCCCACCGACATGCCGGGCGCGAGGCAGTGCTGCTGCGCCCAGGCGTCGGCACCGCCCGGGTGGACGCCCACCGCGAGGTCGTGGACGAGACCGACCGCCATGCCGGCGTCGCGCGCGGTGCGCTGGGCCGTGCCGAGCTGGGCGTCGGTCAGCCAGGCGAGGCGGCTGTGGAAGTCGACACGGTCCATCAGTTCGGCGCGGGCGCGGGCGGTTTCGGGCGAGCGTGGGTCGCGCAGCCGGGTGGGCCAGGCGTGCCAGTCGGATCCGTACACCTCCGCGAGCGCAGACCAGGTGGCGTGGTCCTCCAGCGCGTCGCCCTCCTGGGCGAGGAAGTCGGCGTAGGCGGCGCGGCGTCCGGGTCCGAGGGGGACACCGTGCACGAGTTCGAGCACCTGGCGTTTGAGGTCCCACACGGCGTCGCGGTCGATCAGCGCGCCCTTGTCGAGGACGGACTCCCGCAGCCGGGCGGCGCGCTCGAGCAGCGTGCGGAGGCGGCCCTGGGCCTCGATGCAGGGGTACTCGGGGATGTCCTCGACGCGCAGGTGCACGGGGTCGGGGAAGCGGCGGGAGGAGGGGCGGTAGGGGGACGGATCGGTGGGGGCGCCGGGCACGGCCGAGTGAAGTGGGTTGACCTGCACGAATCCCGCGTCGAGTGCGCGCCCCGCCCAGGCGGTCAGCTCGGTGAGGTCGCCGAGGTCGCCCATGCCCCAGGAGCGCCGGGAGAGCAGGGAGTAGAGCTGGACGAGCAGTCCGTAGGAGCGGGCCGGGGGCGCGGGCAGCCGGTCGGGGGCGGCGACCAGGTGGGCCTCCGCGGTGTGTCCGTCCGGCGCGGTGATGTGCAAGGCGTGTACGCCCGGCGGGAGTTGTTCGGCCGAGGCGCGCGACTCGCCCTGTTCGGTCTCGATCCGCAGGCTGGTGCCGTCCGGGAGGCCGGCGAGCGCGGTGGGCGGCCGTCCGCCCCAGGACACGACGGTCGGCGGGAGCAGCCGTTCCCGCAGTTCCCGTTCGCGTGCGGCGAGCGCGGCGCGCACCGCGTCCGGGGTGCTCGTGTCGACGCCGAGCGCGGCCAGGGCGGCGGTGACGGCGGTGTCCGAGGCGGCGACCGTACGGTCCGGGGAGGGGCGGTAGGAGGTGGCGACGCCGTGCAGCGCGGCGAGCCGGTCCAGGGGCGTCGCGTCGCGTGCGGGGTCGGCCGGCGGCATCTAGTACCCCGTGGGGTCCGGGCCTGCGGCGGCGGAGGGCTCGCTGGTCAGGGGGGTGAGGTCGTAGAGCGGGGGCTCGCTGGTGAGAGGCTCGGCGTCGGGCAGCGGCGGCTCACTGGTCAGCGGCGCCTCGGCGCAGGCGCCCTCCGCGCTGAGGACGCACAGCAGGGTGTCCAGGTCGGTGGTCGCGGTCGCGGATGTGTCCGCGCCGGGTTTGGACTGGGCCGGGACGAGAGGGTGTACCGGGGCGGTCACGGAGGATCTCCTTGTCGTCGTACGACGGGTGCGGGTGAGAGCAGCCCTACCCCGTGGGCGCGTGGACAGACGTACGGGAACGGACAACGTGCGCCGGGTCACACAAACCTCCCTCACCGTGCACTCATGGTGACCGACAGCACCACCATAGCCACCCTCGGTGACATTTCAGGGACGCGGACGGGCACGCGACGCGCCCGGACGGCCCCGCCTCCGGGACGCGGGGCCGTCCGGGTATGCGAAAGCCCGGACCGTCAGGCGGAAATGCCGTCGATCCGGGCCAAGGCGTCGTCCGCGCCGTACGGCTGCAGGTATGGCAGCCAGCGCGGGTCCCTATGCCCCGTTCCGATGATGCGCCAGGCGAGCCCGGTCGGCGGTGCCGGTTTGTGGCGCAGCCGCCAGCCCAGCTCGAACAGATGCCGGTCGGCCTTGACATGGTTGCAGCGGCGGCAGGACGCCACCACGTTGTCCCAGACGTGCTGACCACCGCGGCTGCGCGGAATGACGTGGTCGACGCTGGTTGCGACGCCACCGCAGTACATGCACCGGCCCCCGTCGCGTGCGAAGAGCGCGCGCCGGGTGAGAGGAACGGGCCCCCGGTAGGGAACCCGAACGAATCGCTTGAGCCGGACCACGCTGGGTGCGGGGACAGTGACGGTTGCGCTGTGCATGAAGGCGCCGGACTCCTCGAGGCTTACAGCCTTGTTCTCGAGGACGAGGACGAGCGCGCGGCGGAGCGGTACGACGCCGAGTGGCTCGTACGACGCGTTGAGGACCAGGACGTGCGGCACGGATGCCTCCTTGTACGCCGGCGACGCGTGGCTCGCGCCGGGACGATCTGCAGTCAGTCTCCCCTCATGCCTGGTGGACGCGCCACCATGTCCCGGTAACGGGCTGGGAGTGTTTTCGACCACACCTGATGCATCCCCCGATTCGAGCCCCCTTACTTCTCCTGCACTTCTCCGGGTGAGCACAGTCTCTTCTCGGAACTTCGCCATGATCCCCACACGATGCCCCGTTAGTGTGGTGCCCCTGCCCGTCCGGTGACTCTTCCGTGACCTCGCCGACCTTGACAGCACGACCAGCCCGACCGCTCGCACCGGAGGCAGCGCAGCACCTGGAGGTACCTGCCGTGTCCTTGCCCGCCCTATTGGCCGCCGGGGCCGCCCCGTCTCCGTCGCCCTCGCAGACGACGGCTCCGGCGGTTCCCAGTCTTCAGGACGCCCAGCAGAGCGCGACGAACGCAGCGAGCTGGGTCGAACAGAACTGGTCGACGTGGCTCGCGATCGGCCTGAGGGTCCTGCTGATCCTGGTGGTCGCGGCCGTCCTGAGAGTGGCGGTGCTGCGGGCGATCACCAAGCTGATCGACCGCATGAACCGGACGGTGCAGTCGGTGGACGGCACCGCGCTCGGCGGTCTGCTCGTGAACGTGGAGCGACGGCGCCAGCGCTCGCAGGCGATCGGCTCGGTGCTGCGTTCGATGGCGTCGTTCCTGATCCTGGGCACGGCGGCGCTGATGGTGCTGGGGAGCTTCCAGATCAATCTGGCACCTCTGCTCGCCTCCGCCGGTGTCGCGGGTGTGGCGATCGGTTTCGGCGCGCGCAACCTGGTGACGGACTTCCTGTCCGGGGTGTTCATGATCCTGGAGGACCAGTACGGCGTCGGCGACACCATCGACGCGGGGGTGGCCTCCGGTGAGGTGATCGAGGTCGGACTGCGCGTGACGAAACTGCGCGGAGACAGCGGTGAGATCTGGTACGTCCGCAACGGCGAGGTCAAGCGCATCGGCAACCTTTCGCAGGGCTGGGCGACGGCGGGGGTGGACGTGACCGTCCGTTCGAGCGAGAACCTGGACCGGGTGAAGGCGCTCCTGGAGTCGGTCGCCGAGGGGATGAGCAAGGCTGAGCCCTGGAACGAGCGTCTCTGGGGCCCGATCGACGTGCTCGGCCTGGACAGCGTGCTGATCGACTCGATGGTGGTCCGGGTGTCGGCCAAGACGATGCCGGGCAAGGCGGTGTCGGTGGAGCGCGAGCTGCGCTGGCGGATCAAGCGGGCGTTCGACGAGGCGAACATCCGCATCGTGGGCGGTCTGCCGACCGCGTCCTTGGAGGAGGAGCCGGCCGACCCGACGGCCTCGGTGGCGGCCCCGTCGGTGTATTCGAACGCGGCCTCGCCCCAGGCGGAGGCGGCGGCGCCGATCGCGCCGCCACGGCCTGCGACGCGGTAGGCGGTCGTCCGCCGGAAGAGGAACAGGCGGCATCCGGGATTCTCCGGGTGCCGCCTCCTCGTTTGACGCGGCCGACGACGGAACGGTTCAGCATGCTCGTTCGGGTGAACGGAGGGCATTTCGGCATGACCGGCGAGGCACGCGTTCCATCGTTCTGCCGGGGCACCCAGCGCGGGCTTAGCCTGACACCAGTGCGACGAGGAGAACCAGCGATGAGCGCCGAACCCTTCTTGGAGCCGGTGATGACACAACAGGACCCCATCGATCTGCTGATCGCGATCGAGGAGGCGTCTCAGGCGCCGATTCGACCCGAGTACGTCGAGGGGATGGCCATCGCGCCGCCGCAACCGAATGACCACCACAACGACGGAGCCTTCAAGCTCGCCGTCCAATTCTTCAACGCCGGGCTCGACCTGTCCGGTATGGGGAACGGCTATCGGGCCGCCCACAGGGACGGAAGCACCATGGCTCTCCTCATCCCCGACTTCTACATCCGCCGCCGCAAGGCGTCCGAGTTGGACGAGTCCTACCGTCGGGCCCACAAAGGGTGGTATCCCATCGGCATGGTCGCCCTTGTCGGGGAGGTCACGTCCACCAACCACGAGACCGACACGGGCCCGAAACTGCGCACGTACGCCGCCGCCGGCGTGCCCGTCTACGTACTGATCAACCGCACCACGAAGACCGCACACTGCTACACCAACCCGGTCACGCCCGGCGACAGCCCCACCAAGGCCTACTACGCCGACGAAGCAAAGGTTCCACTGGGCGAGCCCCTCCCCCTCCCGACCCCCTACCCCACCTTGGACACGGCCCCCTTCCTGAAGGACTGACCGTCTTCGTGAAGGACTGACCGCGGTATTGACGCCTCCGCGGGAGCGGGCCTACCTTCCTCTCACTCAATAGGAAACTTTCCTAACAGTACGCTCAGAGGCAGGTGGCAAGGGACATGGCAGGACCCGCCGGAACACCCGGCACCCCCAGCGTGCTGCGCGCCATGAACGACCGCGCCGCCCTCGATCTGCTCCTGGAGCACGGCCCGCTCACCCGCACCCGCATGGGCAAGCTCACCGGGCTTTCGAAGCCGACCGCCTCCCAGCTCCTCGCCCGCCTCGAAGCCGCCGGACTCGTCCTGATGACCGGCACGAGCGAGGGCCGACCGGGCCCCAGCGCACAGCTGTACGCGGTCAACCCGACCGCCGCGTACGTCGCCGGGCTCGACGTCACCCCCGAGCGCATCCTCGCCGCCGTCGCCGACATCACCGGCAGAACGGTCGGCGAGTACGAACTGCCCACCCCCGGCCGCCGACCCGCGCACCCCGTGGTCCGCCAGGTGACCGACGCCCTCGGCGGCGCCGTCAAGGCCGCCGGGCGCGCGCTCTCCGACGTGCAGCGGGTCGTCATCGGCACCCCCGGCGCCTTCGACCCCACCACCGGACGGCTGCGCTACGCCTCCCACCTGCCCGGCTGGCACTCCCCCACACTGCTCGACGAACTCGCGGGTGCCCTCCCGATGCCTGTCGAATACGAGAACGACGTCAACCTCGCCGCCCTCGCCGAGCAGCGCCTCGGCGCCGCCAAGGGCCACGGAGACTTCGTCCTGCTGTGGAACGAGGGCGGTCTCGGCGCCGCCCTCGTCCTCGGCGGCCGGCTGCACCGCGGCTGGACCGGCGGCGCGGGCGAGGTCGGCTTCCTGCCCGTGCCCGGCGCACCCCTGGTACGCCAGGTGACCAAGGCCAACAGCGGAGGCTTCCAGGAGCTGGCCGGTTCCCAGGCGATCCCCGGGCTCGCCCGCGAACTCGGCGTCGAGGACGTGCCCACCGGCCCGTACGCCGAGGTCGCCGCCACCCTTGTCGCCCTGGGCGCCGACACCGTCACGGGCCCCCACCGGCGGCTCCTCGAGACCTACGCGACCCGTCTTGCCACCGGTCTCGCCGCGCTCGTCGCGGTGCTCGACCCCGAACTCGTCGTCCTCAGCGGCGCGTCCCTCGCCGCGGGGGGCGAGCCGCTGCGGGCCCTGATCCAGGCCGAACTGGAGGAGCTGGCCGCGTCCCGGCCGCGCCTCGTCGTCGGCGACGTACGCGAACACCCCGTACTGCGCGGCGCGTTGGAGAGCGCCCTCGCGACCACCCGCGACGAGGTCTTCGACACCTCGCGCTGAGATCCACCGAGTCCCGGACCCCGTACGACCACCGGCACCACCACACCTCGCCCGTCCCAGGGAGACCCCGTCATGCCCGGAACCATGAGAAAGACGGCTTTCGCCCTCACCGCGTCCCTCGCACTCCTCACCACCGCCGCCTGTACCGGCCAGTCCTCCTCCGGCGCGAACGACGACGCGTCCAAGGCGACCACCATCAACTTCTGGCACGCCTGGAGCGCGCCCTCCGAGACGAAGGCCGTGAGCACGCTGATCGCGGGCTTCGAGAAGGCGCATCCCAACATCCACGTCCATGTCGTCGCCAACGTGACCGACGACAAGATCAACCAGGCGCTGCGCAGCGGCGGCGACAACGCCCCCGACGTCATCTCCTCCTTCACCACCAACAACGTCGGCAAGTTCTGCTCCTCGGGCGCCCTGGTCGATCTGGGCCCCTTCTTCAAGAAGGCGGGCATCGACCCCGCCACGACGTTCCCGAAGGCGATGAACGAGTACACCCAGTACGACGGCGACCGCTGCACGGTGCCGCTGCTGGGCGACGCCTACGGGCTCTACTACAACAAGACGGCCTTCGAGAACGCGGGCATAGCCGAACCGCCCAGGACGTGGACCGAGTTCGAGGAAGACGCGAAGAAGCTGACGGTCCCCGAGGGCGACGGCTACAAGCAGCTCGGGTTCATGCCCGACTACCACGGCTGGGAGACGACGACCGAGCACTACTTCGCGCAGTTCTCCCCGACGTACTTCGACAAGAGCGGCAAGTCGAACCTCGCCGAGGACCCGGCCTTCGCCGCCGGCTTCACGCTCCAGAAGAAGCTCGTGGACGACCTGGGCGGCTTCCGGAAGCTGGAGAAGTACCGTTCGAAGCTGGGTGACGAATGGGGCCCCAAGCACCCGTTCCACACCGGTCAGGTGGCCATGCAGCTGGACGGCGAGTGGCGCCTTGGCATGGCCCTGGACACCAAGCCGAAGTTCGAGATCGGGGTGGCCCCGCTGCCCGTGCCCGACGACCAGGCGTCCCAGTACGGCAAGGGCTACATCACCGGCACCATCGCCGGCATCGCCGCCACCAGCAAGAAGCAGAACGCGGCCTGGGAACTTGTGAAGTACATGACCACGGACACGGACGCGGTGGTCGGCTTCGCCAACGACATCCACAACGTGCCCTCCACTCTGGCCGCCCTGAAGTCCCCCGGGCTGAAGTACGACCCGCGCTTCAAGACGTTCCTGGACATCGCGGCGAACCCGGACTCCACGACGACGCCCGCCTCCATCAACGGCGGCCAGTACCTGGTGACGATCCAGCAGTTCGGGTACGACTACGAGAGCGGCAAGGCCAGGGATCTGAAGGCGGGCCTGGAGAGCACGGCCAAGCAGATCGACACGGACATCGCGCAGGCGAAGTGAGGCGGCGGCGATGAGCACGGTCACCCTCGCCGCCAAGCGCAGAAGAAAGACGCTGCGCAACCTCGCCTTCATGTCGCCCTGGCTGATCGGCTTCGCGGTGTTCTTCGCGTACCCGCTGGTCTCCACGGTCTACTTCTCGTTCATGCACTACGACGGCTTCCGGCCGCCGGCGTGGAGCGGGGCGAAGAACTGGCACTACGTCTTCGAGGACTACCCGCTGTTCTGGCCCGCCCTGCGCAACACCCTGTGGCTGGTCGTGGTGACGGTGAGCCTGCGGGTGGTGTTCGGGCTCGGCATCGGCCTGCTGATAACCAAGATCAAGACGGCCACGGGGGTCTTCCGTACCCTGTTCTACCTTCCCTACCTGGCGCCGCCCGTGGCCGCGACGATGGCGTTCGCGTTCCTCCTCAACCCCGGTACGGGGCCGGTCGACTCGATCCTGGAGAAGGTCGGCATACCGGCCCCCGGCTGGTTCAACGACCCCTCCTGGTCGAAGCCCGCGCTCACCCTGCTCGCCCTGTGGGGCGTCGGCGACCTGATGGTCATCTTCATGGCGGCACTGCTGGACGTGCCGAGGGAGCAGTACGAGGCGGCTGAGCTGGACGGGGCCTCGGCATGGCAGCGCTTCCGGTACGTCACGCTCCCGAACATCTCGCCGATCGTGATGTTCGCGGTGGTCACCGGGGTGATCCAGGCCATGCAGTACTACACACAGCCGCTGATCGCGGGAAAGGTCGCCTCGGGTGTCATCCAGGGCGCCGGTACGCAGTTCGAGCCGGGCTACCCCGACAAGTCCACGCTCACCCTGCCTCAGCTCGTCTACAACCTCGGTTTCCAGCGCTTCGACTACGGCTCCGCCTGTGTGGTCGCGCTGGTCCTCTTCGCCCTGTCGATGGTGTTCACCGCGTTCCTGATGCGGCGCCGGGGCGGCCTCAACCTGGCAGGTGACTGAGCATGGCCCAAGTACTCGACAAACCGGTGGGGTTGAGCGGCCCTCTCGCGACGGCCGAACGCGCCGCCCGTCGCAAGGCGGTCCTGGAGTGGATCGCGATCCACTCCCTCGGTGTGGCCGCCGCCCTCTTCTTCACCCTCCCCTTCGTGTTCGTGTTCCTCACCTCGCTGATGAGCGACACCCAGGCGCTCAGCCGCGATCTGATCCCGCACACGTGGGAGTGGGGCAACTACAAGAAGGTGTTCGATACGCCCGGCTTCCTCACCTGGTGGAAGAACACCCTGATCTACGCGGGACTGGGCACCGTCCTGACCGTGGTGTCGTCCATCCCCGTCGCCTACGCCCTCGCCAAGTTCCGTTTCCCCGGCCGGAATCTGGCCCTGATGCTGGTGATCTCGACGATGATGCTGCCACCGCAGGTGATCATCATCCCGATGTATCTGTTCTGGGCGAGACAGCTGGACCTGTCGGGCACGCTGTGGCCGCTGATCATCCCGATGGCGTTCGGCGACGCGTTCTCCATCTTCCTGCTGCGCCAGTTCCTGATGACCATCCCGAACGAGTACCTGGACGCGGCGAGGGTCGACGGCTGCGGCGACCTGCGGACTCTGCTCAAGGTCGTACTGCCCATGGCGAGGCCGGGCGTCGCCGCCGTCGCGCTCTTCCAGTTCTTCTACGCCTGGAACGACTACTTCGGCCCGCAGATCTACGCCTCGGAGAACCCGGGCGCGTGGACACTCAGTTACGGCCTCGAGTCGTTCAAGGGAGCGCACCACACCGACTGGAACCTCACCATGGCCGCCACCGTGCTGGTCATGGCCCCCGTGATCCTCGTGTTCTTCTTCGCGCAGAAGGCGTTCGTCGAGGGTGTCACGCTCACCGGAGTGAAGGGCTAGCACTGTGAAGCTCACCGTGGTCGGCGGAGGGTCGACCTACACACCCGAACTCGTCGACGGATTCGCACGGCTGAGGGACACCTTGCCCGTGAAGGAGCTCGTCCTGGTCGACCCTGCGACCGAACGCGTGGAGCTGGTGGGCGGGCTCGCCCGGCGCATCTTCGCCCGGCAGGGGCATCCGGGGCGCGTCGTCACCACGGACGACCTGGACCGGGCGGTCGAGGGTGCCGACGCCGTGCTGCTCCAGCTGCGCGTCGGCGGCCAGGCGGCCCGGGAGCAGGACGAGACCTGGCCCCTGGAGTGCGGCTGCGTGGGCCAGGAGACCACCGGTGCGGGCGGGCTCGCCAAGGCGCTGCGCACCGTACCCGTGGTGCTCGGCATCGCCGAACGGATCCGCCGCGCCAACCCGGACGCCTGGATCATCGACTTCACCAACCCGGTCGGCATCGTCACGCGCGCCCTCCTGGACGAAGGCCACCGCGCGGTCGGGCTGTGCAATGTGGCGATCGGGTTCCAGCGGAAATTCGCCGCGCTGCTCGGGGTCACGCCCGCCGACGTCCATCTCGACCATGTGGGCCTCAACCACCTCACCTGGGAGACAGGTGTGCGTCTGGGCGGCCCCGAGGCCGAGAACGTCCTCCCCAAGCTGCTCGCCGAGCACGGCGAGGGTATCGCCGGGGACCTTCGGCTGCCGCGCGCCCTCCTGGACCGGCTCGGCGTGGTCCCGTCGTACTACCTGCGCTACTACTACGCGCACGACGAGGTCGTACGAGAGCTCAGGACGAAGCCCTCGCGCGCCGCCGAGGTCGCGGCGATGGAGCGGCAGTTGCTGGAGATGTACGCCGATCCCTCACTGGAGGAGAAGCCGGCGCTGCTCGCGAAGCGGGGCGGCGCCTACTACTCGGAGGCGGCCGTCGACCTCGCGGCGGCGCTGCTCGGCGGGGGCGGGTCGCCGTACCAGGTGGTGAACGCCCGCAACAAGGGCACGCTGCCGTTCCTGCCGGACGACGCGGTGATCGAGGTGCAGGCGGCCGTGGGACCGCGCGGGCCGAGCCCGCTGCCCGTGCCCCAGGTGGATCCGCTGTACGCGGGGCTGATGGCGAACGTGACCGCGTACGAGGAGCTCGCCCTCGACGCGGCACTGCGCGGCGGACGCGAGAGGGTGTTCCGGGCGCTCCTCGCCCACCCCCTCATCGGGCAGCACGCCTACGCCGACGCCCTCACCGACCGGCTGATCGCGCACAACCGGGAGCATCTCGCGTGGGCATGACCGGGGTGGCGGGGGGCGTGCTCGCCGTCGACGCGGGCAACAGCAAGACCGACGTGGCCGTCGTCGCCGCCGACGGGCGGGTCCTCGGCACCGCGCGGGGAGGAGGCTTCCGGCCGCCCGCCGTGGGCGTCGAAACGGCCGTGGACGCGCTGGGCGAGGTCGTCGCCCGGGCGTTCACGGCGGCCGGGGTCGGCGCGGTCGGGCATGTCTCGGCCTGTCTCGCCAACGCCGACCTGCCGGTGGAGGAGGAACAGCTGGCCGCCGCGCTGCAGGCGCGCGGGTGGGGTACGACCGTGGAGGTGCGCAACGACACCTTCGCGATCCTGCGGGCGGGCGTCTCCGAACCGCGGGGGGTCGCGGTCGTGTGCGGCGCCGGCATCAACTGCGTCGGAATGCGTCCCGACGGCCGCACGGCACGGTTCCCCGCGCTCGGCCGGATCTCCGGTGACTGGGGCGGCGGCTGGGGGCTCGCCGAGGAGGCCCTGTGGTGGGCGGCACGGGCGGAGGACGGCCGGGGCGGGCCCACCGAGCTGATGCGCACGCTGCCGGCGCACTTCGGCCTCGGCTCGATGTACGCGCTGATCGAGGCGCTCCATCTGGGGCACGTCGAGCACGATCGGCGGCACGAGCTGACGCCGGTGCTGTTCGCCACGGCCGAGGAGGGCGATCAGGTCGCCCGAGCGATCGTCGACCGGCTCGCGGAGGAGGTGGTCGCGATGGCCGTGGTCGCGCTGACGCGTCTCGAACTGCTCGAGGAGGAGGTGCCGGTGCTGCTGGGCGGGGGCATTCTGGCCGCGGGCCGGCTTCAGCTCGACGACCGTGTGCGGGAGTTGCTGGGCGTGCGGGCACCGAAGGCTGTGGCGCGGGTGGTCACGGCTCCGCCGGTGCTGGGCGCTGCGCTGCTGGGGCTGGATGCGGTGCGCGCGCCGTCTGCTGCGCAGGGCAGGGTGCGGGGCCATTTCGCGCTCCGCGCGGGGGTGGGTGCGTCGTAGCCTGCGGCAGCGTGGGCGGTTTTGCGCAGTTCCCCGCGCCCCCGATCACGTGCGTTGTCCACTGCGGCTGCGTGGGCGGATTCGCGCAGTTCCCCGCGCCCCCGATCAGGCGCGTTGCCCACTGCGGGTGGGCGGGGGGTTTTGCGCAGTTCCCCGCGCCCCCGATCACGTGCGTTGTCGGCTGCGGGTGCGTGGACGGTTTTGCGCAGTTCCCCGCGCCCCCGATCACGTGCGTTGTCGGCTGCGGGTGGGTTGTGGTTCGTCGCGCGGTTTCCCGCCCCCTATCAAGTGCGGCGGCGTCGTGGTCGGTCGCTTGGGTTCCCGTGCCCCTTGCCGGGCGCGTGGCGGAGAGGTCGGACTGCGCGGCTTTCGGGTGAGAACCGGTGCTTGTCAAAACCCGCAGTCAACGACTCACGGGAACCCTGACAGGGGCGCGGGGAACTGCGCGAAGAACCACAACGCACCCGCGGATGACGACGTGCAGGATCCCACCCGATGGGGGCGCGGGGAACTGCGCGAAACCCCCGCTCACTCCCAGCGGGCCGCGCAGGGAACCGGACGTGGGGCGTCGACGTTTTTATGTACGGGGGGTGTGGCGCAACGCTGCGATCTGATCAAGATCGCGTGAAGGCCTGTGCGGATGTCGGTCGCGGCAGTGATACTTGCCGCGGCACACCCGCGTCCACGCCCGAGCACCGGGCGGCGGTGTCCGACGGAGGAGACCATGGGGGAGGTCGAGTGACACATCTGCAGCAGGGCGGCGCACCATACGCGGCGCCCCCCATGCCGCCCGCGCCGCCGCACCGTACGGCCTTCGCGGAGGGCGTCGAGCGGGTGCGCGCCGCCACGACCACCGAGCCCGGCAGGCTGCGGCTCATCGGCGCCGTTCTCGCCCTGCTCGTCGTGGCGTTCGGAGCCGCCACCGCCTGGCAGATGAGCGACCGCGCGAGCGCCGCAGACGACGTGCTGCACAGGAGTCAGCCGCTCAGCGCGGGCGCCGCCGACATCTACCGTTCCCTCGCGGACGCCAACACGGCGGCCTCCAGCGGCTTCCTGTCGGGCGGCCAGGAGCCGGTGGCGACCACCGAGCGGTACGAGAAGGACATCAGGACGGCCGCCGCGGGACTCGTCGCCGCGGCCGCCGGCACCGAACCCGGCTCCCCCTCCGCGAACACCGTCGCCAGGCTCAACCAGCTGCTCCCGGAGTACAAGGGCCTCGTCGAGCGGGCCCGGGCCAACAACCGGCAGGGCTTCCCGGTGGGCGGCGCCTACCTGCGGACGGCGAACGAGCTGATGCAGCAGCAGATGCTGCCGGCCGCGCAGGACCTGTACACCAAGGAGAACCAGCAGCTGCGCTCCGACTACGCGGACGCGACGCCGTATCCCTGGTTCGCGATCGCGGCCGGCGTCCTGGTGCTGGCCGCGCTCGGGCTGGCGCAGCGCCGCAACTACCGGCGCACGAACAGGGTGCTGAACCGGGGCCTGGTCGCCGCCACGGCCTCCTGTTCCGTCGTGCTGCTGTGGCTGGTCGTCGGCCACAGCGTGGCCCGCGCCGGGCTCGACTCGTCGTACGACCACGGCATCCGTTCACTGGATGTGCTGCACGACGCGCGCATCGCGTCCCTGAACGCGCGCGGGAACGAGAACCTCACACTGGTCAGCCGCGGCGCCGAGACCAGGAAACTGCCGGACGGGTCGGACGAGGACGCGTACGACTACGCGTTCCAGCAGGACATGAAGACCCTGTCCGCCTCGCTCGGCAAGGCCTCGTCCCTCGCCGACGCCGCGGCGGGCGAGCGGCCCGTGAAGGCCGCCACCGCCAACATGAAGGAGTGGCTCGATCGCCACAAGGACGCGCGCAAGGCCGACGACGGGGGCGACTACCAGGCCGCGCTGAACAAGATCATCGGCGACAAGGCGGACAAGCCCACGGGCGCGTGCTTCGACGGCGTGGACGCGAATCTGGCGAAGGCGCTGGATTACGAGGAGAGCGAGTTCCACCGGTCGGCGACCGACGGCCGGGACGCGCTGACGGCGCTCCCGGCGGGCGCGGGCGTGCTCGCTGTGCTGGGCGCGGCGGGCGCGCTGCTGGGCATCGGACGCAGGCTTTCGGAGTACCGGTGAGTAGGGGAGCGGCGATGATCGCACGGCGTCTGAGGGCGAGCCTGAAGGGCTGGGGCGGTGTGGGCGCGATGCTGGTCGCCTGTGTCCTCGCCGTCGGCTTCGCGCTGCTGCTGCCGCTCACCCACCCCCGGCCGAGCGGCGACTCCGCGGACGCCGGCGGCCCGGGCATCGCCGAGGCCACCCAGGCCAAGGCGGAGTCCTGCGGACAGCACCCGGAGCGGATGAGCCCGCCGCCGTCCAGCGACGAGAGCGGTCACGCGGTCACGCGGATCAAGACGAACGGCTATCTGACGGTGGGTGTCGACCAGAACAGCTACCGCTGGGGCTATCGCGACCCCAACAAGAAGGGCAGCGACCTCGAGGGCTTCGACATCGACGTCGCCCACGAGATAGCCCGGCAGATCCTCGGCAACCCGGACGCCGTGCACTTCCGCGCGATTCCCACCAACCAGCGCATCCCCGCCCTTCAGAACAAGCAGGTGGACATGGTGGTGCGCACCACGACGATCACCTGCGACAGGCTCGCGAAAGTCGCCTTCTCCGACCCGTACTTCACGACCGGCCAGCAGGTCCTGGCGCCGAAGGCGTCGGGCATCACGGGGTACGACAACTCCCTGGCCGGCAAGAGGATCTGCTCCGCCGAGGGTTCGACGGCCGCCGCCGCACTGACGCAGGACAAGCAGTCCGGCAAGCTGCCCGCGTCCACGGACATCTCGACCACCGTCCCCAACCAGCTGGACTGCCTGGTCAAACTGCAGCTCGGCGAGGTCGACGCGGTGGTCACCGACGGTGCGCTCGCCGCCAGCCAGGCGGCCCAGGATCCGACGGTCGAACTCAAGGGGAAGCCCTTCACTACCGAGTACTACGGAGTGGCGTTCAACCAGGACGACGGTGATCTGGTGCGCCGGGTCAACCAGGTGCTCGTGGACTACCGCAAGAGCGGCTGGCAGGCCTCGTACGACAAGTGGCTCTCCCCGACTCTGGGCGCCGACTCGACGTCGTCCAGGCCGCCTTCCACCTGACCGGCCAACCGACCTGATACCACTGGAGAGTTACCCGGCGCACCGGATGCGCGCACGGGACACGACGAGACGAGAGGTGATCGATGGGCGCCACGGGACCCACCGGGCCGGTGCTGGACCGGGACGAGGTGGACCGTGCGCTGGCGCGGCTCGGCGCGGAGCACGAGGCCATAGAGACCTCGCTCCTCGCCCTGCAGGACCACGCGGGCCGCCGGCTCCTGGAAGGCGCCGAACTGACCGGCGTCACCAAGGAGCGCTGGGCGTCCGCGGAAGCCTCGATCACCCTGCTGTGGGCGTACTTCGACGCCTACACCGCCACGTTGCGTCAGGCGCGTGAGGTTCGTGCCCGGCGGCGCTGGTCCAGTCGTGAGGACCTGGCCGAGCTGACCGAACTGCTGCGCGGCACCAGCGTCACCGTCGCGGGCGGCGCCGCGGTGGCGGGGAACGTGAACGCGCAGGCCCTGACGGGCACCGGGAAACTCAGTGAGCAGTTCACACTGGCGCGGCTCGTGGAGCGGATGAACGAGCTGTACGCGTCCTCGCTCGACATGGTCGTCACCGCCGACGCGGTGTGGTCGGCGCTGCCAGCGCGCATCGATTTACTGGCCGCGGAGTTGCAGCGCACCCGTCAGCTCGCCCACTCCGTGGGCGTGCGCCCCGGAAAGCACCCGGCGGGCGACGACCTGGAGCGCATCACGCGCACGCTGACGAGCCTGCGCCAGGAGGTCGTCTCCGACCCGCTGGCGTACTGGGTTCCGGCACAGGGGAGTTCGGCTCCCGGCGGCGGCCGGCCGGACACGGCGACGTACGACCGTGAGGCGCGCGCCCTGGAGGACGTGCGCCGGGAGATCGACGCCGTACTGACGGTCCGTCAGGACGCGGAGGCACGGCTCGTCAAGCTGCGCGATCTGCTCAGCCGCGCGGACCGCACGCTGGCCGAGGCCCGCAGCGCCCGCGGGGAGGTCCTCGCGAAGATCGCCGCCTCGGAGGTGCCCGCGGTCAGCGGTCCGCCGACCGCGCTCCAGGAGCAGCTGG
Source organism: Streptomyces sp. NPDC047022 (assembly GCF_040644155.1). NCBI lineage: Bacteria > Bacillati > Actinomycetota > Actinomycetes > Kitasatosporales > Streptomycetaceae > Streptomyces > Streptomyces sp. NPDC047022. The sequence goes on along the minus strand of NZ_JBEYVV010000019.1, from coordinate 30,130 downwards.
CGACCGCCGCCGAGTACCGCAGGCACGCCCAGTGGCACCGTCTGTCACCGCTCCTGGAGTCGCTGGAGCAGCGGGCCGAGGACGAACTGCTGCGCGCCCGTGAGTCGTTGACTGCGGTCACCGCGCCTCTCGCGGTCCGCGCGGAACTGCGCGGCCGTCTCGACGCGTACAAGGCGAAGGTGGCGCGGCACGGTCTCGCGGAGGACCCGCTGCTGATCGAGCGGTACGACGCGGCGCGCCGCATGCTGTGGAGCGCGCCCTGCGACCTCAGAGCCGCCGAAGGGGCGGTGCTGCGCTACCAGCAGGCGGCGGCCGAGCAGTTCGGCCAGCGCGTGCCCCACCAGGGCACGCCGGCCGACCGGAGGGGGGAAGCATGAGCCAGGAAGGGCAGACCTGCCAGCGGCCCGGCTGCGAGGGGTCGTACGAGGACGTGGGCGGCGGCGAGCTGTACTGCGACACGTGCGGGCTCGCGCCGGTCGTCTCGTCCAAGGCGCCTTCCCGGGCCGAGGGGGACCAGGCTGCCGGGGACGGCATGCTCGCCTCCCCGGCGACGGGGATCACCGGAGGCGGCCAGGGCTCGTCGAGTTCGTCGTCGCGCTCGTCGCGCTCCTCGGGCTCGTCGCAGTCCCGGCGCTCGGTGTCGGGACGGCTGACGGGCAGGTCCACGGGCCATTCGGTGTCGGTGCGCAGCTCGGGTTCGGCGTCCGGCGGTTCCGGTCGCAGCCGCCTCGGCCTCGGCCTGGTGCAGGTGCCGGACGTGCCGCGGCCCGATCCCCGCGCCATGGTGCTGGAGAACCCCGAGGTGCCCGAGCGCAAGCGGTTCTGCTCGCGCTCCGACTGCGGGGCCCCGGTGGGGCGGGCGCGCGGCGAGCGGCCCGGACGCACGGAGGGGTTCTGCACGAAGTGCGGCCACCCGTACTCGTTCGTGCCCAAGCTGCGGTCCGGCGACATCGTGCACGGCCAGTACGAGGTCGTGGGCTGTCTCGCCCACGGCGGGCTCGGCTGGATCTATCTCGCGGTGGACCGGGCGGTCTCCGACCGGTGGGTGGTCCTCAAGGGCCTGCTCGACACGGGCGACCAGGACGCGATGGCCGCGGCGATCTCCGAGCGGCGCTTCCTCGCGGAGATCGAGCACTCCAACATCGTGCGCATCTACAACTTCGTGGAGCACCTCGACCAGCGCACCGGCTCCCTCGACGGCTATATCGTCATGGAGTACGTCGGCGGCAAGTCGCTCAAGGACATCGCCAACTCCCGCCGCTCGGCGGAGGGGAGACGGGATCCGCTGCCGGTGGAGCAGGCGTGCGCGTACGGCATCGAGGCGCTGGAGGCCCTCGGCCATCTGCACAGCCGCAACCTGCTGTACTGCGACTTCAAGGTCGACAACGCGATCCAGACGGAGGACCAGCTCAAGCTGATCGACATGGGCGCGGTGCGCCGGATGGACGACGACGAGTCGGCCATCTACGGCACCGTCGGCTATCAGGCGCCGGAGGTCGCGGAGATCGGCCCGTCGGTGGCGAGCGACCTGTACACGGTCGCGCGCACCCTCGCGGTGCTCACCTTCGACTTCCAGGGCTATACGGGCGTCTACGTGGATTCCCTGCCCGATCCTGACACCGTCGAGGTCTTCCGCCGGTACGAGTCCTTCTACCGGCTGCTGGTGCGCGCCACCGATCCGGATCCGGCGCGCCGGTTCGCGTCCGCGCAGGAGATGTCGGAGCAGCTGACGGGAGTGCTGCGCGAGGTCGTCGCGCTGCAGACGGGCCGTCCGCGGCCCGCCCTGTCGACGCAGTTCGGGCCGGAGCTCAAGGTCACGGACACGGAGCTGTTCCCGAAGCCGGACGGGGACGTCTCTCGGCTCGGAGCGCGCGTGGTCCCGTCGCGCCGCCGGCGCGCGGCCGCCTCGGGCGCGGGGGGCTCGGCGCCCGGCTCCAGCGCGGCGGCGTCCGGCGCCTTCATCCCTTCCCAAAGTGCCCCTCCGGGGGCCGGGATGCCGAGCTCGACCGCCGGCGCGGCCGGTGCCGCCCTCGTCCAGCCCGTCAAGCCCGTTGACGCCGCCGCGGCGGCACTCGCGCTGCCGGTGCCCCTCGTCGACCCCGGCGACCCCAACGCGGGTTTCCTCGCCGGTCTCATGGCCTCCGGGCCCGCCGAGCTGATCACCGCGCTGCACACCGCGCCGGCCGGCTCCCCCGAGCTGCGCCTGCGCGAACTGCGCGCCCGTCTGGAGATGGGCGACACGGCCGCCGCCGGGCGAACCCTCCAGTCGCTGGAGTCGGACCACCCGGAGGACTGGCGGGTCGTCTGGTACCGCGGTGTGACGGCATTGGTCACGGGCGACCACGAGGGCGCGGCGCTCTCCTTCGACGCGATCTACGACGCCTTCCCCGGAGAGCCCGCCCCGAAGCTGGCCCTGGGCCTGTGCGCCGAGGTCCTCGGCCAGCTCGACAACGCCGCCGAGTACTACGGCCTCGTGTGGACCACCGACCCCAGCTATGTCAGCTCGGCGTTCGGCCAGGCACGTGTGCAGTTCGCCGCCGGGGACCGCCGGGGCGCCGTACGCACCCTGGAGTCCGTACCGGAGGCGTCCATTCACTACACCGCCGCCAGAGTCGCCGCCGTACGGGCGCGGCTGCGGCAGCGCGCGGGCCAGGGCCCCGACCCGGCCGTCCTGGACGACCTGGTGGCCGCCGCGGGTCAGGTCCAGGCGCTGGAGGGGTACGGACTGGACGCCGTGCGGCGCGAGCAGTTGTCCACAGAGGTCCTCGGCTGTGCCCTGGACTGGGTACTCTCCGGTAGCCGGGGTTCCGCGCCGTCCGCTTCCGTCACACCGGCCTCGGCGGTTGCGCCGGGCGCGGCGGCCGGCCGGGCGCTGCTCGGCAGCGATCTGGACGAGCGTGGCCTCCGCTTCGGCCTGGAGCGCTCGTACCGGATGCTGGCCAGGCTCGCCCAGGGCGGCGAGGAGAGGATCGACCTGGTGGAACGTGCCAACCGTTACCGCCCCCGGACGTGGGTGTGATCGATGTCCCAGATGCCCCAGCCCACGGCGCTTTCGCGGTGCCCCAGTTGCGAGGAGCCCCTTGAGCAGGGTGACCGTTTCTGCGGCGCCTGCGGGTACGACCTCTCGGTGGTGCCCGCCCCGCCCCCGGACACCCCGACGCTCACCATGAACGGCGCGATGCCGCCCCGCCCCCGGGCTCATGACGCCGCGTCCCCGGACTGGCCCGCCGCCCCGCCGGCGGGTGTCCCGGGCGTGCCTGCCCCGCTGCACCTGCCGGCCGACATTCCCGGCACGGACTCCGGCGGCTCCGAACTCTCCGGCGCGGACGACGAGCCGGAGGCTTCCCCCGCGGCTTCTGCTGGGGCTTCTGCTGCGCCGGACGGGTCCAGAGGCGTGCGGTTCGACCGGCACTCGGAATCCGGGGAGTTCGGGGAGACCGAAGCGACCGGGGAGGCCGCACAGACCGGGCAGACCGGGGCGCCCCAGGAGATCCTGGAGTCCGAGGAGGACTACCACCTCGCGGCGCCCGAACCCGTCGACCCGCGCGTCGCCGCCACCGCCACGCCTCCCGCCGGTACGACGGTCTGCGTGGCCTGCCGCGCGGGCACCGTGGACAGCGACGGCTACTGCGAGCACTGCGGCCACGCCCAGCCGCGCGAACGCGACCACGTCGAGCAGGAGTCGGGCGCGGTCGCCGCGGTCAGCGACCGGGGGCTGCGCCACCACCGCAACGAGGACGCGTTCGCCGTCTCCCAGGCCGCGCTGCCCGACGGCTCGTCCGCCGTGGTCGCGGTCGTCTGCGACGGCGTCTCCTCGGCGACCCGCCCCGACGACGCCTCACTCGCCGCCGCCCGGGCCGCGAACGAGGCGCTGCTTCAGGCCCTGCCGCGCGGCGCCCACCCCCAGCAGGCCATGCACGACGCGATCGTGGCCGCGTCGCACGCCGTCAACGCGCTGGCCGTCGAACCGGAGACGGCCCAGGAGCACTCCCCGCACCAGAACGCGCCCGCCTGCACCCTCGTCAGCGCCGTCGTCACCGCCGGTCTGCTGGTCGTGGGCTGGGTCGGCGACAGCCGCGTCTACTGGGTTCCGGCCGACCGCTCCGCTCCCCCGGCGCGACTCACCGAGGACGACTCATGGGCCGCGCAGATGGTCGCCGCGGGCCTGATGGGCCAGGCCGAGGCGTACGCCGACGAGCGCGCCCACGCGATCACCGGCTGGCTCGGCGCCGACGCCTACGAACTGGAGCCGCACACCGCGTCCTTCAAGCCCGACCGGCCGGGTGTGGTGGTGGTGTGCACCGACGGGCTGTGGAACTACGCCGAAGGGGCCGAGGAGATGGCCGAGGTGGTGCCTCCGGACGCCGGGAGCAGGCCACTGCACGCCGCCCAGGTGCTGGTGGGCCATGCCCTGGACGGCGGGGGCCACGACAACGTAACAGTGGCCGTCGTCCCGTTCCCCGCGGTGCCGCAGGGGGCAGGATCCGCCTGAGGTGTGTTCCCCGGACACACCAGGGGCCGGCGGGACCGACCCCTGGGCGCAGTACGCCCAAGGACCGGAGGGGACCGGTCCGCATACCGTCATCACCCCACAACGCTGGGGATTTCAAGGGGGATCGGACAAGTCATGGCCAACTTCTCGAAGTCGAGCGCGCCGCGGTTCTCGGTGGACGTGTACCAGAACGAGTACCTGCCTCAGGGCGGCGGCGAGGTCAACGCCATCGTGACGGTCACGGCGACCGGCGGCGGCACGGTCGGGAACGCGGTCTCGGCGCCCCAGATGTACACGCCGGGCCACGGCCCGAGCGCGGCCGTGGCGATCATGGTGGACTGCTCGGGTTCGATGGACTACCCGCCGACCAAGATGCGCAACGCGCGGGAGGCGACCGCCGCGGCCATCGACACGCTGCGCGACGGCGTGCATTTCGCGGTGATCGGCGGCACCCATGTGGCCAAGGAGGTCTACCCGGGCGGCGGCAGGCTCGCCGTCGCCGACGCGACCACCCGTGAGCAGGCCAAGCAGGCGCTGCGGGGACTCAAGGCTGGCGGGGGCACCGCGATCGGAACCTGGCTGCGGCTGGCCGACCGGCTGCTGTCCTCGGCGGACGTCTCCATACGCCACGGCATCCTGCTCACCGACGGCCGCAACGAGCACGAGGCGCCGGAGGACCTGAAGGCGGCGCTGGACGACTGCACCGGCCGTTTCACCTGTGACGCGCGGGGCGTGGGCACCGACTGGGAGGTCAAGGAGGTGACCGGCATCGCCTCCGCGCTGCTGGGCACCGCCGACATCGTCGCGGATCCGGCGGCCCTGTCCGCCGACTTCACGCACATGATGGAGACGGTCATGGGCAAGGAGGTCGCCGATGTCGCGCTGCGGCTGTGGACACCGGTCGGGGCACAGGTCGCCTTCGTCAAGCAGGTGGCGCCCACGGTCGAGGAACTGACCGACCGCCGCGCCGAGGCGGGCCCGCGCGCCGGGGACTACCCCACGGGCTCCTGGGGCGACGAGTCCCGCGACTACCACGTGTGCGTCCAGGTGCCGCCCGCGGCCATCGGCCAGGAGATGCTGGCCGCCCGTGTCTCCCTGGTGATCCCGCAGGGCGAGGGCGGCGGCAGCCAGAACCTCGGCGCGCAGGGGCTCATACGGGCCGTGTGGACCGACGACATGTCGGCGTCGACCTCGATCAACCCGCAAGTGGCGCATTACACAGGACAAGCCGAACTGGCGGAAGTCATCCAGCAGGGCCTCGACCTGCGCAAAGCGGGCGATTTCGATGGTGCAACGGCCAAGCTGGGGCGTGCCGTTCAGCTGGCCGGTGTCTCGGGGAACGCGGATACTGCGAAACTGCTTGCGAAGGTGGTGGACGTGGTCGATGCCGCGACAGGTACTGTGCGACTGAAGACAAAGGTCGCGGAGGCCGACGAGATGACACTCGAGACACGGTCCACAAAGACTGTTCGTGTAAAGAAGTGACCTGAACGTCCTGCCAGCAGCGAGCCCGGCCCCCGAAGGGCCGGAGAACCACACCGGTCAGCGTGACCGGAGAAGGAGAGGGGGAAGCGCCGACATGCCGACCTGCCCGAACGGACACCAGTCGGGTTCCGACGACTGGTGCGAGGTCTGCGGTCACCGTATGGCCGGTGCCGTACCCCCGCCGCCTCCACCGCCGCCGACCGCCGGTTACGGCTATCCGCCTCCGCCCCCGCCGCCGGGCGGTGGCCGGACCGGCGGACGCCCGCTGTCCGCCGTGCCCGGCGCCGATCCGGAGCTGTGCCCGCAGTGCCGCACGCCCCGCGAGGGCGGTGCGCCGTTCTGCGAGGAGTGCCGATGGAACTTCCTGACCAACACGGCGACCTCCTACACCCCCGCGGCGCCGCGCCCGCCGGCGCCGAACCCGGCGCTGCGCTTCCAGCAGGGCGGCGGGCAGACCGCGTCCGGAGCCGACCCGTTCGACTACGAGCGGTCCCGGCCCTCGCAGGTGAACCGGCCCGCGGAACCGATTCCTCCGGGCTCGCCCTTCGGCGATGAGCCGTCGGGGCCGACCAGCTTCGGGACGCCCCCGTCGCGCCCGTCCGCGTTCGGCGAGGCTCCGTCACACCCGTCCGCGTTCGGCGAGTCCCCGTCACGCCCGTCGGCGTTCGGCGAGTCCCCGTCACACCCGTCGGCGTTCGGGGCCGATCCCTCCCGCCCGCAGGGCTTCGGGAACGACTCCGGCTTCGGCGCGGACCCTTCGCGTCCGGTCCCGCCGCCGCCCGCGCCCACGTCCGGCGGCCCCGGTGGCGCCGGAGGTCCGGGTGGCTCCGGTGGTCCACAGCAGACCAGCGCTCCCGGCGCGCCCTCGGCCTTCCACGGCGGGCCGCCCTCGGCGTACCAGCCCCCGGCCCCGCCGCCCCCTCAGCGGACCCAGCAGGGTTTCCCGCCCGCGCCGACACAGCCCGGCGCTCCGGCCTTCGGCGGGGGTGAGGACGACTGGATGATCTCACCGCCGTCGTCCTCCGGCCCGGCCACCGGCGCACCCGCGGGTGCCGGCGGCCCCCAGGGAGGCGGCTACGGCTACCCGGCGCCCGGTTCCCCGCAGGCCCCCGCGCCGTCCTACGAGCAGCAGCCGGTGACCTGGACCGCGACCATCGGTCCGGACCGCGAGTACTTCATGGCGATGATGCACCGCTCCGGCCCCGAGGCCGCGGGCCTCAACCTGCCGGCGTACTCCCCGGAGCAGCAGCGCACGCTCACCGGCGACCAGATCACCATCGGCCGCCGCCGGCACTCCACCGGTGACACCCCCGACATCGATCTGTCGGTGCCCCCGGAGGACCCGGGCGTCTCGCACCAGCACGCGCTCCTGGTCCAGCAGCCGGACGGGACCTGGGCGGTCGTCGACCAGAACTCCACGAACGGCACCACGGTCAACGGCGGCGAGGAGCCGATCCAGCCCTTCGTGCCGATCCCCCTGCGGGACGGGGACCGGGTGCACGTGGGCGCGTGGACGACGATCACGATCCGCCAGGGCTGACGCGCACGCGACCAGCGGTCCGGGCAGGCGTACGGGACCCCCTCATGGGGCCCGGGGCCTGCCCGGCCGGGTCTCCGGGGTCATGCGCCGGCCCTCAGCCCGGCGGTCCTAAGCCTTGAGTCCTCCGCCGCCCCGTCTGAGACCATGGACCACGTGAGAGAAATTCGGCGCGGCACACTTCAGGAGCAGACCTTCTACGAGCAGGTCGGCGGTGAGGAGACCTTCCGCCGCCTCGTGCACCGCTTCTACGAGGGAGTGGCCGAGGACCCCTTCCTGCGGCCCATGTATCCCGAGGAGGACCTGGGCCCGGCCGAGGAGCGCCTCACCCTGTTCCTGATCCAGTACTGGGGCGGCCCGACGACGTACGGCGAGAACCGCGGCCATCCGCGTCTGCGCATGCGCCACGCGCCCTTCACCGTGGACCAGGCCGCCCACGACGCCTGGCTGAGGCACATGCGCGTCGCCGTGGACGAACTCGGTCTCTCCGAGGAGCACACGACGACGCTGTGGAACTACCTGACGTACGCCGCCGCGTCGATGGTGAACACCCCGGAGTGAGACGGTTCCCGGGCCCGAGGGCGGATGCCGTCAGCGGACGCTGACGTCCAGGGCCCCGAGGCCCGCCCGGCGCACGGCTACCGATCCGTACGGCATGCGCAGCCTGAGCCAGGTGCCCGAGGAGTACAGCCCGAGCGGCTCGGCGCCCGGCGTCTGCGGGACCGGGCGCAGGAAGCCCAGCGACTGCGCCGCGTGCAGGGCCCGCACGGGCAGTCCGGTGGTTCCGACCGTGCGGGACCAGATCTCCCGGCCTATCCGGTCCAGTTCGGCGCGTGTCCGCCGCTCGGGCGCCAACTCCCCGGTCCGCGAGCGGAATTCGGCGACGGCCGCCGCCACGGTCGCACGCAGGGCGTCGGGAGCGGGCAGCCCCGGCTCGGGCCGCCAGCCGCCGCGCGGCGGAAGGACGCCCGCCCAAGGCGGACCCGTCACCGCGGCCGGTACGGTGGCCGTGGCCGCGCGCTCGTCCACGGACTCCAGGAACTCGCCCGCCGAGACGGTCACATCGAGCCGGTCCTCCAGCCCGTTCTCGTACGGCTTGGCGAGGCGCACCGCGCGGACCGCGAGCACCTCGAACGACGGCGGACGCCCGAACACCGCCAGGGCCGTGCCGCTCGCCTGGAGCCGCACCGCGGCACCGCGGTCGTAATGGATCAGCCGGGCGAGGAAGGCGGCGAGATCCGCCGCCTCCCCGTCATCGGCCAGATGGAGCACCGTCATGCGGCGACGGCCTCCTCCTCGGTGTCCCTGTACTGCGCGAGGAACTCCCGCTCCTCGTCGGTGATGCGGCGTGGCCGCTGCGCCTCGAAGTCGAACGGCACGATCACCGTCGAGGCGCGGACGTAGACCAGGTCCGGGTCCTTCACCTCGTAGGCGAGGGTGAAGGACGCCGCCCTGATCTCCGTGACCCACAGTTCGATGTCCACCGGCGCGTGCCGGTGGACCAACTGCCGCTTGTAGTCGATCTCATGGCGCGCCACCACGGACCCCTGCTTGAACTCTTTGTCCGGGCGGAACAGGAAGTCGATACGGGCCTCCTCCAGATAGCGGAGGAACACCACGTTGTTGACGTGGCCGTACGCGTCCATGTCCGCCCAGCGCAGCGGGCAGCGGTAGATGTGCCGCAAGATCAGCCTCGCGTCAGCTTCTTGTAGGTGGCTCGGTGCGGACGGGCCGCGTCCGGGCCGAGGCGCTCGATCTTGTTCTTCTCGTACGACTCGAAGTTGCCCTCGAACCAGAACCACTTGGACTCGCCCTCGTAGGCGAGGATGTGCGTGGCCACGCGGTCCAGGAACCAGCGGTCGTGGGAGACGACCACGGCGCAGCCCGGGAACTCCAGAAGGGCGTTCTCCAGCGAGGACAGCGTCTCGACGTCGAGGTCGTTGGTGGGCTCGTCGAGGAGCAGCAGGTTGCCGCCCTGCTTCAGGGTGAGCGCGAGGTTGAGGCGGTTGCGCTCACCGCCGGAGAGGACGCCGGCGGGCTTCTGCTGATCCGGGCCCTTGAAGCCGAACGCGGACACGTAGGCGCGCGAGGGCATCTCGACCTGTCCGACGTTGATGTAGTCGAGCCCGTCGGAGACGACCTCCCACAGCGTCTTCTTCGGGTCGATGTTCTCTCGGCTCTGGTCGACGTACGAGATCTTGACGGTCTCGCCGACCTTGATCGAACCGGCGTCGGGCGTCTCCAGACCCTGGATCATCTTGAACAGCGTGGTCTTGCCCGCGCCGTTCGGACCGATGACACCGACGATGCCGTTGCGCGGCAGGGTGAAGCTGAGGCCGTCGACGAGGACCTTCTCGCCGAACGCCTTGTTCAGCTTGTCGACCTCGACCACGACACTGCCCAGACGCGGGCCCGGCGGGATCTGGATCTCCTCGAAGTCCAGCTTCCGCATCTTGTCGGCCTCGGCGGCCATCTCCTCGTAGCGGGCCAGACGCGCCTTGGACTTGGCCTGCCGCCCCTTGGCGTTGGAGCGGACCCACTCCAGCTCGTCCTTGAGGCGCTTCTGCCGCTTGGCGTCCTTCTGGCCCTCGACCTTGAGGCGGGTGGCCTTCGTCTCGAGGTACTTGGAGTAGTTGCCCTCGTAGCCGTGCAGACGGCCGCGGTCCACCTCGCAGATCCACCCGGCGACGTTGTCCAGGAAGTACCGGTCGTGGGTGACGGCGACGACGGTGCCCGGGTACTTGGCCAGGTGCTGCTCCAGCCAGTTCACGGACTCGGCGTCGAGGTGGTTGGTGGGCTCGTCGAGCAGCAGGAGGTCGGGCTGCTCGAGCAGGAGCTTGCAGAGCGCGACGCGGCGCTTCTCACCACCGGAGAGCTTGGTGACGGACCAGTCGCCGGGCGGGCAGCCCAGCGCGTCCATGGCCTGCTCCAGCTGCGCGTCCAGGTCCCAGGCGTTGGCGTGGTCGAGCTGCTCCTGGAGCTTGCCCATCTCGTCCATCAGCGCGTCGGTGTACTCGACCGCCATCTGCTCGGCGATCTCGTTGAACCGGTCGAGCTTGCCCTTGATCTCGGCGACACCCTCCTGGACGTTCTCCAGGACGGTCTTCTCCTCGTTCAGCGGGGGCTCCTGGAGCAGGATGCCCACGGTGTAGCCGGGAGTGAGGAAGGCGTCGCCGTTGGACGGCTGCTCAAGACCGGCCATGATCTTGAGGACCGTCGACTTCCCGGCGCCGTTCGGGCCGACGACGCCGATCTTGGCACCCGGCAGGAAGCTCAGGGTGACGTCGTCGAGGATCACCTTGTCGCCGTGCGCTTTGCGCGCCTTGCGCATGGTGTAAATGAACTCAGCCAAGAGAAACCGTCCGGCAGCTTGAAATCTGGCAGTGGGCAGATACACCCCATCTTGCCGCACCGCCACCCCTACGCGGAAACCCGAATGGTCGAGCCCCTCTGACCTGGGGTTTCACATGGGGTTTCACCTACGACGGCGGTGGCTCGGCTGTCGCTGCCGGTCGCTGCCGAGTTCCTTCGGGCGCCCTCGCACGGCCCAGGGACGGCCCGGGAACGCTCGAGCTCCCACCGGCAGGGCGGCAACGGCCGCCTTCCGGTTCCGCCGGACCTCTCGTCCGGGATCAGTGACCGCCGCTGGTTCCGACATGGAACCTCGTCAGCGCGAACAGGATCAGGAGGTCGAGTGTCATCACGGGGATGGCCCACGCCGGGTAGTACGGGACGAACATGAACTGGGTGATCAGGCTGATCCCTGCCCCCGCCGCGCCTGCCCCGCGACCCCAGCTCTTGTAAGTCAGGATTCCCAGGCCGGCGATGACGAGCACCACTCCGACCACCAGGTGGATCACGCCCCAGGTGGTCAGGCCGAACCGGTATGCGTACTGGGTCGAGGCGGAGAACATGCTGTCCTGTGCGATGCCGGCCGCGCCCATGAGAATGCTGAGCGGCCCGCTGAGCATCAGCGCGGCACCGGCGAACAGAGACGCGCCGTTGATCTTTTCGCTGCTGTCAGGCCCCAGCCGCGCCTTGTCAGGAATCGCTGCCATGGCCGCCGCCTTTCTGTACGGCGCGGTCACCGACACACGCTGCCCGTGTGCAGCCAGCCGCGCTCCCTGACAGCATCACCGCATTCCTGAGGCACCGCGACTGCAACCAGCCTCGAGGAGATCGCGGACTCCCACCGCACCGCTCCGCGAGCGGACCAGGGACGACCCGCAACCAGGACTCGGCGCCTGAGATCGGTCGGCCGCGGCGAACCGGTCTCAGGCCAGCCGGTGCAGGAGGGAGTCACGCTGATCCTGCTCGACCTCGGCGAGAGTCAAGTCGGGGTCGCGCTGATGAGCAAGAGCGACCTCGGCCGACGTCGGCTGATCCTCATTGAGCGGCCATGCCTCGGGGTGCCAGATCTTCGACCGGACGAACGCCTTGGCGCAGTGGACATACACTTCGTCGGCCCGCACGACCAGCGCGGTTTTCGGCGGCTTGCCGACCGGGGTCAGCCGTGCCAGCAGGTCTTCATCGGCCGTGATCCAGGCTGCGCCGTTGACACGAAGCGTCGTGTCCCGGCCGGGGATGACGAAGTTGAGCCCGGCGTGCCCGTTGGCCAGGATGTTGCGATAGCTGTCCAGCCGATTGTTGCCCGTCGCGTCCGGAATCACTACATGACGCTCGTCGAGGACGGTGACGAAGCCGGGGGTGCCGCCCCGAGGGGCCACGTCACAGCGGCCATCGGCATCGCTGGTGGCGACGAACACCACGGGCGAGACCGCTATCAGGCGGCGCGACATCTCGTCGATGTGGTCGAGCTCTTTGCGTACCGCCCGCTCTCCGGGGTCCGCGTACAACTCTCGGAGCTGCGCCTCACTGGTCAGAGCCCGGGGTATCAGGGAGTCATCCACTCCGGAGATCATAGCTGCGGATCGAAGACACGGGGGCGTGCCCGCGCGGGCGGTGGAGCCTTGATGGCTGAGTCAAGCGCCGCCTCGGCCGGCCTTCGGGCAGGCTTGTGCGCGTTCTGGGCAGGGCGGCAGTCGTGGCACACACTCTGTGGCATGGGCAACGGTGCTTTATGGGTGGCGCTGCTGACCGCCACCACAGCGGTGGCCGCCAGTTGGGTGACCAGCAGGGGAAATGCGCAGGCCGCCCGCGTCCAGGCGCGGGCCACCGCCGAGTCCGAACACCTCGCCCGGAAGCGCGAGGCACGCAGGACCACACACCTGGACTTCATCCAGCAGGCCAATGACATGGGGATCCTGTACCGCAGGATCCCCAAGTACGTGGAGGTGGCGGACCAGGAGGCGCGCCTGGCGTCCCTCGCGCAGCTCCGGGACCGACTGCGTGATTCCTACGGGCCGTTCCTGCGTGCGCTGGCAGTGGTCTCGCTGGAATGCCGCCCCGGGCCGATAGCCGCGGCGAACGCGGTGCATGCGGCCTCCGTCGAGGCATACGCCCGCCTCGTCGCCGTCGAGGAGGACGTGCGGGAGGCCGAGGGTTTCCGCCGGGCGGTCGACGCCTACCTGGCCTCGGTCGACGCGTTCGTCGAGGCGGCGCGGCAGGCCGAGCGTGAGATCTAGCGTCTTTCGCTTGGATCAGGCCGGATCAGGCACCAGATCCCGCGGGTCCGGCCTGATCCGAACGAAGGACCCCATGGCCGGTGCCCTCGGCGTGTGCGCTGCGGCGGCGTGGCCCGAGGCTCAGCGGAGAGGCTGGGGCATCAGGCCGCCCGCTCGTGGCGACGGCGGGAGGGGGCCGGGCTGCTGCGGGACCGGGCCGGGCTCTCGCGTGACCAGGCTGGGCTGCTGCGGAACCTCTGCGGGCTGCTGCGGGACCTGCGCGGGTTGCTGCCTGGGCAGGCCGGCGGGCCGTTTGACCGAGTCGAGGTGGGCGAAGACCACCACGTTGGACTCGTAGTCGTGAGCGCTGTGGTTGTAGATGCCCCCGCATGTGATCAGCCGCAGCTGAGCGGTGGGTGTGTCTGCGTAGACCCGGTCGCTGGGGAAATCCGCCTTGCTGAAGGTCTCGACAGAATCGACCTTGAAGCGGACGACGATGCCGTCCGCCCGGGTGATCTCCACCTGGCTGCCCGGCTTGAGGAAGCGCAGGAACACGAACACCGCGGGACCGGTCTTGGTGTCGACATGCCCCACCACGATCGCCGTTCCCCGCGACCCCGGCGCGGCCCCGCCCCGGTACCAGCCCACGAGGTTCGTGTTGTTCACGGGTGGCGCGTTCAACTGCCCGGAAGCCGCGAGGGACAACCCCATGAAGGGGGCGTTCACCCCGATCGCCGGAATCACGAGCCGCTTCGGCTCGGACAGGGTGAGCCCCCGACCTCTGGATCCCGCCAACCCGTTCGACGCGGTCTGCGCAGGGTCGGCCATGGGCGGGATGACGACCGTGGGCGACGCGCCGGCCGTGGGGACGGCCGCCGGCGGGGTGACGTTCACGGGCGAAGCGGTGTCCGATGGCGATGCGGCCTCCGCGCGCTGGGCCACGGTCGCCGGCGGGGTCGGTGGCTTGGGGTCCGCGGGGCTTGCCAGTGAGTTGTGGATGAGCAGGGCGCCGAGCCCCACCGCCGCGGCCGGCCAGAGCAGAGCCCGGCCGGCGGCCGGCCTGCTCCGGGACTCATCCGACACGGGCGACTGCGAGAGGGCCATCGGACAATGCCTTTCATCAGCATAGGTCGGACTTCGGCAGGCCGGGCGGCGGACACCCGGACCGCAGTTGCGGCCGTCGTCACCCTTCCCAGAGCGACAACGGCCGCGATCACACGGAAACAGGTGAATACCAGCCCGGTCAGGCTCCTACAGCACCCGACGCACCGCGGCGGCGCAGCATGTACGCACCCGCGCCGAGGCCACCGAGCAGCAGCATCGATCCCGCGGCAAGACCGCCGCCGGACTGGGCCAGACCGCCACCACCGGCGTGCACCCCACCGCGCGGCGTCGTCGCCTGCCCGCCGGCCTGCCCGCCGGCCTGGCCGCCGGCCTGTCCGAAGGCCTGCCCGCCGCCTTGAGCACCACCTTGACCGCGGTGCTCACCGTGCTGGTGGGCGCCGCCACCCTGCTGGCCCTCGCTCTGGCTGTCGCCCTCGGCACCCGCCGCGGAGTCCCCGGCGCTGTCCGAGCCGCCCTGCTGGTCGCCGCCCGCGCCACCCTGCGAGTCGCCGCCCTGCTGGTCGCCACCCGCACCGCCCTGCGAGTCGCCGCCCTGCTGGTCGCCACCCGCACCACCCTGCGAGTCGCCGCCCGAGTCACCCCCCGAGTCGCCGCCCCAGTCATGGCCATGGCCCGACCGCATGGCCAACGCGCCGCCACCGGCACGCACCCCGCCGGTCGGCTGCTGCTTCGCATCCTGGTGCGCGCCGCGCCCCTGAGCGTCGTCGCTCTGGCTCCCGCCCTGCGCCTGGTCGTCGCCACCCGTCGCCTCGTCGCTGCGCGCGTCGTCACCGCCCTTCGCCTGGCCGTGCCAGTGCGCGCTGCCCCCCTCCTCGCCCTGCGCTGCCTCTCCGTTGGCCGCCCCGCCTCTCGACTGCTGTCCTCCCGACTCCGCTCCCTTGGACCACTCGTGTTTATTGCCGTGGGAAGAGTGGTCGTCAGAAGCCCGCAGCTGGACCGCCGAAACGGCGTGCGCGACGGGCGCGGAGAACGCAACGGCCGCGGCAACCGCAGCGGAGGCGAACATGGTCCGGGTCACTCTCATCAGAGGTAGTCCTTTCGCTGCCACCGCGAAGGCCGGCACCACGCCGGCACAGCGGAATCGCAGCAGCACCGTGATCACCATCAACCCGATGACCACGCCCCACCACCGCAGGACACGAAAATAGTGTCGGCCCGTACTCCCTCCGAGTGTCTCCAGGCCGAAAAGTAACCCGCTCGGCGGCACCTCCTTCAGCAGCAGTCCCCACCCCGAATGGCCGCACCTCCGAGCAGCCGCCCGGCGCCGACCCACCTCATCCATACGTTCGATGACATGACGTCAGTTTCCCTCGCAACTCATCGGCGCAGGAAAGGCGCGGCTCCAGCGCGGCGGGCGCCGGCGTCGGCGGGCCCGGGCCCGGTGCTCCGCCGGCGTCAGTCGCGCGTCGGCGTCTGCCTGCGGCGGAGCAGGACGAGCGTCGCGCCGCCGATGACGACCAGGGCGATGGCCGTTCCCGTGATGATCGGGGTCGTCCTCGATGTGCCCGTCTCCGCGAGGTTGGTGTCCGAGGCCGACGTGCCGCCCACCGTCGCCGGGCTGGGCTGACGGAACGTCTGAGCGGCGATACCGCCCATGCCGGTCTCGGTCTTGCAGTCGAGCACGCCCCTGAACCACCTCTGGTGGCCACCCGGCCCCTTGACCATGAAGTCGTAGGCCTGGTCCTCCTGCAACGGGATCGTCACCGTCCGGGTCTTGCCCGCCGGGATGGTGTACCCGACCCCCATCAGGGCGAACGTGAAGGCAGCGTCTCCGTTGTTCACCGCGGTGATGTTCACACCGCCCTTCGCGCAGTTCCTCTCCGCCGACAGCGCGGGTACAGCACCCGCCTTGGCCCAGTCCGCCGTGGCCGTCGCCGAGACGGTCGACTCGCTGGAGCCGGCGAGTATCTGCGTCTGGCTGCGGGTCTCGGAGGCGAAGGCCCGGCCGACCGGCACGGTGGTCGACGCCTGTACGGTCAGCTCGGACACACCGTCCTGCGCGCCCTTCGGCACCTCGAAGTAGATGCGGCTGCCGTCAGCTGCCGACGTGACCTTCTTGCCGTCGTTCCCCACGATCCTGACGCCTGAGGCAGCGGCGTCCGGCGAGGGCGCCACCGTGACGCCGTCGGCGTTCGTGTGCACCGTGACGGGGCCGAGCCGCTCGCCGGGGTGCCCCGAGACGGCGGGCGGGGTGAGCGTCAGGGACGCCGCCGGCTCCTGGGAGTCACGCGCCCGCTTCTCCAGGTAGTCCGCGAGCCGCTCCGCCTGGGGATCGACCGCGTCCACGTGCGCCCCGTCCGAGTAGCGCCATATCGCCACCTGGGTGCCGGTCGCCGCGTCCTGCTCGGTGAGGCCCTTGGCGCCGGCCTTGGCCGCGAGTGCCGCCAGATCGTTGACCTGGGGGTAGGAGTTGTCCAGGATCCAACGGATCTTGCCGGAGTTCCTGTTGCCGTTCAGGGAGGTGCCGTTCCAGGACGTCTCGTGGTACTTGGCGTCCCGCTGCGCCGGGCTCTGGATGTCGACGCAGTACGTCTGCAAAGTGCCGCCGCCGTCGACGGACATCTCGAACAGGCCCGCTGACACCTGCCGGTCCGTGCCGCCGTCATGCACGACGGCGGCGCCGAACACCTTGAGGCCGCCCAGGGTCGCGGTCGCTCCGCCCTCGTTCTGCGGCGTCCCGTCGGCGACCGCCACTCCCGCGGTGGCCATCAGGCCCGCCGCGACGAGTCCGGACACCAGCGTTGCGGCGGCGAGGCGGGCGGCCCCTCGCCTGCGCGCGGACGGCACAGAGAACGAAGAAAACACAGAATTCCCCTTCGAGCAGGACCCGTTGACGTGGGGGGCACGGTCCCGCCAGCAGAATCGGAAGCCCCAGGAGCTACCTCTCGCATCCTAAGGACGCGGCGCACCCCTCTCCCCAGTCATGTCATCGGATAACCGATCCGACTCGGAATCGTTATCGCCACACCGCCTGTGAGCTGCGCTTATCGATGAATTACATAGGGATCGTCCGGGCGTTGAACGATTCATGGGTCGATAAACGGCAGTTGGGGCAGTGCGGGCGAGCCGACCTGAAGTCATGTCACGCCGACTGGTTCGGGGCTGTGTTGTGCCGCAGGATCCCGCCGATCGTCGTCGGCCGGCTGCGGGCGGCCGGGCGGGTCCGTCTCCCAGCTGGGTTCCGGCTGGGGTGCGGCTCCGGCCTGCGGCTCGGTCCGGGACGAGCGCCGGAACGCCGATGTGCCCCGTGACAGATCGTGGCCGATCGCCGCCGCGTCGAGATCCGCCGACAGCCAGCCCTGCCCGTCCCGCTGCTCGGTCCGCACCTTCAGCCGCCCCTGCACGACCAGCGGGTCACCGACGGCCACGGACGCGCCGACGTTCGTGGCCAGTGAGCGCCGCGCCCACACCGTGAAGAAGTTGGTGTGCCCGTCCGTCCACTCGTTCTTCTCACGGTCCAGATAGCGCGCCGTCACCGCCAGCCGGAAGCGCACCGTGGGTCCGGACGGCGACTCCCGGTAGACCGGCTGCGTCGCGACATTGCCGACGACGCACACCATCGTCTCGTTCATATGAGGTTCCCCTCCCTCGTCCCGGCCGGCGGCCGGGGCATCACGCGTACGGGCCCGTCCCGTGCGTATGCGTCTGCCACGGCGGTCATGCGCTGTCGCAGACCGCCATCTGCGCGGCGGCCGTGTCCATCACGGCCGTCGCGAGATCAGACTGCCTCCGTCGGCCCGAGCCCGCTGAGCGCTGTGGGCCGCCGCCCGGTTGTGGACAACTCAGTCACCCGAACGATCGGCTCCGCCTGTCGCCGTCAGCGCCCCCTGCGCATCAGCTTCCCCCTGCCCGACGCCCCGCCCCCGCCCCGCTCCGGCTCACCGCCCTCCCGTTCCCGATCCGGCCCCCGTCACCTTCACGTACTCCTCCCGTACCTCCCCGTACCGCAGCAGCTCCGCCGCCACCGGATCCAGCACGTGAGCTCGTCCGCACCCGGCCGCCGCCTCTCTCAGGCGTCGTCCGGCCTCGAACCCGTGTCTCCGGGCCGGCCCGCGCGCGGCCAGCCCGCAGCCCCACTCGACGGCCGGGCCCCCGGCGGTGGCCGCCAGTACCAACAGCGCCGCGCCCCCGAGGTCCCACGACACGAGCCCGACGACCTGGGCCACCAACCACAGCACGCCGGCGATCTGCAGCAGCGTCATCGACGCCTGGACGACCGTGGCGGCGGTCCACCAGCCGGGCCTCGGCGGCCGTTCCGGCGGCGTCGCGGTGTCCGCCGTCAGCTCGTCCAGCGCCTCGGGCAATCCCTGCGCACCGCGTGCTGCGGCCTCGCGCACCGCCTGCGACCACGGCGCGGGCATACCGGCCGCTGCCTGGTCCGCCACCGTGCGCACGGCTTGCTCCACGCGCTGGCGGTCCGTGCCCTCCTCGTCCGCGGGGGCACGTACCGGCAGCCGTCCCGTGGAAGGTTCGCGCCGGTCGCGGCACCACCGCCACAGCCGCAGCCAGGGTGTGCCGCATGCGCGGCCCGCGTTGCGCAGCCACTCCCGCTCGGCGGCCTCCCCCGCGGCGGTCGCTCCCACCGCGTCCGCGAGCCGCTCGGTGAACTCCTCACGGGCCTCCTCGCTGAGCCCGCCGCGCCCCCCTGTCGCGTAGACGGGCCGCAGCCGGGCCGCAGCCGCGTCCGCATCGGCGGAGATCCGGCGCGCCGCCGCTCCGCGTTCGGTCACGAACTGTCCCAGCAGTTCACGCAGTTCGCCCACGCCTTCACCGGTGAGGGCGGACAGGGCGAGTACGGTCGCGCCCGGCTCGCCGTACTCGCCCAGGGCGATCCCGTCACCGTCGAGCAGCCGGCGCAGATCGTCAAGCACTTGTTCGGTGGCCTCCCCCGGCAGCCGGTCCACCTGGTTCAGGACGACGAACATGACCTCGGCGTGCCCCGCCATCGGCCGCAGATAGCGCTCATGCAGGACGGCATCGGCGTACTTCTCGGGATCGACGACCCAGATGACCGCGTCCACGAGCGCCAGGATGCGGTCGACCTGGTCCCGGTGCTCCACGGCGGCGGAGTCATGGTCCGGCAGGTCGAGCAGGACGAGCCCGTGGAGCTGAGACTTGCCGTCCGGGCTCTGCGCGGGACGTCTGCGCAGTCGCCCGGGAATGCCGAGCCGGTCGATGAGCGAGGCCGCACCGTCGCTCCAACTGCACGCGATGGGCAACGCGGTGGTCGGCCGGCGCACTCCGGTCTCCGAGAGGGCCACGCCCGCCAGCGCGTTGAACAGGGTCGACTTGCCGCTTCCGGTGGCTCCCGCGATGGCGACGACGGTGTGCTCGGCGGAGAGCTTGCGGCGCGCGGCCGCCTCATCCAGTACGCGGCCCGCCTCGGCCAGGGTGCCGCTGTCCAGACGGGTGCGCGACAGCCCCACCAGCTCCCGGAGCGCGTCCAGGCGTGCGCGCAGCGCGCCCTCGTACGCGAGAGACTCGGGCTGCTGGACGGCCGGTGAGCGGGGCTCCACGATCGTGATCCCCCCCGGCGCGTCGGGCGCTTCCGGCAGGCGTCTGGCGATCAGTCCGTCGTCCCAGGTGGCCGCTGCTGCTGCACCGTCCGTGGACTCGTCGCACGGCACGCGCGCGTGCCGGTCCCCGGTCTCCGCGCCCGGGTGGCCGGGGTCACCCTCCGCACGCACGTACGGAACACCGCCCTCCACACCCACGTGCGGGACACCTCCTTCCACGCGCGACTGCCGGGCATCGCCCCTCGGGTGCCCCTCCTCCTCGTGGCCGAGGGGCCCGGATTCGCACTCCACACCCGGATGCCCGCCTCCGTCGCCGGCCGTGCGCGGTGCGTTGCCGCCGTCCCGCTCAGCCGCCGGACGCTCCTCGGCCTGGGCGTCGTGCCCGGCCCGAGGCTCGCCCCCGGGGTGCTCGTGATCCGTGCGGTCAGTGACGGCAGCCACCTCGGTCACCTCTCCTTCTGCAGTACGGACAGCGCCGCGATGAGTTCGGCCTGGCGCTCGGCGTTGACGTCTAGGGCGTCCAGGGGAGCGAGGCGGCGCTCGCGCTCCGTACGCAGCGCCCTGTCGACGTACTCGGACAGCAGCCGCAGGGCACGGTCGCGCAGACGCAACGACGCCTGCGCGCCCAGCCGTTCGGCCAGTTGCTCACCGGCCGTCCCCGCCCGGCGCCCGCCCAGCAGCGCAATGGCGGCGAGGGCGGCCACCGACTCCGCGTCCTGCGCGGCACTCTTGTCCAGGTCGCGCACCTGTTCCTCGGTGTACTCCTCGAGGACGCGCCGCCAGCGTCGTACGGTCACCCCGATGCGGTGCTCGGCGCTCTCCAGCGCCGGGTCACGGTTCGTCAACCCCGGCGTCTTCGCGCCCGGCTCGCGCCGCCAGGCTTCGTCGATGTGCTCGTCGGCGGCCGTGACGGCGCACAGCAGCAAAACGCCGAGACTCTCGGTCAGAGCGTCCAGCAGTTCACCGGCGGTCGAGTCGAGGGGGTATCCGCGCCACCGCCTCAGGGCATCGCCTGCGAGCACGGCGCCGGACTTCAGGCGGCTGCGCACGCGCGCGTGCTCGCGGTCGTAGGCGGAGTCGACGGCTGCCGTGAGCCGCAGAGCGGCGGCGTACTGCGCGGCGGCCGCACCGGCGAGTTCGGGCATCCGTGACCTGAGCGAGTCCAGGACACCCTGTGCGGTACGGGACATGGCGGCCTCGCGGGCGGCGGGGTCGTGCACCTGGTAGGTGAGCCAGGCGCGCAGGGGTGCGACGGCGGTGGCCGGCAGGAGCCCTCCGCCCCAGGCGGACTCGGGCAGTTCGGGCACCGTGAAGCGGGGCACCTCGCCGAGTCCCGCCTTGGTGAGCAGGGCGCCGTACTGCCGTGACACCTCGGACACGACCTGATGCGGTACGCGGTCGAGCACGGTGATCAGGGTCGCCCGGTGCGCCTTGGCGGTCCGCAGCAGATGCCACGGCACGGCGTCGGCGTAGCGTGCGGCGGTGGTGACCAGGACCCAGATGTCGGCCGCGCTGATCAGTTCGGCGGCGAGGATCCGGTTGCCGGCGACCAGCGAGTCGATGTCGGGCGCGTCCAGGAGGGCGAGTCCGCGAGGCAGCGTGTCCGCGGTCTCGATGCGCAGGACGCGCTCCTGACTCCCGACGATGTCCTGCAGATCGTCGTCGACCTCCTGATGAGGCACCCACACGCGGGTGAGGTCGGGCAGCACACGCATGCCGCTGAACCAGTGGTGGTCCTCGGGATGGCACACCAGGACGGGCGTTCGTGTGGTGGGGCGCAACACGCCCGCCTCGCTGACTCTTCGGCCCACGAGCGAGTTGACGAGGGTCGACTTGCCGGCACCGGTGGAACCCCCGATGACGACCAGCAAAGGTGCTTCAGGATCTCTCAGCCGGGGCACCAAGTAATCATCGAGCTGTGCGAGGAGCTCGTCGCGGTTGGCACGCGCGCGTGGAGCCCCCTCGAGGGGCAGCGGGAAGCGTGCGGCAGCGACACGGTCGCGCAGTGCGGAAAGTGTGTCGAGCAGCTGAGGCCGTACGTCCAAGGTCACCACATGCGAAGAATGCCCAATTTTGGAGGCTTTCTGAAGCATATGATGGCGTCTGCGCGCCGACAGGACACATGGGATGGAAGGGATGACCGGGACACAGGCATAACGAGTGCACAACACCCGGGGCGCCAGGCGCGAAAAGCGGTGCGCAATTCGCACCTGCCTGCGATTATCGGGACCGCTTCACCGAACCTCCACATCGAGCCACGGAGGCGAAGCAACGGGGACACGGAACCAGGAGCTCTATCCTTGTCCCCGGCAAGGTCACGGATCAGCCCACACCCGGGCACCACACCAGGCCACCACACCGGCCCCCGTAGCTCAGTGGATAGAGCAGGCGCCTTCTAAGCGCTTGGCCGCAGGTTCGAGTCCTGCCGGGGGCGCCACTGAGAGCCCTCCCCACGGGAGGGCCTTTTTGCTGGTCAGAGCAGGTGTGCCCCTACACAGACGAGCGCCGGACCCTCCCTCGATGATCGCGGGAGAGTCCGGCGCTGTCCGGCTGTCACCGGGTTTCTGCGGGTGGCTGCGGTGAATACGCGGAGAAGTCCTCCAGGAGCCGTCAGACGATCTCAGGCAGGTCGGGGAGGTCCCCACGGGCCAAGATCCGCTGCTTGAGATCACGGAGCTGACCGGAGACGCACCGGGCATAAATGGCCAACAGCACGGGGACGCTGTTGCCCGCCCACTCAGCCACCTGCGCCGGCGGGATGCCATCGTTGAGCCAGTTGGTCAGGCAGGTGTGCCGCAGGTCGTACACCCGCTTACCGAGCGGCGAGGCGAACTCTTCCGGAGCGAGCACTTCCGCGCGGGCGGACCGCCACGCCCGTCGGACGACCGAGCCCGCGAGCATGCCGCCCTTCTCGCCCTGGAACAGCAGATCTCCCGGCTTCAGGCTCTCTGCCTTGATGTGCTCGCGCAGGATCCGCGTCAGCGACGGGTGCCCCGGCACGACGCGCGTGTCGTCCGAAGCGCGTCCCTTCAGCCCGCGCTCTTCGTGGATCTCACCGTCATCCGTCCAGTTCTTCCCGACCTCCGGCTGAGCTGTGTGGAACAACAGCTCGCACCACTGATCTTCGGCGTCCTCGTCCGGCAGGCGGACGTCCGTCACGTCCATCGCCACGACCTCCTCCGGGCGCGGCCCGGCGTAGTACATCGTGGCGAGGAAGGCGTGGAGCCGCTTGCCGCCGCGGGGACGCCGGCGCACCCACCCCAGCAGGCGCGCCGCCTGCTCCGGGTTGAGCAGTGCCCTCTTGTCGACCGCGGATGACGTCTTGGGCGTCGCCCCTCTTCCTTTCGGCAGGGGGTTCGCCAGCAGAATCCGGTGTTTGACGGCGTACTCCATGGCCACGTTCAGGATCCGCCGGTTGCGCTTGACGGAGCTTGCTGCGGCGTTCGCGCCGTCCAACTTCGAGCCGACGGCCCGAAGTACCTCGTCAACCTTGGCGGGGTCCTCCCATGCAGCCATGGTCAAGGTGTTGCGCTCCACCCACTTCAGGATGGTGATCACCTCGGGTGGAGCGTCCTCCCGGCGCCGTGTGTTGAACGCGAACTCCCTCAGCGCCGTGCGGACGTCGACCGGCCGGAACGCGGTCGGTGGCGTGCGCAGCAGAGCAACGGTGGTCGTCATGAGCGCCTTGGACGTGTTCTTGCGGTTGTTCCCACCGGTCCGGTGCCACTGAGCGTCTGCGAACTGGACAGCGAAGTCATACCAGTTCACCCCGCTCGCCCCGGAGTGTTGAGAGGCGGGACGCCCCGTGGCGAGACTGAAGGCCTCGCCACGGCGTGTCGCACTGACCAGCTCGGAGCGGAAGGCGTCCGCGAGTGCCTTCGTATCGAACGGCGCTCGCCATTCCCTGCCGTCAAGCTCCCAGCGCACGGTATGGGTGGACTTGCGCTTGCCCTTGCCCTTGCCCTTGTAGACAGCCGTCTTCCAGATCTTGACGTTGTATGTCGTGCCGTCCATCAGGCGGCGTCCTCCCGATCGTCCAGCCAGTGTTCGTAGTCGCTCCGCCGGACTCGGAGGTCGCCGTTGGGCAGCTTGATGCAACGCGGGGCGCGGCCCTTCGCCCGCCAGTCGTAGAAGGTGGAGCGGGAGATCTTCAAGTCCTGGCAGATCTCGGCAAGCGTGAGTTTTTCTTCCCTGGACCTTGGTAGGGCCGTAGTCACCGCGCGCCCCCTTCGCGAGTCGGGCCGGACAGGCCGGACAGCTCCATTTCCGACTGTCCGGCGTGTTCGTGCTGGTCAGATGGGGTAACCGGACAGCCGGACAGTGCGGACACCTCTTGGGCGCCCTGTGTCCGGGTCTCGGTGTCCGGGTAGTAGCAGCCGCCGGCGTCTTTGCTGAGCTGTCCGGCATCGGCCATGCGGCTGCAGGTGCGGCGGATCGTGTCCAGGTCGACGTTGGGCAGTTCCCCCGCCATGTCCTTCGGCCTGGCGCCGGGGTGGGTGCGGACGTAGCGCAGGATCGTGGCGCGGGTGTCGCTGACGGTGTGGTCGGTGACTGGGCCGTCCAGTAGGTGCCAGGCGCCGGATGCGGGTTGGAAGCTGAGGGCGTATTCGGCTTCGTCCACGTCGCGGCCGGTGACGTGGAGGATGCCGTCCGCCTGCCCGCGGGCCCGTTTGAGGACGAGTGTGGCGTCTGCGGCTCCGGCGATGCCGTTGGTGCCGGAGACCTCGGTGAGGAAGTCCTCGGAGCCTGCCTTGCGGACGTGGTGGACGAGGACGACGGCCACGCTGTAGTGGTCGGCGAGCCGCTTCGCGTAGCCGACTGCCACATAGTCCGCGTCGTATGCCGACACGCCGGCCGGGGCTTGTCCGCGCATCTTGGCGAACACGTCGATGACGACCATGCGCGCGTCGGGGTGGCGCTCCAGCCACTGGGCGATGGCCTCGGTGCCGCCCTGGGGGAAGGGCGGACATTCGGTGACCAGGGTCAGCCCGGCGGGGGCTGGCTGGCCGCCGAGGAGCTTGCCCATGCGGGTCTGGAGGCGGCGCGGGGTGTCTTCCAGGGCGAGGTAGAGCACCGGGCCGCCCTCGACGGGCACGGAGTCGAAGGCCTTGCCTCCGGCCGCGACCGACAGGCCCAGTCCGAGGGAGAGCCAGGACTTGCCGACCTTGGGCGGTCCGGCGAGCACGCTGACGCCTTCAGCGAGGATGCCGGGCACGGCCCACTTCGGCTCGGGGAAGTGCGTGCCCGCGCCCTGGCCGGATCACCCCCTTGTGCGCCCTTCGTGTACGTGTCACACAGTTCAGAGGGGAAGCCTGGGGGAGGGGAGCACTGCATGTCGGTGTTGGGGGGGCTATCCGGTAGGACCGTCGGCCTGGGCCGTCGAGCGGTTCGGGCTACACGCCGGCGCGCTTGCCGCGGCGGTCCCGGTGCAACTGGCCGAGGCGCACGGGAAGGCCCATGCCGCGCACCTCGCCGCGGGACTGAAGAAGCGGAGTCCGTACGGGTTCGCCCTTGCGGGCGTGGTGCGCGAGAACCTGGCGGAGATGGCGCGCGAGCTTGGGGAAGCCGTGAGAGACGTACGCGGATACGAGTACGCAGTGATCAACGATCACGCACTCTTCCCGTTCCGGTACGCGGACAGGCCAAGGCCCCTGGACCGAGCCCGGTTGCCCGCCAACGCGTCGCCCACTCGGCACCGGTTGTTTCGGGCACACGGGCCACAGCCTCCGGAAGGCCTCTTTGACGTCGATGAAGATTTGGCGACCGAGGAGTACTTGGGGCTGCACGAAGCCTTCGAGGAACTGGGGGCTTCCACCAGGCTGGTCTGCGTGTTCTTCACGGCTGACGCCGAAAGCGGTATCCATGCCATCCACTGGGGGGACGCCCATCTCGAACCCGACCGCACCTTCACATGGCCCTACAGGGAACAGCTCCCGGTCGCTTCCGGAGAACTGAGTTGACGTTCGCTGATCCCGCGCACCGTGGCCCTGTCTTTCGGGGTGTGCCACAGTCGTGCCACATCGTGCGGTCAACCACGGTCAACGACGGTTCATCACACTCGAGATGCATCGTTCACCCGAGCCGCGGCTACAGCCGAAGTCACCTGGGGAATTCTGCCGCCGACCACGGCCGCCCTTACAAGGCGGCGGTCACGAGCGTCCCAGAAACCCGTCGGCTGATCGGCCATGTCGTCGCCCCGCCACAGAAGCAGCGATCACCATCTGAACTGGAGACGACATGGCCGAGAGGGCTGGGCCGGGGCGGTTCAGCCCAGGTAGAAGTCCTTTCGGGCGGTTACAAACGCCTCGATGGACTGGGCGGGGATGCCGGTCACGCGCTCGACGCCGTCGGCGATGCGGTTGTAACGGTCGTCCCGGTGCAGCTGGGCCATGGTGGCGACGTGCTGTTCGAGGTGCTGGGGCATCCCCAGCTTCGGGAGGTGGGCCTCCCACCGCTTCGGGGGCATGTCCACATAGGACACCGGCCTGCCCAGCGCCCGAGAGAATTCCGCGGCCAGCTCCGTCATGTCGACCGAGCGCGGCCCGGTCAGCTCGTAGACCTGCCCGATGTGGGGAGCCGGGTCCCGGAGCACGGTGGCGATGACGCGGGCGACGTCGTCCACGGCGACCGGCGAGGTGCGTCCGGTGCCGAACGGAACCGCGATCGTGCCGTTCTCCTGAATCGACCGCGCCGCCATCGTGGTGAACAGCGGAGTGTCCAGGAACGCCGTCGGCCGGACGTGCACCACCGGCAGACCCGACCAGTCGAACACCTGCTCCGCCAGCCAGTGCAGCCGCTGCTGGTGCGACTCCTCCGTGCTGGTGGCGGTCATCTGCGACACCGTCATCTGCGACAGGTCGACCAGGGCCTCTAGCTTCCCGTACTCCTTCGCAACGGAAGCCACCACGGTCGCCGCCAGCAGATGGTCCGGTGACACGCGCATCCCGAAGTACATCCGCGCCACGCCCTGCAGCGCGGCCGCTACCGTCTCAGGCCGGGTCAGGTCACCGAGGACGACCTCCGCGCCCAGTGCCCGCAGCTCAGAGGCCCGCTCGTCATCGCGGCGGACCATGAAACGCACAGGCACATCCTGAGCACGCAAGTGCTCGAAGACCGTGCGGCCCACGCCGCCAGCACCGGGGATAAGAACAAGGTTGTTGGCAACCATCGGGTGATCTCCTTCGAAAGTAATGGAAAATATCTGATTTGAGGTGTGATCAGAGCGCCAGCGGAACCGTCAGCAAGGCGTTAGCCCCGCGATGTCACCGCGGGTCCGTGTGGCGATTTCACACGTCGTGGCAGCCTCTTGGAGCAGCCGCGGTCTCGATGACGGCGGTTTCGGCGACGACGCTGCGGGGACGTCTCCGGCAGGCGGTCGCCTTCGGTGTCTCGCGGGGATGGTTCGTGATCACCGTCGGGCTTAGAGAGTCTGGCGCTGGGACTTAGCACCGCTGGCGGCCGCGGCGGCGGCCTTGCCCGGCAGGAGGACCAGCACGACGACCGCGCCGACCAGAGCGACGGCCGCGGACCCTATCGCCGCGATGTGCATGGCGTGGATGAAGGCATCGTGCGCGGGCTGCACCAGGGCCCTGCCGGCCGGTCCCAGCTTCTCGGCGACGGTCAGGGTCGCCTGGACGGATTCACCTGCGGCGTGCCGGTCGGAGGCGGGCAGTACGTCCAGGTGTCCGTCGATGCCGTTGCGGTAGGTGGTGGACAGCAGCGACCCCAGCACGGCGACGCCCATGGCCCCGCCGACCTGCCGGAAGGTGTTGTTGACCGCGGATCCGGAGCCGGCCTTCTCCCGCGGCAGCGACGACATGATCATGACGGTGGCGGGTGGCATCACATGGGCCATCCCCGTGCCCATCAGGAAGAACAGCACCTCCAGCACCCAGATGGGGGTGTCCTGGCCGAGCAGCAGGAAGCCGGCGAAGGCCACGGCGGTCAGGACGAGGCCGGCGGCGCACACGGCTCGGGCGCCGAAGCGGTTGACGACCAGCCGGGCCCGCGGGGCGAAGAACATCTGGGAGGCGGCCAGCGGCAGCACGAGCAGTCCGGACTGCAGGACGCTGTAGCCGCGCACGCTCTGGTTGTAGAAGACGCTGAAGAACGTGACGCCCATGAGGGCGAAGAAGACCAGGCCGATGGCGGCGACGGAGGCGGAGAACCGCCGGTTGCGGAAGTAGGTGACGTCGAGGGCCGGATGGTCGCTGCGGGCCTCGTACACCACGAAACCGACGAGGATAGCCAGGCCGCCCAGGATCGTCGCCCACGCCTCGGGCTGGGTGAAGTCGCCCAGCTGGCCGCCCTTGATGATGCCGTAGACCAGCACCGCCAGACCGACGATCGACAGCAGCACGCCGACCGGGTCGAGCCTGCCGGGCCTGGGGTCCTTGGAGTCGGGGACGATAGCCACCATCGCTATCATCGCGGCGACCACGATCGGCACATTGACCAGGAAGACCGAGCCCCACCAGAAGTGCTGCAGCAGGATGCCGCCGGTGATGGGACCGGCGGCGATGGCGAAACCGACCACACCGGTCCAGATGCCGATGGCCTTGGGCTGCTCCGCGGGCTCGAAGACGTTCATGATGATCGCGAGGGTGGCGGGCAGGATGAAGGCGCCGCCGAAGCCCATCACGGCGCGGAAGGTGATGAGCTGCCCGGAGGAGTCCGACAGCGCGGACAGCACGGATCCCACACCGAACACGGCCATGCCGAAGAGCAGCACCTTCTTGCGGCCGAGCCGGTCACCCAGCAGACCCGCGGTGAAGAGCAGTCCGGCGAAGACCAGCGTGTAGGAGTTGACCGCCCACTCCAGCTGGCTCTGGGTGGAGCCGAGTCCGGTGGGAGCAGGCTGGGCGATGGTCTTCATCGCCACGTTGAGGATCGAATTGTCCAGCATCACCACCAGGAGGCTGAACGCGAGCACGGTCAGGATGGCCCAGCGCCGACGGTGGACCACCTCTGAAACCCTTCGCCGCTGGGTAGGCGGCACGGGTGGCGTGGAGGGCGCGGGTGTCGAGGACTCGGCGGGAGTGGGTGGTGATGCCACGGGGGGTCTCCAGTGCTGTCGATGGTTCTGCGATTACCGGGCGGAGGCCGTCGGCCCCGGACTGCGGGAGGCAGCGCAAGGCCCTGCCCGACCTGCGGGTGGCCTCGCCGACAAAATAGATGTCGCCATCAAACTAAACACGGGATAGAATAGATTGCAAGTGACAGCTATTCGAGGAGAGTGATTCCGTGGGCCGCGTGTCCAAGGCGCAGGCACAGGAGAAGCGACAGCAGGTCGTGGCCACCGCCTCCCGGATGTTCCGCGAGAAGGGCACCGCGGTCAGCATCGCCGACCTGATGAAAGCCGTCGGGCTCTCCCATGGCGCGTTCTACAAGCAGTTCGCCTCCAAGGACGACCTGGTCGGCAAGGCCATCGCCCACGCCTTCGAGGATCCGGCGGCACACTCGCCGGCTGGGCTAGAGGAGCCCGCCGGGGACCACGAGACCGCCCGCCGAACGCTGATCGAGCAGTACCTCTCGATCTGGCATCGCGATCACGCCGAGGACGGCTGCCCCGTCTCCGGATTCGCCACCGACCTGGGGCGCGACCCCGACCAGGCCGCCCGCTCCCAGGACGTCTACATCAACGGGGTACGGAACCGAGCCGCCCGGCTGGCCACCGGCGACGACGACGGCATGGCCCAGCTCTGCACCATGGTCGGTGCCCTCGTCCTTGCCCGCGCCACCCGGGGCAATCCGATCTCCGAAGAACTGCTGCAGTCCGCGCGCACGGCTCTCACCAAGAGCGGCACGGGGCAGTTCGAACCGCAGCAGCGCACGGACTGACTGGGGGTCGGCTGACGGTGTCGGCCGCCGCCCGGGCTCGCAAGTCGGCTTCAGGCCGGCCCCGGGCAGGAGACCCGCCTAGACCACCTCGGCGTGGAGGTCGAGTCCACGGAGCAGGTCAACGCAGCCACTGACGGGGTAGTGATCGTTCCTGGGCCGTCCGAGGCCGCGCCCGGAGATTGCTCATCGCTAGGCATACTCAGCGACGAACTCCGGGCGGTACGTGGCTTGGTAGTCGTCGAGCGTCCGGCGCAGGATGGCGGCACCGGCCCACGATGCGGGCCCCAGCTGGACCGGGTGGAAAACGAACTTATAAGGCGGACGTCTCAGCCACATGAAGAGCGCCCTCCCGGGCCGCCTTCGGGCCGTAGGTGTCCTGTCCGCTCACAGACGGCTGAACCACCCGGTAGGTGGTACAGCCCGTCGGCGAAGCCGACCACTCAATGGGCGAAGGAGCCGGAGGCGACTTCCGATCCGCTCTGCCTCTCCCGAGGAAACAACGCCTCTGACGCCTTCACGAGGGCGCACCGTAGCCCAACTGCGGACACGCTACCTGCCTGATACGCACTAT
>NZ_JBEYVV010000018.1:0-130536 GCF_040644155.1 Streptomyces sp. NPDC047022 | reverse complement strand
AAGTGCGGTCACGAGGGTGTTCAGTTCTGTCGTCACAAACGGATCTTGAACACCCTCTCTTCATGCCCGCAGGCATTTGGACAGACTCGTCTAGGCGGACACGACGCACCGGTCCTGTCCGGCGGCGGTGCGAGGCGGGGGCCGGTCAGCCGCCGTAGGCGCCCGAAGCCGTCAGGCGCAGCGCGGTGTCGATGAGCGGGACATGGCTGAACGCCTGCGGGAAGTTCCCGACCTGGCGCTGGAGGCGCGGGTCCCACTCCTCGGCCAGCAGACCGAGGTCGTTGCGCAGCGCGAGGAGCTTCTCGAAGAGCTTGCGGGCCTCGTCCACGCGGCCGATCATCGCCAGGTCGTCGGCCAGCCAGAAGGAGCAGGCGAGGAACGCTCCCTCGTCACCCGGCAGCCCGTCCACGCCCTCCTCCTCGCCCGAGGTCGGGTAGCGCAGGATGAAGCCGTCGGACGTGGACAGCTCGCGCTGGATCGCCTCGATCGTGCCGATCACACGCTTGTCGTCCGGGGGCAGGAAGCCCATCTGCGGAATCAGCAGCAGGGAGGCGTCCAGTTCCCTGGAGCCGTAGGACTGCGTGAAGGTGTTGCGCTCCTTGTCGTAGCCCTTCTCGCACACGTCCCGGTGAATGTCGTCGCGCAGCTCGCGCCACTTCTCCAGCGGGCCGTCCGCGTCGCCGGACTCCAGCAGCTTGATCGTGCGGTCGACCGCGACCCAGGCCATGACCTTGGAATGCACGAAGTGGCGGCGCGGGCCGCGCACCTCCCAGATGCCCTCGTCCGGCTCGTCCCAGTGCTGCTCCAGATAGCGGATCAGCTTGAGCTGGAGCAGGGACGCGTAGTCGTTGCGCGCCAGGCCCGTCATATGGGCCAGGTGCAGGGCCTCGGTGACCTCTCCGTACACGTCCAGCTGCAGCTGGTGTGCCGCGCCGTTGCCCACGCGTACCGGCGCGGAGTTCTCGTAGCCCGGCAGCCAGTCCAGCTCTGCCTCGCCCAGTTCCCGCTCGCCCGCGATGCCGTACATGATCTGGAGGTTCTCGGGGTCGCCCGCCACCGCCCGCAGCAGCCACTCACGCCAGGCGCGGGCCTCGTCGCGGTAGCCGGTGCGCAGCAGCGACGACAGGGTGATCGCGGCGTCGCGCAGCCATGTGTAGCGGTAGTCCCAGTTGCGGACGCCGCCGATCTCCTCCGGCAGGGAGGTCGTGGGCGCGGCCACGATGCCGCCCGTGGGCGCGTACGTCAGGGCTTTCAGGGTGATCAGCGAGCGGACCACGGCCTCACGGTAGGGACCGTGGTACGTGCAGTGGTCCACCCACTCGCGCCAGAAGGCCGCGGTCGCGTCGAGCGACTGCTCGGGCTCCGGCAGCGGCGGCGGCTCCTTGTGCGAGGGCTGCCAGGAGATCGTGAACGCGATCCGGTCACCCGGCGCGACCGTGAAGTCCGCGTACGTCGTCAGTCCCTTGCCGTACGTCTCGGACTGTGTGTCGAACCACACGGAGTCGGGCCCGGCCACGGCCACGGTGCGCCCCTCGTGCTTGTGCACCCACGGCACCACACGCCCGTACGAGAACCGCATGCGCAGCGCCGACCGCATCGGCACCCGGCCCGTGACGCCCTCCACGATCCGGATCAGCTGCGGGGCGCCGTCACGCGGGGGCATGAAGTCCGTGACCCGTACCGTGCCGCGCGGGGTGTCCCACTCGGACTCCAGGATCAGCGACTCCCCGCGGTAGGTCCGCCGGGTGGCACACGGCGGCTCGGTGTCCGGCGCATGGGCCGGGCCCAGCCGCCAGAAGCCGTGTTCCTCCGTGCCGAGCAGCCCCGCGAAGACGGCATGGGAGTCGAATCGGGGCAGGCACAGCCAGTCCACGGTGCCGTCCCGGCAGACCAGCGCCGCGGTCTGCATGTCTCCGATGAGTGCGTAGTCTTCGATGCGCCCGGCCAATGCAACTCCAGTCGAACGGCACGTCGCCCGCTGGGGGCGGTCGCTCTTTACGGTCAGGTCAGGTGGTCGACGGTCAGGTCATGGGGTCGGTGAGAAAGACGTTGTTCACCGTTTCATTCGAAAATGATGCAGTCGATGTTCAACGAACTGACGAGCTCTTGTTGTTCCGGTGACAGACGGGGGTGGTGTCATTTTCCGGTTCTGCTCGGCAGAGAGTGTCCGAGCAGGATACGACGCACCTCCATGATCCGCGTGCCCCGGCTGACAACGCGAGTGCGCCGAACGAGTGGGCCAAGGGTGAAGGTCGCGTGTCCGTCGTGACCTGTGCGCGGAGCGTGGCCGGAAGCAGCCCCTCCCCGGCGCTGATACGCTGGTAGCCCGTGGACCGGTGGGAGACAAACCCCCGAACCGCAGCGACGGCACCCCCGAAAATCTTCGGTGGAGCAGCCGGACCGCACCCCAGACCGCGACCACGGGAGCCCCCTCTTGGCCATGCCGCCCGCTGTATTCCGCAACAACACAGCCACGACGACCAAGCACATCTTCGTCACCGGGGGTGTCGCCTCCTCGCTTGGCAAGGGCCTGACGGCCTCCAGCCTCGGCATGCTGCTCAAGGCGCGGGGCCTGCGCGTCGTCATGCAGAAGCTCGACCCGTACCTCAACGTGGACCCGGGCACCATGAACCCGTTCCAGCACGGTGAGGTGTTCGTCACGAACGACGGCGCCGAGACCGACCTGGACATCGGCCACTACGAGCGCTTCCTGGACCGCGACCTCGACGGCTCCGCGAACGTCACCACCGGTCAGGTGTACTCCACGGTGATCGCCAAGGAGCGGCGCGGCGAGTACCTGGGTGACACGGTGCAGGTCATCCCGCACATCACCAACGAGATCAAGCACCGTATCCGCCGTATGGCGACCGACGAGGTCGATGTCGTGATCACCGAGGTCGGCGGCACGGTCGGCGACATCGAGTCGCTGCCGTTCCTGGAGACCGTGCGGCAGGTCCGTCACGAGGTCGGCCGGGACAACGTCTTCGTCGTTCATATCTCTCTTCTGCCCTACATCGGCCCGTCCGGCGAGCTGAAGACCAAGCCGACGCAGCACTCGGTCGCCGCACTGCGCAACATCGGTATCCAGCCGGACGCGATCGTCCTGCGCTGCGACCGTGAGGTCCCGACCGCGATCAAGCGCAAGATCTCCCTGATGTGCGACGTGGACGAGGCCGCGGTCGTCGCCTGCCCGGACGCCCGCTCGATCTACGACATCCCCAAGGTCGTGCACTCCGAGGGCCTGGACGCCTACGTTGTCCGCAAGCTGGATCTGCCCTTCCGCGATGTGGACTGGACGACCTGGGACGACCTGCTCGACCGCGTCCACAACCCCGACCACGAGATCACCCTCGCTCTGGTCGGCAAGTACATCGACCTGCCGGACGCCTATCTGTCGGTGACCGAGGCCCTGCGCGCGGGCGGCTTCGCCAACAAGGCCCGGGTGAAGATCAAGTGGGTCACGTCCGACGACTGCAAGACTCCGGAGGGCGCCGCGAAGCAGCTGTCCGACGTGGACGCGATCTGCATCCCCGGCGGTTTCGGCGACCGCGGAGTGTCCGGCAAGGTCGGCGCGATCCAGTACGCCCGTGAGAACCGGATCCCGCTGCTCGGCCTCTGCCTCGGCCTGCAGTGCATCGTGATCGAGGCGGCACGCAACCTCGCCGGCATCCAGGACGCGAACTCCACCGAGTTCGACGCGGTCACCGGGCACCCCGTCATCTCCACCATGGCCGAGCAGCTCGACATCGTGGCGGGCGAGGGCGACATGGGCGGCACCATGCGCCTGGGCATGTACCCGGCCAAGCTGGCGGAGGGTTCCATCGTGCGCGAGGTGTACGGCGGCAAGGAGTACGTCGAGGAGCGCCACCGCCACCGCTACGAGGTGAACAACGCCTACCGGGGCGAGCTGGAGAAGAAGGCCGGCATCCAGTTCTCCGGAACGTCGCCGGACGGCAAGCTCGTGGAATACGTCGAGTACCCGCGCGAGGTGCACCCTTACCTGGTGGCGACGCAGGCGCACCCCGAGCTGCGCTCCCGCCCGACCCGGCCGCACCCGCTGTTCGCCGGTCTGGTGAAGGCCGCCGTCGAGCGCAAGCAGCAGGCGACCGCGGGCAAGAACGGCAAGTAGTCGAAGAATGTACGGTGACCGGGGTGCGCGTCCTGCGGGAGGCGCACCCCGGTCGTATATGCCGTAGTCATATGCGTCGTAGTCGTATGCGAGGGCGCGGGAGGAACAGCACGATATGACGATCAAGGACACCCCCGAGCAGTGGCAGGTCAGGGCGAGTGAGACCCCGTTCGTCGGCAACAAGACTTCTGTGCGTACCGACGACGTGGTCATGCCGGACGGCTCGGTCGCCCGCCGCGACTACCAGGTCCACCCCGGCTCGGTGGCCGTCCTCGCCCTCGACGACCAGGACCGCGTACTGGTGATCCGCCAGTACCGCCACCCGGTGCGCCACAGGCTCTGGGAGATCCCGGCCGGACTCCTCGACGTCCCCGGCGAGAACCCGCTGCACGCCGCCCAGCGCGAGCTGTACGAGGAGGCGCACGTCAAGGCCGAGGACTGGCGGGTGCTGACCGACGTCTACACCACTCCCGGAGGCTGCGACGAGGCCGTGCGGGTCTTCCTCGCCCGAGGACTGTCCGAGGCCGAGGGGCAGCGCTTCGCGGTGGAGGACGAGGAGGCCGACATGGAGGTGGCCCGGGTGCCGCTCACGGACCTCGTACAGGGTGTGCTGGCCGGTGACCTGCACAACAACTGCCTCGTCATCGGCGTGCTCTCGCTGGTCGCCGCGCGTGCCGGCGCCGGCACGGACGCCCTGCGTCCGGCCGGGGCGCCCTGGCCCGCACGGCCGTTCGAGGCCTGAGCGAGGCACAGGCCGCGCCCTCACGGCCACGGTCGTACGATCGCCTGATCCGATTGGGCGATGTGTCCGCCGTGCGCTGCGGAGATCGCCGCAAAGCGTCAACTAGGCTCTGAGCACGACCCGTCCCAAGGCAGGCGGGCCCGTTGGCGTGTTGGTTCGGGAGCGTGGCCCGTGGCGGAGCAGGCGGTGGACACGGACGGCGTCGCGGTGTCGCAGCACGACCGGCGCCGGTCCGTGACGGGTGGTCAGTTCCTGGGGCGAGCACGGGAGTTGAAGGAACTCCTGGCCGACATCGAGCGCGCCGGCCTGGACACCATCTCCGGACGCAAGGCGCCGCGCGCCCGCGTCCTGCTCATCGCCGGGCGGCCCGGCCTCGGCCGTACGGCCCTGGCGCGGGAGCTGGTGCGCCAGGTCGGGCACCGCTACGCGGACGGTGTGCTGCAAGCCCGCCTCAGTGAGGCCGACGGCACCCCCGTACCGACCGAGCGCACCGCCCGCGAACTGCTCACCGCCCTCGGTCTGCCCGCCCCCGCGGGAGCCCCGCCCGACGCCCTCGGCCAGGCCGTGCGCGAGGGCCTCGCCGGCCGCCGCGCGCTGCTCCTGCTCGATGACGCGGCGTCGG
Source organism: Streptomyces sp. NPDC047022 (assembly GCF_040644155.1). Taxonomy (NCBI): domain Bacteria; kingdom Bacillati; phylum Actinomycetota; class Actinomycetes; order Kitasatosporales; family Streptomycetaceae; genus Streptomyces; species Streptomyces sp. NPDC047022. Next base: position 125,043 of record NZ_JBEYVV010000018.1, on the reverse strand, counting down.
CCGAGCAGGTCGACGCGCTGCTGCCGGACACACCGGACTGCCTGGTCGTCGCCGTCTCAGGGGGGCCGCTGACCGGCATCGCGGACGTGCGTCCCTGCACCCTCGGCGGCCTCGACACCAAGTCCGCACAGGAGCTGCTCACCCGCTTCACCGGGACCGTGCGCATCACCGTCGACCCGCGTGCCGCCGAGGGGCTCGTGGAGGAGTGCGCGGGCCAGCCCGCCGCGCTCGTGCTGGCCGGTGGCTGGCTCGCCGCCCGCCCGGAGGCCGCGGTCGCCGACCTGGCCAAACAACTGCGCTCCGCGGGTGACGAAGGCCCGCCACTGGACCGGGTCTTCCGGCTCGCGTACGCGGGGCTGCCCGCCACCGCCCAGCGCATGCTGCGGCTGCTGTCCCTCGCCCCCGCCGGTCTCGTGGACCCGCACACGGCCTCCGCACTGGCCGGCTGCTCGCCCGGGGACGCGGCCACCGTTCTCGACGGCCTCGCCTCCCGCTCCTTCCTGCGGCGGATCGACTCGCCCGCGCCTGATCCCGGCCCCCGCCCCGAGCCTCAGTACGAGGTCCCCGGCTGTCTGCTGCCCCTGCTGCGCGAGCGGACGAGGACCCAGGACCGGCCCGCCGAGCTCCAGCTGGCCCGCGCACGGATGCTGGAGCGGACCGTACGGCTGCTCCAGTCCTGCCGGGCGATCACCGAGACGGACAGCCCGCAGGCGCGCGAGAAGCTCGCCGCACTGCCCAGGACCCTGCGTTTTCCGAGCCCCCGGGCCGCCGAGGACTGGCTGCGCACCCGACAGCCCGCACTGCTGGCCGCGGCACGGCTCGCGGTGGCCGACGGCGAGCTCGACACGCTGGCCCGACGGCTCATGGCAGCCCTGGTCAGGGCCCTGGTCGCCCACTTCGGCACGAAGGCCGCCGCGCCCGAGCTGTACGTGGTCCACCGGCTCGTCCTCGACGTCGCCGAGCGCCGCGACCTGCCCCGCGAGGCGGCGGCGGCGCTGCTGAACCTCGCGGACCTGGACGCGCAGACCGGCCGTACCGCCCAGGCGCTGCGACGCTACCGGGACGCCCTGGACGCCGGACGGCGGGCGAACGACCCGTACGCGACGGGCCGCGCGATGGAATCCGTAGGCGGCGCTCACCAGGAGCTCCGGGACTACGACCGGGCCGCGGACTGGTACGGCAGAGCGCTCGCCCAGCGGTTGGCCCGCGACGAGCACGCCGACGCCGCCCGGCTCTACGGCCGCCTGGCCACCGCACAGACGTACGCGGGCCGCTACGGCGAGGCGCTGCGCAACTGGCGCGCGGCGGTCGCGGTGCACCGCAGGAGGGGTGATGTGGCCGGCCACGCGCGAGCCTTGAGCGAACTCGCCCGCGTCCAGGAGCACTCGGGACGCTCGGAGGACTCGCTGCGCACGTGCCACGAGGCGGTCGAGTGCGCGCGCCACGCCCAGGACGTGCGGCTTCAGGCGGCACTGCGGCTCAGGCTCGCCGACACCCTGGAGCGCCTCGGCGACCCGGCGGCGGCCCGTCTGCAGCGCGGAGCGGCCGAGCGCATGCTGAGTGAGGAGCCTCAGGACGTCCCGGACGGCCCCCAGGGCGCCTCGGAGCTGGAACAAACGGCCGACGCCTGCGAAATCCGCAGTGCATCAGATGAAGATTGATGCAATGAAAGGCTAGACAGCGGGAACACCTTCATTAAACTGGCTCTGCCGCTCGTTCTCCTGCGGTGTCTCCCGGTGTGCCCCCGTGCGTCCGGGTTTGCGATCAATGCCCCACATTCTCTGAGTCAAGGACCGTGATCGACGTGAAGGTCGGTATCCCCCGCGAGGTCAAGAACAACGAGTTCCGGGTGGCCATCACCCCCGCCGGTGTGCACGAGCTCGTGCGCCATGGCCACCAGGTCGTCGTCGAGCGCAATGCCGGTGTCGGCTCCTCGATCCCGGACGAGGAGTACGTCACCGCAGGTGCGCAGATCCTGGAGACCGCCGACGAGGTCTGGGCCGCCGCCGACCTGCTGCTGAAGGTCAAGGAGCCCATCGCGGAGGAGTACCACCGCCTCCGCAAGGACCAGATCCTCTTCACCTACCTGCACCTGGCCGCGTCCCAGGAGTGCACGGACGCCCTGCTGGAGTCGGGCACCACGGCCATCGCCTACGAGACGGTCGAGCTGGCCAACCGGGCGCTCCCGCTGCTCGCACCCATGTCCGAGGTCGCGGGCCGGCTGGCCCCGCAGGTCGGCGCCTACCACCTGATGCGCGCGGCCGGCGGCCGTGGCGTGCTGCCGGGCGGTGTCCCTGGCGTGCCGGCCGGCAAGGCCGTCATCATCGGCGGTGGCGTCTCCGGCTGGAACGCCGCGCAGATCGCCATCGGCCTGGGCTTCCACGTCACGCTGCTCGACAAGGACATCAACAAGCTCAGGGAGGCGGACAAGGTCTTCGGTACGAAGATCCAGACCGTCGTCTCCAACGCCTTCGAGCTGGAGAAGGCCTGCCTCGAGGCGGACCTCGTCGTCGGCGCCGTCCTCATCCCGGGCGCCAAGGCCCCGAAGCTGGTCACCAACGAGCTGGTCTCCCGGATGAAGGCGGGAAGTGTCCTTGTCGACATCGCGATCGACCAGGGCGGCTGCTTCGAGGACTCCCGTCCCACCACGCACGCCGAACCGACCTTCAAGGTCCACGAGTCGGTCTTCTACTGCGTCGCCAACATGCCCGGCGCCGTCCCCAACACCTCCACCTACGCGCTGACGAACGCCACGCTGCCCTACATCGTGGAGCTCGCGAACCGCGGCTGGGTCGAGGCCCTGCGCCGTGACGCCGCGCTGGCCAAGGGCCTCAACACCCACGAGGGCAAGGTGGTTTACAAGGAGGTCGCCGAGGCACACGGCCTGGAGCACATCGAGCTGGAGACCCTGCTCGGCTGAGGCGCCTCCCCCGGGGCGCTCATGGGGTCACCCATGGAGTCACCGGGACCCGGGTTCGAATTCCCGGTGCTACAAAGCGACAGGTCAACTTGCCTCGTCAACACCGGCCATCCGGCCGGACCTTGCCCGACAAGGTCCGGCCGGATGTGTGTATGGTCACTTTGCGACACTCGTTCAACTCGCCTCGAACGCAACCCTTCAACCGTTTCGCACACCGGTGAAACCTGGCGAACGGAGCCCGGACACCCTTGACAGCAGGATGTTTCATTGCCGACACATCGGGCCGGGTCCGGCGGATTGTGTTGCTGCGGACCGCCGACACGCCATAGAGTCGCCAACCGTCGGCATGGTGCCACGCTGACCTATCTAGAAGTTTCCTGGTCACCAAGGAGGTAAGACGACTTGTGAATGAGTCGACATTTACTCCCGGGGGTGGTCAACCAGGAGCGCCTGCGCGGGGCACGGGCCCCACGGGGCTCGAGGCTGTCGGCTCCGTCGCTGTCCGTACCTTCGCTGCCCACCAGAGCCAGAGCCCCCACCTGGCTCAGACAGCACACCAGAGCTTGGATGGCCAACACGTGAACGCCATGGCCGGCAACGGAAGTGGCGGGGTCCACAACCACTTCGCCGACTACGACGAACTGCCCGACGGGCACTTCTACGACCCCGACGCCGAGTACGAGCCCGATCCCGAGTACGCGGCCACGCTCGCGCCCGACGCGGCCCGCCAGCGCCGCGAGCGTATCGGCCCGACCGGCCGTCCGCTGCCGTACTTCCCGATCCCGGGCCCTCTGACCGACCACGGCCCCGCGAAGATCATCGCGATGTGCAACCAGAAGGGCGGCGTCGGCAAGACGACGTCGACCATCAACCTGGGCGCCGCGCTCGCGGAGTACGGCCGCCGGGTCCTCCTCGTGGACTTCGACCCGCAGGGCGCCCTGTCGGTGGGCCTCGGCGTCAACCCGATGGAGCTCGACCTCACCGTCTACAACCTGCTCATGGAGCGGGGCATGTCCGCGGACGAGGTGCTGCTGAAGACCGCGGTCCCGAACATGGACCTGCTGCCGAGCAACATCGACCTGTCGGCGGCCGAGGTCCAGCTGGTCTCCGAGGTCGCGCGCGAGTCGACCCTGCAGCGGGCGCTGAAGCCGCTGCTGCCCGACTACGACTACATCGTGATCGACTGTCAGCCCTCGCTCGGCCTGCTCACGGTGAACGCGCTCACCGCCGCACACAAGGTGATCGTGCCCCTGGAGTGCGAGTTCTTCGCGCTGCGCGGTGTCGCGCTGCTCACCGAGACCATCGAGAAGGTCCAGGAGCGGCTCAACCCCGACCTGGAACTCGACGGCATCCTCGCCACGATGTACGACTCCCGGACCGTGCACAGCCGCGAAGTCCTGGCCCGTGTGGTCGAGGCGTTCGACGACCACGTCTACCACACGGTCATCGGCCGCACGGTCCGCTTCCCGGAGACCACGGTCGCCGGTGAGCCGATCACCACGTACGCCTCCAACTCCGTCGGTGCCGCCGCCTATCGCCAGCTCGCCAGGGAGGTGCTCGCCCGGTGTCACGCCGAGTGAGTCTGCCGGGGGCCGACGAACTGTTCCGCACCACCGGGGGAATGGGGCTCCAGGCGTCCGCCCCCAGGCGCCAGGCCAACGGCGAGGCCCGGGTGCCGGCTCCCGCGGGAGACAGCGGCACGACGGCCACCACGGAGGACGCACCGCCGTCCGTGCCCGTACAGGGCGGCGACGGTGAGGGCGACGAGCATGTCGCCGCGGACAGCGCCGAGGCGGAGGCGGGGGAGTCCCATGCGCGCTCGGCGGCCGCGGGGCGGTCGGCACGACGTCAGGCGCCGCAGGAAGGTTCTGCCACGGCCCAGCCGCGCAAGCGGGGGCGCGCGGCGGGGCGGCGGCCCAGCGGGCGTGAGCGGCACGACGAGAAGATCACCGTGTATGTGTCCGCCGAGGAGCTGATGGACCTCGAGCACGCGCGCCTCGTGCTGCGGGGGGAGCACGGGCTCGCGGTCGACCGCGGGCGGATCGTGCGCGAGGCGGTCGCCGTCGTGCTGGCGGATCTGGAGTCCCGAGGGGACGCGAGCATCCTCGTACGTCGGCTCCGGGGTCGCTGAGCAGGTAGCCTGCCACGGCTATGACCTCGTACGACGGCTCCGCTCCCACTCCCGGCCCCTCCGGCCGTCGGCGTGCGCTGGGGCGTGGACCGGGCGCCTCGCCGGTGAAGCCGGCCACGCACGAGGAGAGCACGCGGACCGCGCCGGTCCCCGAGGCGGAGACGGACCCGCCCACGGTCGTCACCGAGCCTGGGCGCCGGGCCCCGGCACCGGCCGAGGAGCCCGCCCACTTGGCCGAAGACCCCGCCCACTTGGCCGAGGACCCCGACCACCCGGCCGAAAGCCCCGCCCCTGCCGACGGGCCGTCCGGCGGGCCCGCGCTCGCCGGTGGCCTGACAGAGCCGTCCCCGGGGGCCGTGGAGGCTTCCACCGGCTCGGTGGCCCTGGCCGCACCCCCCTCCGAGGGCGACACCGCCCCGGCGCGGCAGGAGCCCGACGACGGTGTCTTCAAGGTCCGGCTGTCCAACTTCGAAGGCCCCTTCGACCTCCTCCTCCAGCTGATCTCCAAGCACAAGCTGGACGTCACGGAAGTCGCGCTGTCGAAGGTCACCGACGAGTTCATGGCGCACATCCGGGCCATGGGGCCCGACTGGGACCTCGATCAGACGACCGAGTTCCTGGTCGTCGCCGCGACGCTGCTCGACCTCAAGGCCGCACGGCTGCTGCCGGCGGCCGAGGTCGAGGACGAGGCGGACCTCGCACTGCTGGAGGCGCGGGACCTGCTGTTCGCGCGGCTCCTCCAGTACCGCGCGTACAAGCAGATCGCCGAGATCTTCAACCGGCGGGCCGACGACGAGGCCCGGCGCTATCCCCGTACGGTCGGCCTGGAGCCCCAGCATGCCGAGCTGCTGCCCGAGGTGGTCATCAGCATCGGCCCGGAAGGGTTCGCCAGGCTCGCGGTCAAGGCGATGCAGCCCAAGCCCAAGCCGCAGGTGTACGTCGACCACATCCACGCCCCGCTGGTGTCCGTGCAGGAACAGGCCCAGATCGTGGTCGCCCGGCTGCGGGAACTGGGCGAGGCCAGCTTCCGCGCGCTCGTCGAGGACACCGACGACACCCTCACCGTCGTCGCGCGCTTCCTCGCCCTGCTGGAGCTGTACCGGGAGAAGGCGGTGGCGCTGGAGCAGGAGGCCGCCCTCGGCGAACTCACGGTGCGCTGGACCGGCGGGGAGGGGGACGAGGAGCCGGTGGTGACCGACGAGTTCGACCGCCCGCCCGAGGACCCCGAGAAGAACGGCACGAAGAAGACGGAGGAGGAGATGGCGTGAGCGAGCAGATCGCCGAGGTCCCCGTGGGCCTGAACCCGGTGGCGGACCTCGACCTCAAGCCCGCCCTGGAGGCCGTCCTCATGGTCGTGGACGAGCCCGCCACCGAGGAGCACCTGGCGAAGATCCTGGAGCGGCCCCGGCGGCAGATCGCGGACGCGCTGCGCGAGCTGGCGGACGACTACACCGCTCAGGGGCGCGGTTTCGAGCTCCGGTTCGTCGCGGGCGGCTGGCGCTTCTACACCCGCGCCGAGTACGCCCCCGCGGTGGAGCGCTTCGTGCTGGACGGGCAGCAGGCCCGGCTCACCCAGGCCGCGCTCGAGACCCTGGCGGTGGTCGCCTACCGCCAGCCGGTCAGCCGCAGCCGGGTCTCGGCGGTGCGCGGAGTGAACTGCGACGGGGTCATGCGCACCCTTCTCCAGCGCGGTCTCGTCGAGGAGGCGGGCACGGAACCCGAAACAGGTGCGATCCTGTACAGGACGACGAACTACTTCCTGGAGCGGATGGGCCTGCGCGGCCTGGACGAGCTTCCGGAACTCGCGCCCTTCCTCCCGGAGGCGGAGGCGATCGAGGCCGAGACCCAGGAGGGCGTTCCGTCGTTCGACCCGGACGCCGACGACGCGCCGGACGCGGACGGCGGTCACACCATGAAGACGACCGACACGACGACGGAATTTTGATGCGAAGCAGCGGTAGCGGTAGCGATAGCGGCAGGAGCGGTGGGCGCGGCAACTACCGCGGTGCCGGCAACAGCAGGGACGAGAGGCAGGGTCAGGGCCGTCCCAAGAAGCCCCGCCCCGAGGAGCGCCGCTACGACGTGGGCCCCGGCGCCTCGCCGGACGGCCCCAAGTCCGGACGCGGCGGTTCCGCGCGCGGTGGTGCCAAGGGCGGCCCCAGGCAGTCCCAGCAGCGCGGCGGGGGCCGCACGGCGCCCGCGCAGTCCCGCGAGTACGAGACGCGGGCCGAGGAGCGCAACCGCGAGCGCTACGCGGGCAAGAAGGACATCAAGCTGCCCAAGACCTTCCCGGGTGCCGAGCAGGAGGGCGAGCGGCTGCAGAAGGTGCTCGCACGCGCGGGCTACGGCTCCCGGCGCGCCTGTGAGGAGCTGATCGAGCAGGCCAGGGTCGAGGTCAACGGCGAGATCGTCCTCGAGCAGGGCCTGCGGGTCGACCCCGAGAAGGACGAGATCAGGGTCGACGGGCTGACCGTGGCCACGCAGTCGTACCAGTTCTTCTCCCTCAACAAGCCCGCGGGCGTGGTCTCGACCATGGAGGACCCCGAGGGGCGCCAGTGCCTCGGGGACTACGTCACCAACCGTGAGACGCGGCTCTTCCACGTCGGGCGGCTGGACACCGAGACCGAGGGCGTCATCCTGCTCACCAACCACGGCGAGCTCGCGCACCGGCTGACCCATCCCAAGTACGGCGTGAAGAAGACCTACCTCGCGCACATCGTGGGCCCGATCCCGCGCGACCTGGGCAAGCAGCTCAAGGACGGCATCCAGCTGGAGGACGGGTACGCGCGCGCGGACCACTTCCGGGTGGTTGAGCAGACCGGCAAGAACTACCTGGTCGAGGTGACCCTGCACGAGGGCCGCAAGCACATCGTGCGCCGCATGCTCGCGGAGGCCGGCTTCCCGGTCGACAAGCTGGTGCGCACCGCCTTCGGACCGATCACCCTCGGCGACCAGAAGTCGGGCTGGCTGCGCCGGCTGTCCAACACCGAGGTCGGCATGCTGATGAAGGAAGTCGATCTGTAGACGCAAGGCACACCGCATCTGCGTGGAAGCGGCGGGCTCCCGTACGGACGGGAGCCCGCCGCTTCGCGTTCCGCCACCGCCCTTGTGCGCCTCAGCCGCCACCGTTTATAGTCAGAACGACTATTAAAGGGGGTGGGGGCAGTGCAGGGCTACGACAAGTACGCCTTCGAACCCTTCGCCGTCACCGTCGACCTCGCCGTCCTCACGATCCGCGGGGGCACGCTCCAGGCGCTGCTCATCGAGCGCGGACAGGAGCCCTACGCGGGCCAGTGGGCCCTCCCCGGCGGCTTCGTACGGCCAAAGGAATCGGCGGAGGACGCGGCCCGGCGCGAGCTGGCCGAGGAGACCGGCCTCGGGGACGTCACGGGGCTGCACCTGGAGCAGCTGCGCACCTACAGCGACCCCGGCCGCGACCCCCGGATGCGGGTCGTCTCCGTCGCCTTCGCCGCACTCCTGCCCGACGCCCCCGAGCCGCACGGCGGCGGTGACGCGGCCCAGGCGCGCTGGCTGCCGTACGACTCGGCAGGTCCGCTCGCCTTCGACCACGACCGGATCCTCGCCGACGCCCACGACCGCGTCGGGGCCAAGCTGGAGTACACCTGCCTCGCCACCGCCTTCTGCCCGCCCGAGTTCACGCTGGGCGAGCTGCAGGAGGTCTACGAGACCGTGTGGGGCACCGCTCTCGACCGCCCCAACTTCCGGCGCAAGGTCCTCGCCACCCCCGGCTTCGTAGAACCGGTCCCGGGCGCCTCCCGTCTGACCGGTGGCCGCGGCAAGCCCGCCGCCGTCTACCGCGCGGGCGGCGCCACCGCCCTGCACCCGCCCCTGCTGCGTCCCGCCACGGAAGGACGTCCCTCATGACCACCACGGCCCTCGTCAAACGCGCCGCCACCGGTTCCCTGCTCGGCCTCGCCCTCGGCGACGCGCTCGGCTTCCCGACCGAGTTCAACGACGTGCCGTCGATCCTCGCGACGTTCGGGCCGTGGCGGGAGATGAAGCTGCCGCGCCCGGCGATCGTCAGCGACGACACCCAGATGACCCTGGCACTGGGCCGGGGACTGCGGACGGCCATGGACCGCGGGGTGCTGGCGCCGAAGCGGATGGAGCGGCCGGTGCGCGACGAGTTCGTGGACTGGTACCACTCCCCGCAGAACAACCGGGCGCCCGGCCGCACCTGTATGGTCGCCTGCAACCTGCTGAACGACGAGGGCCGCCCCTGGCAGGAGGCGAGCCAGATCGGCTCCAAGGGCTGCGGGGCGAACATGCGCGTGGCCCCCATCGGACTCGCACCGGGGCTGAGCGAAGGACAGCGCGCCGGGGCCGCCCAGATGCAGGCGGCTCTCACCCACGGCCACCCCACGGCACTCGCAGCCTCCGATCTGACCGCCCACGCCATACGGCTGCTCGTGCAGGGCGCGGAGCCGGCGGGACTGGTCGGGCTGCTGCGCTCGTACGCGTACGAGAATCGCAGCCGCTACCACGAGCTGTGGCTCGGCGACCTGTGGGCCCGCGGCCAGGACCCGACGCCGGAGCACTTCATCGCGCGCGGCTGGGACGAGTGCCTGGCGATCCTCGAGCGCCTCCAGACGGCCGTGCGGACCGTCTCGCCCGAGACCGACCCGTGTCTGGCCACCGGCGAGGGATGGATCGCCGAGGAGGCCCTCGCCACCGGACTGCTGTGCTTCCTGCTGTTCCCCGACGAGCCCCTCACCGCCCTGCGCAGGGCCGCCTGCACCGTCGGCGACTCCGACTCGATCGCCTGCCTGACGGGTGCCTTCGCGGGTGCCCACCTCGGCGCCGAGGCATGGCCGCGCGAGTGGGCGGACCGGATCGAGTACGCGGGCGAACTGCAGACCCTCGGGGCGCTCTGGGACATGTGACAGGCGGGAAGCGCCCCGAAAGGGACGCGGGGAACCGCGCGACCGGCCACGACGGACCCACAGGCGATGAACCGCGATACCGGCGGAACGCTTAGCCTGATGCGACAGAGGTTCGCAAACACATCGGCACTTCAGCGAGGAGCGTTACCGTGGCGGTCGGTCAGGACGGAAAGGACATCGCCCGGTGAGGTCCGCACTCGTCATCGGTACGGGGCTGATCGGCACCTCGGCGGCCCTGGCGCTCACCGCGCGCGGGGTCGCCGTGCATCTCGCCGACCACGATCCCGAGCAGGCCCGCACGGCGGCCGTCCTCGGCGCCGGCACCGACGAGGAGCCCCAGGGCCCCGTCGACCTGGTGATCGTCGCGGCCCCGCCCGCGCATGTGGCGGGTGCGCTCGCCGACGCCATGCGGCGCGGACTCGGGCGCGGCTACCTGGACGTGGCGAGCGTCAAGGGCGGGCCGGGCCGCGAGCTGGAGGAACTCGGCCTGGACCCGGTCCTGCTGTCGCGGTACATCGGCACGCACCCGATGTCGGGCCGCGAGAAGTCCGGGCCGCTCGCGGCCAGCGGCGATCTCTTCGAAGGCCGCCCGTGGGTGCTCACCCCGACCCGGGAAACCGACACCGAGGTGCTGAACCTCGCCCTGGAACTGGTCTCGCACTGCCGTGCCGTGCCGGTCGTCATGGACGCCGACGCCCATGACCGGGCCGTCGCACTGGTGTCGCACATGCCCCACCTGGTCTCCAGCATGGTCGCCGCGCGACTGGAGCACGCCGAGGAGTCCGCCGTACGGCTGTGCGGCCAGGGGATCAGGGATGTGACCCGGATCGCGGGCTCCGACCCCCGGATGTGGATCGACATCCTGTCCGCGAACCCGGGACCCGTCGCCGACCTGCTCTCCGAGGTCGCCGCCGACCTGGACGAGACCGTACAGGCCCTGCGCTCCCTGCAGTCCTCCGACGAGGCCAAGCGGCGTGAGGGCACCGACGGCATCCACGACGTACTGCGCCGCGGCAACGCGGGCCAGGTCCGGGTGCCCGGCAAGCACGGCAGCGCCCCGCGGGCGTACGAGACCGTGGCCGTGTTCATCGACGACCAGCCCGGCCAGCTCGCCCGTATCTTCGCGGACGCGGGCATGGTCGGCGTCAACATCGAGGACGTCCGCATCGAGCACGCGACGGGGCAGCAGGCGGGCCTGGTGCAGCTGATGGTGGAGCAGAATGCCGCACCGGCGCTCACCGCGGCCCTGCGGGAGCGGGGCTGGACGATCCGCCAGTAGGGAGACGGGCGATCCACCGGACGGGCGACAGACGGTTGCGCCGGTCGGGCGAGGGGCGATTGCGCCGGTCGGGCGACGGGTGGGCCCGCCGTCCGGCCGTCATACCGGGTCTACGGAGCCAGTAACCTTGTGCGGGGCGCCCAAAACCTACTCCGCGCCCCGCCCGAACCCGCCACCCCGTACCAGGAAGGTGTCCTCACCGTGGAAAACGGCGCCGCCCGGACCGCCCAGGCAGTGATTGTCGCCATCGACGGCCCCTCCGGCACGGGCAAGTCGAGCACCTCCAAGGCCGTGGCCGCGCAGCTCGGGCTGAGCTACCTGGACACCGGCGCCCAGTACCGGGCGATCACGTGGTGGATGGTCAGCAACGGCATCGACATAACGGACCCCACCGCTATCGCGGCTGTGGCGGGCAAGCCGGAGATCATCTCCGGTACCGACCCGTCGGCGCCCTCCATCATGGTGGACGGCACGGACGTCTCCGGACCGATCCGCACCCAGGAGGTCACCTCCAAGGTCAGCGCGGTCAGCGCCGTGCCCGAGGTGCGGGCCCGGATCACCGACCTGCAGCGCTCCCTGGCCGCCGCCGCCGAGGTGGGCATGGTCGTGGAGGGCCGCGACATCGGCACCACGGTGCTGCCCGACGCCGACCTCAAGATCTTCCTCACCGCCTCCCCGGAGGCGCGCGCCGCCCGCCGCAGCGGTGAGCTCAAGGGCGCGGACATCCACGCCACCCGCGAGGCGCTGATCAAGCGGGACCACGCCGACTCCAGCCGCAAGACCTCTCCGCTCGCCAAGGCGGGCGACGCGGTCGAGGTGGACACCACCGAGCTCACGCTCCAGCAGGTCATCGAGTGCGTCGTCACCCTCGTCGAGGAGAAGCGGGCGGCGAAGTGAGCGACGCTTCCACCGAGCGAGGCGCCGACATCGGGCGGCGCATCGGCGTCGGTCTGATGTACGGGCTGTGGAAGCCCCGGGTCCTGGGGGCCTGGAAGGTTCCGGCGACCGGTCCCGTGATCTTCGCGGTGAACCACTCCCACAACATCGACGGGCCGATGGTCATGGGCGTGGCGCCCCGGCCGACGCACTTCCTGATCAAGAAGGAGGCGTTCATCGGCCCGCTCGGCACCTTCCTGCGCGGCATCGGCCAGCTGGAGGTGGACCGCAAGAGCGCCGACCGCACCGCCGTCACCAAGGCTCTGAGCGTGCTGGACAACGGCGGAGCGCTCGGGATCTTCCCGGAGGGCACCCGGGGCGAGGGTGACTTCGCCTCGCTGCGCGCGGGCCTCGCCTACTTCGCCCTTCGCGGCGGGGCGCCGATCGTGCCCGTCGCTGTGCTGGGAAGCTCCGAGCGGCGAGGACGGCTGATCAAGGCGCTGCCTCCGTTGCGCAGCCGCGTCGACGTCGTCTTCGGCGACGCCTTCGAGGCGGGCGACGGCAGCGGGCGGCGTACGCGCTCCGCGCTGGACGAGGCGACCGAGCGCATCCAGAAGCAGCTCACCGCGCACCTGGAAAACGCCAGGCGCCTCACCGGGCGCTAAGCGACACTTGAGTAGTGGATCACCGTGACACGGCGGTCCACCGATCACCACGATGAACGAGGTACGGACTTCATGAACGACCAGATCCAGCCCGACGGCTCGGCCGAGCACGAGTACGAGCACGGGGCACTCGGCGACGCCGAGTACGCGGAGTTCATGGAGCTCGCCGCGGAAGAGGGCTTCGACCTCGAGGACGTCGAGGGCGCCATCGAGGAGGCCGGACACGGCCCGCTGCCCGTGCTCGCCGTGGTCGGACGCCCCAATGTCGGCAAGTCGACCCTGGTGAACCGGATCATCGGCCGCCGTGAGGCGGTCGTCGAGGACAAGCCCGGCGTCACCCGTGACCGCGTCACCTACGAGGCCGAGTGGGCGGGCCGCCGCTTCAAGGTCGTGGACACCGGCGGCTGGGAGCAGGACGTCCTCGGCATCGACGCCTCCGTGGCCGCGCAGGCCGAGTACGCGATCGAGGCCGCCGACGCGGTCGTCTTCGTGGTCGACGCCAAGGTCGGCGCGACGGACACCGACGAGGCGGTCGTCCGCCTGCTGCGCAAGGCCGGCAAGCCCGTGGTGCTGTGCGCCAACAAGGTCGACGGCCAGAGCGGCGAGGCGGACGCGTCGTACCTGTGGAACCTCGGCCTCGGCGAGCCCCACCCGGTCTCGGCGCTCCACGGCCGCGGCACCGGCGACATGCTGGACGCGGTCCTGGAGGCCCTGCCCGAGGCGCCCGCCCAGACCTTCGGCGGCGGCGGGATCGGCGGGCCGCGCCGCATCGCCCTGATCGGCCGCCCGAACGTCGGCAAGTCCTCGCTGCTGAACAAGGTCGCGGGCGAGGAGCGCGTCGTCGTCAACGAACTCGCCGGAACCACCCGGGACCCGGTCGACGAGCTCATCGAACTCGGCGGCACGACCTGGAAGTTCGTGGACACCGCGGGCATCCGCAAGCGGGTCCACCTCCAGCAGGGCGCGGACTACTACGCCTCGCTGCGCACCGCCGCCGCGGTGGAGAAGGCCGAGGTCGCCGTCGTGCTGATCGACGCCTCCGAGAGCATCTCCGTCCAGGACCAGCGCATCCTCACCATGGCGGTGGAGGCGGGCCGCGCGCTCGTCCTCGCCTTCAACAAGTGGGACAACCTGGACGAGGAGCGCCGCTACTACCTGGAGCGGGAGATCGAGACCGAGCTCGGCCAGGTCGCCTGGGCGCCGCGGGTGAACGTCTCGGCGCGCACCGGACGCCATATGGAGAAGCTGGTCCCGGCGATCGAGACCGCGCTGGAGGGCTGGGAGACCCGTGTACCCACGGGCCGCCTCAACGCCTTCCTGGGCGAGCTGGTCTCCGCGCACCCGCACCCGGTCCGCGGCGGCAAGCAGCCGCGCATCCTCTTCGGCACGCAGGCGGGCACCAAGCCCCCGCGGTTCGTGCTCTTCGCCTCCGGCTTCATCGAGGCGGGCTACCGCCGCTTCGTCGAGCGTCGGCTGCGTGAGGAGTTCGGCTTCGACGGGTCGCCGATCCACATCTCCGTCCGTGTGCGCGAGAAGCGCGGCAAGAAGAAGTGAAGTGACGAGGGAAAGGGGCGGCTCCCCGGCGGAGCCGCCCCTTTCCCGTGCTGCTCGTGTGCCGCTCACAGCCCCCGGCGGGGGGCGGGCGGCAGTGCGGGCAGGTGCGGCATGCCCCTGGCGTGCCGCGCCACCTGCTGCCAGACGTCGTTCGGTGTGTCCGGGGCGGTGTACAGGGCGGCCAGGTGGCCGGTCGCGTGCTGCGGGGTGCTCTGGTATGTGCCGTACGCGCCGACGGTGCCGTAGGAGCTCGTGTCGTGCGGGAGGTGGGCGAAGGCGATGAAGGCCATGTCCTCCTCGCCGCCGCGGTCGCCCGGGAGTGCCCTGAAGGCCCTGATGTATTCGTCGCAGAGGGCGTCGTAGATGGGCGTGGCCGAGAAGCCTCCGGAGGGGTCCTGGCCTGCTCGTCCGGAGGGGAGCGGCTGGTAGGACTGGCGATGGGGGACGTCGTATGCGTGCACGTAGGTGCCAACGACCCCGCCGCCCAGTGGATGCGGGCGATTAGTCCGCTTCGTGGGGAATCATGGCGCCTGGCTCATTGCGCCCCACGAAGCGGACCAATCGCGCTCCATGCCCGTCCGGGCGACCGCGCCCCACGCCCGTCCGGGCACACCGAACCGCGTGCCGGCCTCGGACGGCCTGCACTCGGCCCGCGGTGTGCCCGGTGCGGTGATGCCGAAGGCTCAGGTGCCCGCGAGCGGCAGGGCGGCGGCCACGAGCTTCCCGTTCGCGGCGGCCTTGTCCAGCGCGTCGCGCAGCAGGTCCTCCCGGGGCTGGCGGCCGATCGAGCCGACCGGCGCGGCGAACATGAGCACCTGCTGGTGCTTGTTGGCGGCTGCCCGCCAGCCGTCGGTGACATGGAGCGGCTGGTGCGCCTGCCACCAGGCGACCGGCTGACCGCCGTAGGCGCCGGGCTGCAGTACCGCGTGGAGCTGGCCCACGGCGAGCAGCACCGACCAGCCGTGCAGCACGGGCGGCACCGAGTCGATCACGGTCAGCGGCATGAAGCCCTGCTCGATGAGCAGCGGCAGGAAGTCGTCGCCCGCGCTCGTCGTGCCCGGGCGCACGATCGGCGCGGTCGGCTCCACGACGAGCGCCGGGTGCAGTTCCCCGGCGATCAGGACGAGCCCGCTGGTGACGCCCAGCACCGCCTGCTCGGTGGCGGGCCGGCCGTACCCCTGGTCGGCGGGGACGGTGCGGTCGGCGGCGATGGAGCGCACGGCGCCCTGCAGTTGTTCCTCGGTGACCTGGACGACCTGGGAGGGCAGGCAGGTGGCGTGGGCGAAGGCCAGGACTGCGGTCTCCTCGCCGATGAACAGGACGGTGCTGGTGCGCTCCTGTGCGGAGTCGCCCGGAGTCCGGCAGGAGGTGCAGTCGTAACTGCCCGGGGCGTTCTCTCCGGCGAGCAGCCGGTCGGCTTCTTCGTCGCCGATCTCGGCGCGTACGGCGTCGCTGAGGTCGAGCATGCGCGGCACGGGTGGCTCCCTCGGGATGCGGTGCGTGGCGGTGCCGGGTGGCTTCCCGGCCCATGAGTCCGGGGGTCCCCGGCTCATGAAGATGACAACGGGCGATCTGTGGCCGGAGTCACGCTCGGGAGCGAACGGAATCGAACCATCCGACGCGTTCGGTGAACATGCCCCCGGAATCCATCACTCACTGTCAAGTCTTGGGTTGGTCAAGGGAGTTGATGGCGTGAACTGACTCACAGATCGCGAGGGGGTCCGGTCGATAAATCCGGAAATCAGCGAATGAAGTGGGTGTCCGGAAATCGCCGATACCCGAGGTAACCGCGAACTGGCCTGGGGTGACAGGGAGTTGGTTGAGCCGGGCAGCCGATCTCCTTAGATTCCTCCGCCGTGTGCAACGAGCACCGCCCGGGTACGTCCACCGGCCGCGCCGCACAGCCGGCGCGCGAGCACCATCTCCGGTGGACGGGGCGGCGCACGACGATCCGCGCTCCCTGCGCGGGCCGACGTGCCCGCCTAGGGGGACCTCGGGTTTGTGGAGAGGGAATTACATGTCTGAATGTGCCGATAGCACCCGCAAGACCCGCACGACCCGTACGGCCCGTACGACGGCGGTCCTCGCCGGAGCGGCTCTGCTCGCCCCGCTCGGACTGCTCGCCGCGACCGGCGACGCCACCGCGGCGGACGGCGGGGTGTGGGACCGCATCGCCCAGTGCGAGAGCGGCGGGAACTGGCACATCAACACCGGCAACGGCTACTACGGAGGACTGCAGTTCTCCGCCGGTACCTGGCGCGCGTACGGTGGCACCGCCTACGCCCCGACGGCCGACCAGGCCTCCAGGGGAGCGCAGATCGCCGTGGCCGCCAAGGTCCAGCACGCGCAGGGCTGGGGAGCGTGGCCCGTCTGCTCGGGGCGTGCCGGAGCCTATGGGAGCGCGCCCGCCGGGTCGGGCGCCGGGGCGGCCACCCACACCTCGCGGGGCACCGCCGCCACCGAGTCCGCCTCGTCGAGGCAGACGCCGAAGCGGACGTCGCAGCGCAAGTCCGGGCAGCCGTCCCAGGCCCCGCAGCATTCGACCGGACACACCGCTCGCGGATCGTCCCGCGGGGACTACACCGTGCGCGAGGGCGACACGCTCAGCGAGATCGCCGAGCGGCACGGGACCACCTGGCAGGAGCTGTACGCCCGGAACAAGGCGGTCATCGGCGGTGACCCCGACCTGATCATGCCCGGACAGCGCCTCGACCTCTGACCGTCGCCACACCATCGGGCCCCGACGCCGCCGTCACGGCGCGTCGGGGCCCGATGGCGTTACGCGTCCTTTCCCGCCCGGGCTTCCTCGCCGAACGGCGCGCAGGAGCCGACTCTCCGTGGCACGCTAGGAGAACGGCAAAGGAGGCTGAGCCGGAGCGAGCGCATGATGACAAAGGCCCCGCGGACCGTGCGGGAAGGCATGTCCACGCCCCTGAGCGCCGACAGCGTCGCGGACACCGCGGGAGGGCTGACCTTCGACATCGCCTGCGCCGGTGAGACGCCAACCGCCCATCTGCTGTTGCGCCGCTGCGACGGCGAGGAGGTGGCGCTGCCGCTGGCCCCGGCCGAACCCGGCCGGCTGCGCGCCGCCCTGCCCAGCAGCGTCGACCTTCCCGAGGGGCGCTGGGACGCGTACGCACAGTTCGCCGAAGTTCAGCCGCACCCCCTCGAGCCGGGCGTCACGGACCTGCGTGCCCTCGTGGACCGCGCGCCCGGGGGCGCGTCCGCCAGGATCGCCGTCCGCATCCCCTACGCCACCGAGGAGGGCACCCTCGCCGTCCGCAGCTGGCTGCGCGCCCCGCACGCGGAGGCGGGGGATCTGCGCGTCGGCGAGGGCGGGCTGAGGGTGAGCGGCCGGGTGTACGGCACCGGGCTGGCGTCGGACGCCTACGCCGAAGTGAGCGAGCGGGGCGGTCCCGAGGCCGTGCTGCGCGCCGAGGTGACACACAGGGAGGCGGAGTTCGGGTTCACGGTGCGGTACGCGCCGCTCGCCCCCGGCATCTGGGACCTGTGGCTGCGGCCCGCCGGTGAGGAGGGCCCCCGGGTGCGGATCGCACGGCTGCTGGACGATGTCGCGGACAAGGAGCCGGTGTTCCGCTACCCCAGGGCGGCGGTGCGGGCGGAGCACGGCGAGGTGGAGGCCTGGCCGTACTTCACGGTCGACAACGACCTCTCGGTCACTGTCAGCGCCGTGGGCTGACCGGTTTCGCGGAAGGCGGGTCCCGAGCGGGATGTGAGGGTGATTCACGTCATGCCTCTCGAACGGGTGTCGCAGCGCGAGGAGTGCCGGTCGACCCGGTCGGCCGCCGGGGGATTATGTGTCGAATCCGTGTACTTCCTATGCGCGGCCGTACGGTGACCTCTTTCCGGAACGCGATGGAATTGAGCCACCGTGAACTCACCGATGTCTTTCCTGGTTTTTTATTCGACCGCTCCTTGTGTTGCAGACCCGACCTGCTCCGAATTTCGTTCGAGGAGGTGTACGAGGGGTGTGGAACCGCTCGTACGTGTGACGCCGCCCGGGTCAGCCGGGTGTCGTGGTTCTGTGACACAAGCGTGACCGGAGAGGAACGTGTGACAGGAGCGGTGCCTCTCCGCTTCCCTGGCCGGAGCCCGCGGCCTAACGTGGCGGCATGGCACCCATTCCCACCCCTGGAACCCCTGGAGCCGAGCCGGACGACCCCCCGGAGGCCTATGTCGGCCTGGACGCGGAGCGTGCCGAGCGGCTCGCTCGTGAACGCGGCTGGAGCACGGTCCGCTCGCTGCCGCCGGGAACGATCATCACCATGGAGTACCGCGCGGGACGCCTGAACTTCGAGGTCGTGGACGGCAGAGTCGCACGCTGCTGGAAAGGCTGAGCGCCGCGCGCACGGCGAAGGCCCCGGCTCGCGTCGAGCCGGGGCCTTCGCCGTGCGGGGAGGGTGTGTGCGTACCGGCCCCGCGCCTGCTGTCTCCGTCGCCGCTCAGCCGCCGGCCAGGGGCCGGGCAGGAGCGGTGCCGCGCGGTACGCGGTCCGAGTGCGGCGGGCGGCGGCTGCCCGCCGGGGTGACCGGGGTGCGTTCACCCCGGCTCGTGTGCGGACCGGGTGCCATATGGGCCGGTGCGCGCGAGGTCCGGGCGGCGCCCACCGGTTCCCGGGCCTGCACCTCCTCGCTCCTGGCCATGTGCGGGGCGAGGGCGACCGCGGGCGCCCCGACCGGGGACGTGCCCACCGGTGCCGGAACCGGAGCGGTGGTCGTGCGGCGGCCGCGGCGGCGGTCGCGGACCGCGAGGATCTCCGTCTCGGCGCGGGCGATCAGCGGCTCGCACCAGGGGAGGGCCAGCAGGATCAGCAGACCCGCGGCCCAGCCCAGGAGCACATCGCTCAGCCAGTGAGTGCCGAGGTAGACCGTGGTCAGTCCGACGCCGAGGGAGGTCACCGCAGAGAGCGCGGACAGCCAGCGCCTGGCCCGGGGCGTCGAGGCCAGATAGGCCAGGATGCCCCAGGTCACCACGGCGTTCGCGGTGTGACCCGAGGGAAATATATCGCCGCCGCGCCACATCTCGTTCGACCCGATGACGGTCGCGTAGTGGGGTCCGAGGCGGCCCATCCCGTACTTGGCGGCGCCCACCGTGATGTTGAGCAGGAGCAGTGCGGCGCCGAGGGTGAGCAGCGGGCGCAGGGTGTGCTGACGCCAGGAGCGCCAGCCCAGCCACGCCGCGACCATCACGGCGGTGGGGCCGCGCTGGCCCAGCACCACGTAGTAGTCGAGGAATGCGTGGATCTGCGGCCACTGCTGGTACGGCCGGAAGAACATGACCTGCCAGTCGAGCCGGACCAGCCACGAGGAGACGACGATGGCCCACACGATCGCCGTGTAGAAGGCCAGAGTTGCCGAGAAGAGAACCACTCGGTGCCGGCTCATCCTGGGCACGTCAATGTGGGCCGGTCGTTCCGGCTCACGGTCCAACCGGGCGAAGACCCGGTCCAGACGGCTCAGCTTTCGTTCGGTACGCACTCAATCGACGTTACAGCGAGTGAGGTGCGAGCCCACCCGAATCACCGGGTTTGTGATGACGATGTGATGTGGGATTCCTCTCAACAGGGTGTTAATTTCCATGGATTCCGTAATCACCGGCGCGTCCGGCGCTCAATTCCATTGATCGGTAAGGGCGTGCGTTTTGTGGGCCTTATCTATTCGTTCACCGAATGCTGGGGCGGGATTACCCGTTCGCTCACCGTCCGGCGCGAAGTGATCAAGGCGGTCCTGATCCGTTCAGCCAGAACGCCCCATAGACGGCCGAGACCAACGCGACACCGCCGAGGACCGCCGCCGACCGTCCCGGGCGCGGCCGGGCCAGGGCCCGGGCGAGGGGTAGCAGCAGGGGGAACGCGGGCATCAGGAGGCGCGGCTTGGAGCCGAAGTAGCTGGAGGCGCACAGCGCGAGCGCGATGACGACCCCCGTGTACACGAGCAGCGGCAGCGGCTGCCGCTGGCGTACGCCCACCACGTACAGCCAGACGACCAGCGCCACTCCGATGACCAGCCCGGCGCCGGCGAGAGCCGAGGGGAAGGAGGTGAACTTGGACGCGATGAAACGGGCGAAGGCGTAGCCGCCGTCGAAGCCGTTGCGCCAGCCCGCCTGGACGTCGAGATAGCCGAGCGGGCCACGGCCGGTGCGGTGACCGACCCACAGGACGTATCCGGCGGCGCCGAGCGGGGCGAGGACCATGCCGAGGGCGCGGCGGCCGGACGGTCCCGCGCCGCCGGGCGGCGCGCCTGCGTCCCGTACGTACGACACCTGCCGCACACGCCGGTCCCGTACGTACGAGGACACCGCGGCCGCCCACACGGCCGCGACGACCGCGGCCCCCACCGGCCGGGTCAGGCCCGCCAGGGAGGCGAGCGCGCCCGCGGTCACCCAGCGGCCGGTCACGGTGGCGTACAGCGCCCAGGCGGCGAGCGCGGTGAACAGGGACTCGCTGTACGCCATCGACTGCACGACACCGACCGGGACCGCCGCCCACAGCACCGCCGCGCAGACGCCCACCCGGCGCCCGTACACATGGTCGGCGACGGCGAAGATCCCCCAGGCCGCGGCGAGCGAGGCGAGCGCCGAGACCAGCAGGCCCGCGTCGGCGTACGACAGCGGCGTCTGCGCCGCGCCGAGCCGCTCCAGCCAGGGCAGCAGCGGGAAGAAGGCCAGGTTGGAGTGCACATCACCGTTCGGGAGGCGCACCTCGTAGCCGTATCCGAGCGCGGCGACCCGCGTGTACCAGAGCGAGTCCCAGCGGGCGGTCAGCAGCGTGTGCGGGCTGGTGCCGCGCGCCGCGCTCCACACGGCGAGCGCGACAAGGCCCAGGGCGCGGACGGCCGCGTATCCCAGGAGGGCGGGGGCGGCACGGCGCGCGGCGGCGGCGAGGGGTGGCGCCGGGCGCGTTCCAAGATCGGTCACGCGCTCGATTATCGAGGCCGAGCGGAACCGAGACGTCCATCGGCGCCGTGATGGACCCCGGGAACGGTGGCCTACGCCACACCCGCTCCCAGGGAAACGTGAGAGGTCCGCCACGCGACGCCAAAAGGAACTCGCGTACGCTGTCGAATCACTCGTTTCGTCGCGTGACCCCGGGAGCACCGCTCTTACCACTGCACCCGGTCGCAGCCGCGGGGAAGTCCCCACCCCGTGGATCCGCCGAAACGGGGGACACCTGGGAGGTACGTACATGTCCGGCACGACCGGGACGGCCCCGGCTGCCGTCCGGCTGCGCCGTCGGGCGGCCGGGGCCGGTGCCAACCGCTGGGTCGTACTCGTCGTCCTCTGCGTCAGTCTGCTGCTCGTCGCCGTCGACGCCACCGTGCTGCACGTGGCGATGCCCGCCGTCGCCGAGGACCTGAGGCCCGGCTCCATCGAACTGCTCTGGATCGTCGACACCTATCCGCTGGTCTGCGCCTCGCTGCTGATCCTCTTCGGCACGCTGGGCGACCGGATCGGCCGTCGGCGGGTGCTGCTGCTGGGCTACGGCCTCTTCGGCATCGCCTCCGGACTCGCGGCCCTCGCCCGGGACCCGCAGGTGCTGATCGTGGCGCGGGCGCTGCTCGGCGTCGGCGGCGCGATGATCATGCCGGCGACGCTGTCCATCCTGCGTCATGTCTTCCCCGACCGGCGCGAGCGGGCGCTCGCGATCGGCGTCTGGAGCGCGGTTGCCGCGGTGGGTGCGGCGGTCGGACCGCTGCTCGGCGGCTTCCTGCTGGAGCACTTCTGGTGGGGCTCGGTCTTCCTGATCAACATCCCGCTGATGCTGGTCAGCCTTCCGGTCGGCCGGCTGCTGCTGCCCGAGTCGCGGGGCGACGGCGACGGCCCCTGGGACGTGGCGGGCGCCCTCATGGCGGCGTTCGGCCTGTTCGGGCTGGTCTTCGCGGTGAAGCGGCTCGGCGGCGGCGAGTCCCCGCTGAGCCCGTTCACCCTGCTGCCCCTGGTGGTGGGCGCCGCCCTGCTGGTGACCTTCGTGCGGCGCCAGAGGCGGCGGACGCACCCCCTGGTGGACCTGCGGATGTTCGCGCGTCCCGCGTTCAGCACGTCGGTCGGCTGCATCTTGCTGGCCATGCTGGCGCTGGTCGGCCTCGAACTGATCGCGGCCCAGTATCTGCAACTGGTGCTGCACCTCTCGCCGCTCCAGACGGGTCTGCGGCTGCTTCCGCTGACGTTCGCGGCGATGGCGGCGGGACTGTTCGGCTCGAAGATGCTGCACCGCTTCGGCCCGCGCCGCATGGTCGTCTCCGGCTTCTGCCTCACCGCCGCGGCGGTGCTCACGCTGACGCAGATGGGCGGACGGGACAACCCGGCGCTGCTGCTGTCCGGCTTCCTCCTGCTGGGCTTCGGCCTGGAGACCACGCTCTTCGGCGCCTACGAGTCGATGCTCAGCGAGGCGCCCCAGGAGCAGTCCGGCGGGGCGGCGGCGGTCGGCGAGACCTCGTACCAGCTGGGCGCGGGCATCGGCATCGCGCTGCTGGGCAGCGTGATGAACGCGGCCTACACGCCGGGTCTGTCCTCGGTGCCGGGCATTCCGGCCACGGAGTCCAGGGCCGCCGGCCGTTCGCTGGGGGAGGCGTACCAGGTGGCGGGACGACTCGGCGGCGCGCGGGGCGAGGCCCTGCGGCACGCGGCGCGCGACTCCTTCGTCCACGGCCTGCATGTGACGCTCCTGGTCAGCGCCGGGCTGCTGCTCCTGGGCGCGGTGATGGCGCTGCGGCTGCCGCGGGTCATGAACTGCGAGGCGCCGCAGCCCCCGGCGGGTCGGGGCGCGGTACCCGCGCCGCGCGAGGCCGTGGAATCGCGTGTCTCGGCGTGACGCCGCCTGGGCACGTGGACCGCGTATCGGCGTGACGCCCTGGACTCCCGCGTTCCGGTGTGATGCCGTGGTCCCCTGTGTCCCGGCGTGACCGGGTGGGCCGACACTCGGTACTGGACGTGCGGCCCGGTACGCCGTACCGTCGGGCCGTCCGGTTCGGTTAGCGCTGCTAGTTTTTTGTGTCACGGAGGCTGCTCTCATGTCCGCGTCCTCGACGATGCCACCTTTCGACCCCGCGGACCCGCTCGGGATCGACGACCTGCTGGACCCTGAGGACCTCGCGATCCGCGACGCCGTGCGGACCTGGGCGGCACGGCGCGTGCTGCCCGATGTCGCCGAGTGGTACGAGAAGGGCGAGCTGCCGGGTGTCCGGGAGATCGCCCGGGAGCTGGGCTCTCTCGGCGCGCTCGGCATGACGCTGAGCGGCTACGGGTGCGCCGGGGCGAGCGCCGTGCAGTACGGGCTCGCGTGTATGGAGGTGGAGGCGGCGGACTCCGGCATCAGGTCCCTGATGTCCGTGCAGGGCTCCCTCGCCATGTACGCCATCCACCGGTTCGGCAGCGAGGAGCAGAAGCAGCGCTGGCTGCCCGGGATGGCCGCCGGTGAACTCCTCGGATGCTTCGGGCTCACCGAGCCGGACCACGGCTCCGACCCCGGGGCGATGCGCACCCGCGCCAAGCGCGACGCCGGAGGGGACTGGATCCTCGACGGGCGCAAGATGTGGATCACCAACGGATCCGTCGCCGCTGTCGCCGTCGTGTGGGCGCAGACCGACGAAGGGATCCGCGGGTTCGTCGTGCCCACCGACCGCCCCGGCTTCTCCGCCTCGGACATCAAGCACAAGTGGTCCCTGCGGGCCTCCATCACCAGCGAACTCGTCCTCGACGACGTTCGGCTGCCCGCCGACGCCGTGCTGCCGGGTGTCGTCGGGCTCAAGGGCCCGCTCAGCTGCCTCTCCCACGCCAGGTACGGAATCGTGTGGGGCTCCATGGGGGCGGCCAGGACGTGTCTCGAGACCGCCATCGAGTACTCCAAGACCAGGGAGCAGTTCGGCCGGCCCATCGGAGGGTTCCAGCTCACCCAGGCCAAGCTCGCGGACATGGCGGTCGAACTGCACAAGGGCGTCCTGCTCGCCCACCATCTGGGGCGGCGCATGGACGCGGGGCGGCTGCGGCCCGAGCAGGTCAGCTTCGGCAAGCTCAACAACGTGCGTGAGGCCATCGAGATCTGCCGTACCGCACGCACGATCCTCGGTGCCAACGGGATCTCGCTGGAGTACCCCGTGATGCGGCACGCCACCAACCTGGAGTCGGTGCTCACCTACGAGGGCACCGCGGAGATGCACCAGCTCGTCCTGGGCAAGGCGCTGACCGGACTCGACGCCTTCAGGTGACGGGCGCGGGCCCCGCCTTCCGCTGACGGGGAGCGGGCCCGAAGCGGGCAGGGCCGACCGGCGGCCCTGCCTCAGCTCTGGTTGAAGAATCCGTCCTTGCGCCGGTCCTCGGTGTCGCCGCTGACGATCTCCGTGTGAGCGGGCGTCAGCAGGAAGACGCGGTTGGAGACCCGGTCGATCGAGCCGCGCAGCCCGAAGATCAGGCCGGCCGCGAAGTCCACCACGCGCTTGGCGTCGGCGGGCTCCATGTTCGTGAGGTTCATGATGACCGGGACGCCGTCCCGGAACAGCTCGCCGATGACGCGGGCGTCCCGGAAGCTGTCCGGGGTGACCGTGCCGATCCGGCGGCCCTTCTCCTCAGCCGTGTCGGCGGCGACCTGTACACGGGGGTCGGTCACCCAAGCGTCGCCGCGCTCCTGGCCCTCGGCGTAGTCGTCGTCGTAGTAACGCTCGTCATCGTTGTCGTCGACGAGGCCGAGCCAGGCACTTGCCTTGCGTACTGATCCCATGGACGCCTCCTCTCACAGCGGTCTTCTTTCAAACGTTCCGCGGTCCCATGGTCGTCCATGATGCGGATGTAGCGCCAAGGGGATAGACACCGCACGGGGGTTTCGTGACGGTACTGGTGCATGACGCGTACGTCGAGAGGCCGGACGCCCCAAGGGCCGTACCGTTTACGGCTGCTGACTAAGAGTGAAATAGGATCTTCGTTGGCGTTCGGGTGACGGTCGGGGCGTACGGGTGAACGAAGGGGCAGTTACGATGCCACGGCTCAACGTCGTACAAGGCACGGGGGAGTTTTGTGTTCGGAATAGTCCGGCCCTGCCGTCACCGGCTGAGCGAGGGGCTCAGGACCCAGTGGATGGCACATCTTTGCGGACTGTGCCTCGCGCTGCGCGGTGACCACGGGCACCTGGCCCGGATCGTCACCAACTACGACGGCCTGCTCGTCTCGGTTCTGACGGAGGCTCAGGCAGGATCGGCCGCCGACGGCCGGCGAACCGCCGGTCCCTGCCCGCTGCGCGGCATGCGCACCGCTTCCGTCGCGCGGGGCGAGGGGGCGCGGCTCGCCGCGGCCGTCTCGCTGGTGCTCGCCTCCGCCAAGATGCGCGATCACATGGCCGACGGCGACGGGCTGTTGGCGCGCGGGCCGGTGGCGCTCGCCGCGCGCCGGGTCGCCGCGAGCTGGGACAGGGCCGGTGCGCGTACCGGCTCGGACATCGGGTTCGACACCGCCGTGCTCGTGGCGGCCGTGGACCGGCAGGTCGGCATCGAGGCGCTGGCCGGTCCCGGCAGCCCCGTCCTGACCGTCACCGAACCGACCGAGACCGCCACCGCCGCGGCCTTCGCGCACACCGCGGTCCTGGCCGGCCGCCCCGGCAACGCCGCTCCGCTCGCCGAGGCGGGCAGGCTCTTCGGACGGCTCGCGCATCTGCTGGACGCGGTGGAGGACAGGGAGGCGGACGCCGCGTCGGGCGCCTGGAACCCCTTGACGGCCACCGGGACCTCCCTGGCCGAGGCCCGCCGTCTCGCCGACGACGCGCTGCACGGGATACGGCTCGCGCTGCGCGATGTGGAGTTCACCGACGGGCGGCTCGCGCATGTGCTGCTCGCGCACGAACTGCGCGCCTCGGTGGGCCGGGCCTTCGGCACGACCTCCTGCTCGCACACGCCCGAGCTGTACGGGCCGCCACCGTCCGGACCCCATGCCCCGAGCGGGCCGTACGTGCCGGGCGGGCCCTACGCACCCGGCGGCCCCGGAGGTCCTGGCGGTCCGGGCAGGCCGCCCGAGCCGCCCCGCCGCGACCGGCGCGGGCTGCTCGCCGGCTGTGCCGTCTGGCTGGGCCTCGCCTGCACCTGCCAGCTGTGCTGCGGAACGTACGAGGATCCCTGGAGCCGGGAACGCAAGAACGCTGCTTGCCAGGACTGCGGCGACTGCTGTGATTGTTGCGAAGGCTGCGGTGAGTGCTGCCAATGCGGCAACGACTGCGAAGGCCCTGGCTGCTGCGACGGTTGTGACGGCTGCGACTGTGGCTGCGACTGCGGCTGCTGAGCCGGGCGGGCTCACCAGCGGACGGCGGTGAAGTCGATCGGCCGGGGCCGCAGCATTCGTGTGCGTCGTGCCAGAGCCCGAAGCCGCCGGGTCATCTCCTCGGCTGCCAGGCGGCGACGGTCACCGTGGCCCGGCAGGACCCACTCGAACCGCAGCAGTCCGGCCACCCTGGTCAGCGAGGCGGCCAACTCCTCGATGGAGTACCACGTCACGCTCTCCGCGACCTCCAGGTCGCCCGTCGTGCGCGACCAGTAGAAGCTGTCGCCGCTGAAGCAGTACCGGTCATCCGCGAGGTAGAGCACACTGCCCCGGGTGTGGCCGGGCAGCGGATGCGCGGTGACTCCCGCGCCGATCTCCGTGACATCGAGGCCCCGGATCACCTGGTCCGCGTCCGGCGCCGCGTCCAGGTCGCCCTCGTGGATCCACAGCCGGGCGCCGAAGTGGTCCGCGTAGCGGCGGCCGTGTGCGGCGTGATCACGATGGGTGAGCAGCACGTCGGTCACGGGCCCCGAGGCCGCGTACCGCTCGGCGAGGGCAGGGCTCCAGCGAGGTGTGTCGATCATCATCACCGTGCCGGACGGCCGCATGAGCAGGTAGGAGTTGGCTCCCGCGGTGTGCCGGGAGTTGTGCCCGCAGATCAGTACGCCGTCGTCCAGGGCCATCGGGAAGGGGTCGAGCGCGGGGTCCGGCTGCCCGGACGCCGGGCGGATCGAGCGGGTGGGGCAGGCGAAGACGGCGGAGTGCAAGCGCCTCGTCTCCGCCTCATCGCCCGGCGGCCGCAGCATGTGCGACCTTCCGTGCGACTCGCCGATCAGCTCGGGTGCGAACTGCCGGGCGACATCGCAGTTGATGCATCGGTCGTCCACGTACCAATCGTTCACGTGCCCATCGTCCATGACAGGGCTCCCTCCAGCGGAAACGACCCGGCCAGGGCCGTCCTTTCAGGGATATCCCAGCCGGGGCCCGAGCCGGGGGACCCTGCCGATCTTGCATTTCGGGACCTGGACTGTTCCAGGAGCCCGGCAGTCGCACGGCGGTCACGGCGCCGAGTCCCTCCGCCGGCGGCGACAGGACGCCACTCGGGTATCACGCGGCGCTCGTACTCAGGGACCGCGCATCGCGTATGCAAAAGTTGATCACATGACGACCGACGCATCCGGCGAGTGGAAGCAGTGGCACGAGCACCGCACGGCGCAGGTGTGCGAGCCCTATGGTCCGCTCGCGCTGACCGGCACCTACTGGCTGGAGGACTGCCCGGAAGGGGAAGTTCCGGGTGTCCCCGGGCGGTGGACCGCCGAGGGCGGCACGGTGCTCCTGACGGCCGCCGAGTACGACGGCCTGCGTGTCGACGGCGAGCCCTTCACCGGCGAGGTCCGTCTCGAGGCCGACCCCGGCCCCGTGAGCGTGTCCCGCGTCGCGGCCGGTGAGCGCCGTCTGGTCGTCCTTGTCCGAGAGGGCGAATGGGGCGTGCGCGTCTACGACCCGGCCGCACCGGCGCGCCGGTCCTTCCAGGGCATCGACGCCACTGCCCACGACCCGCGCTGGTCGGTCGAGGGGCACTTCACCCCGTACGGGGAGCACCGCACCGTGCTCGTCGAGAACGCCGACGGGCGGCACCGCGGGCTCGGCCTCGGCGGCGTGCTCGCCTTCACACTGGACGAGCAGGACCTCACGCTCCAGGTGTCGGTGGAGGACGACGGCTCGCTGTGGGCCGTCTTCGCCGACTCCACCAGCGGAGAGGGAAGTTACGGCTTCCGGTTCCTGCGCCCGCCTGCGCCCGACGCGGAGGGACGTACGACGGTGGACTTCAACCGTGCGCTGCTTCCGCCGTGCGCCTTCTCGGACCACTTCGTCTGCCCCCTCCCGCCGCCCGGGAACACGCTGGGCATCGCGATCGAGGCGGGGGAGCGGACCCTCCTGTAGCGCCGGCGCGCTTCTCCGGAACCTCCACCCTCCTTGGAGCACAGGTAAGTTGAACGCTGCACGGCCGAAAGCGCCCTTGTGCCGGCCGGTCACGCGGTCGAATACTCGCCACAGCGCTTGTCAGGGGCACGACTTGTTCGGCATCTGGCGAACCGCCCCCGGCTGCGCCTCACGGGCCCCCGACTCCCCACGCGGGCCCCCGACTTCCCATGGAGGGAACGAAAAGTGAGGATCAAGCGCACCACCCCCACAAGCGGTATCGCGAGACGGACCCGGCTGTTCGCCGTGGTCACCGGATTCGTGGCCGCGGCCGCGTTCGCCGTTCCCGCCGCGAACGCGAGCGACACGCACACCTTCAGCGCGAACCAGCTGGCCGGCGTGAGCGACGCGGTGCTCAAGTCCGATGTCGCGGGCACCGCCTGGTCCGTCGACCCCACGACGCACCGCGTCGTCGTCACCGTCGACAGCAGGGTCTCGAAGGCCGGGATAGCGAAGATCGAGAAGGCGGCCGGCAGCAACGCGGGAGCCCTCACGATCAAGCACACCGCGGGCAGGTTCAACAAGCTGATCTCCGGCGGTGACGCCATCTACGGCGGCCAGTACCGCTGCTCGCTCGGCTTCAACGTGCACAGCGGGAGCACCTACTACTTCCTGACCGCCGGTCACTGCGGCCAGGTCGCCTCCACCTGGTACTCCAACTCCGGCCACACCACGGTGCTGGGCAAGAACGTCAGCTACAGCTTCCCGGGCAACGACTACGCCCTGGTCCGCTACACCAACTCCTCCATCGCGCACCCGAGCGCGGTCGGCAGCCAGAGCATCACCCGTGCCGCCACCCCGAGCGTCGGCACGACCGTCTACCGGCGCGGCTCCACCACCGGCACCCACAGCGGCCGGGTCACCGCACTGAACGCCACGGTCAACTACGGCAGCGGCGACATCGTCTACGGCCTCATCCAGACCACGGTCTGCGCCGAGGGCGGCGACAGTGGCGGCCCCCTGTACTCGGGCAGCACCGCGTACGGTCTGACCTCCGGCGGCAGCGGTGACTGCACCTCCGGCGGTACGACCTTCTTCCAGCCCGTCACCGAGGCGCTCAGCGCCTACGGCGTGAGCGTCGGCTGACCCCGCTCACCGGCCCCGCACCGCCGCGGCCGACAGCAGACGAGCCCCCGCGCACCCCGTGCGCGGGGGCTCGCCCTTGCCCGCGTGGGGGGGTGGGGAACCGGAGGGCCAAGGCGCCGCGATCGGCGCGGGGGCGACACCCTTTCCTGGTTTCTCTCGCGATCACGCAAATCGAAGGATGGGATTCCGGACAGGACTAGACCTCGCCGATCGCGCAGGGATAACCCTCGCCTGGCATGTGCGGCGGAAACCGGTCGATGAGGACCAGCGGAGGTCATGAGCCCCATGGCACACGGCGGTTGACGAATACACGTCCTGATGTCGACCTTGTGAGCCACCTGTGAGCCCCGGATAGTTGAGCGCAGCACGGTGGGCACGGATGCGAATCGCGAGGTGTGCCGCCTCCGTGCCTTACGCCTTCCGGTCGCGGCGGTCCCCACAATCTTCGCGGCCGATCCCCCCACAGGAGGACGTGAGTTGAAGCATCGACGCATATCCGGACGGCGGGCAGTCGTGGCCGGCGCGGGTGTCGCCGCACTGATCACCGCTGGTCTCACCTTCCAGAACGCGAACGCGAGCGAAGCCACGGCGACCGAGGCGCCCCACACGCTCTCGGCCGACGCGGCCGGAAAGCTCGCCTCGGCGCTCGGCAAGGACCTGGGCACCGACGCGGCCGGAACGTACTACGACGCGCAGACGAAGCAGCTCGTCGTCAACGTGCTCGACGAGACGGCCGCCAAGGCGGTCCGGACGGCCGGAGCCAGGGCCAGACTCGTCCAGAACTCGCCGGCCGAGCTGGACGGCGCCCGCGCCACGCTCAAGAAGGACGCGACCATCCCCGGCACCTCCTGGGCGACCGACCCCAGGACGAACAAGGTCGTCGTCACGGCCGACAGGACCGTGTCGAAGGCGGAGTCGGCCAAGCTCGCCAAGGTGGTCGACGGTCTGGGCGCGAAGGCCGAACTGAGGCACTCGAAGGGAGAGTTCAAAGCCTTCATCGCGGGCGGCGACGCCATCAGCGGCTCCGGCGGACGCTGTTCGCTCGGGTTCAACGTGCTCAAGGGCGGCCGGCCGTACTTCATCACCGCGGGGCACTGCACCCAGGCGATCTCCAGCTGGTCGGACTCGAGCGGCAACGTGATCGGCCAGAACGAGTCCTCCCACTTCCCGGGCACCGACTTCGGACTGGTCAAGTACTCGGGCAACACCGAACACCCGAGCGCCGTCGACCTCTACGACGGCTCCACGCAGCAGATCACCAAGGCGGCGGACGCGACCGTCGGCGAGAAGGTGACCCGCAGCGGCTCCACGACCCATGTGCACTCCGGAACGGTCACGGGTCTCAACGCCACGGTGAACTACTCGGAAGGCACGGTCAACGGACTCATCCAGACGGACGTCTGCGCCGAGCCCGGTGACAGCGGCGGCTCACTGTTCGACGGCGACGCCGCGATCGGCCTCACCTCGGGCGGCAGCGGCGACTGCACCTCGGGCGGCCAGACCTTCTTCCAGCCGGTCCCCGCGGCGCTCACGGCCCTAGGCGCCCAGATCGGCTGAGCCCCCTTCCCGTCATCGACGTGAAGTCCCGCTCCCGTACCTCAGGGGGCGGGACTTCCGTGTGCGGGCGCCGGGGCCGTGCCGGAGATCCTCCGGGAGTAATGCGAACCCTGTGCACGCCATGCAGTCTGGAGGTGGGAACGCGTCGTGTGTCCGCAGGCGGCGTGGTCGGCGGCAGCGACGTCACCGCCGCCGCCAGGCGAAATGGGAAGAGGCCCCCATGAGCGAACACCCCCTGATCGAAGACCACGGACTCATCGGGGACCTGCAGACGGCCGCACTGGTTTCCACCGAGGGAACGATCGACTGGTTCTGCAGCCCGCGATTCGACTCGCCGAGCATCTTCGGAGCCCTGCTCGGCGGTGAGAACGGCGGTCACTGGACGATCGCTCCGCAGGCGCCGACGTATGCGACGAAGCAGCTGTACTACCCGGACACCTGTGTGCTGCTCACCAGATTCATGACCGAGCAAGGCGTCGGCTCGGTCGTGGATTTCATGCCGCCTGCTTCGCCGCGTGATCCGACGGACAATCACCGGCTGGTCCGAATGCTGCGGTGCACACGTGGTGAGATCTCGTTCGACATCGAGATCGCGCCCCGGTTCGACAACGCACGGCAACCGAATGAGGTCACTCCGTGCGCGGGCGGCTGGCACTTTTCCAGCCCGGATACAGATATGACCGTACATGTGGTGGACGCGCCCGGCGATGAGTGTGCGGGCGGCCGGAGGGTTCGCGCCGGTGACGTGTGCATGAGAGTAGGGCTGCGAGCCGGTATGACGCGCGGCCTCGTGCTGGAGACGTTCGCTGACGGCCCGCCACGCATCGTTCCGCCGGAGGAATGCGAGCGACTCCTCGACGACACCATCGCTTTCTGGCACACCTGGCTGGCGCGTTCCCGCTACACCGGACGGTGGCGGGAGATGGTCAACCGCTCCGCCATGACGCTCAAACTCATGACGTATGCCCCGTCCGGGGCCATGGTCGCGGCTCCGACCACCAGCCTGCCCGAACAGGTCGGCGGCGGGCGCAACTGGGACTACCGCTACGCGTGGGTACGCGATGCCTCCTTGTCCCTTCACGCGCTGCTCGGGCTGGGATTCACCGAGGAGGCCGTGGCGTTCACCGAGTGGCTGGGCGACCGCGTCCAGGAGTACACCGGTCCGGGTGAGCACCCTCTGAAGGTCATGTACCGCGTCGACGGCTCCTCCGAACTGGCGGAGCAGACCCTGGATCACCGGCAGGGCTACCGGGGCTCCGCTCCGGTGCGGGTCGGCAACGGAGCCGCCGGCCAGTTGCAGCTCGACATCTACGGATCGGCACTGGAGTGCCTCCACTTCGCTGACCAGCGGGGTCTGCCGACGACCTGCCGCATATGGCAGGCGCTGATCGACACGGTGGACTGGGTGTGCGAGAACTGGGACCAGCCCGAAGCCGGCATCTGGGAAACGCGGGGCGGTGACAAGGATTTCACCTATGGACGGCTCATGAGCTGGATCGCGCTGGACCGGGCCATCCGCATGGCCGCCCGGAGTGGCCGCCCCGCCGAGGTGCAGCGCTGGACGAAGGAACGTGACGCCATCTACTGGCAGATCCTGCGGCGAGGGTGGAGTCCGCGGCGTGCCGCGTTCACGCAGTACCTGGGCAGCGACGTCCTGGACTCCGCGCTGCTGCGGATGCCCGCGGTGGGGTTCATCCCCCCGCAGGATCAGCGGTGGCTCTCGACCTTGGACGCGATCGAGAAGGATCTCGTGTCCGACGGCCTCGTATACCGGTACGACCCCTCTGCCTCTCCTGACGGGCTGCTCGGTCTCGAAGGTACCTTCTCGGCGTGCACCTTCTGGTACGTCGAAGCCCTCGCTCGTGCCGGTCGTCTGCGTGAAGGGCGGCTCGTCTTCGAGAAGATGCTCACCTACGCCAACCATCTCGGTCTGTACTCCGAGGAAATCGGGCTGACCGGCGAGCAACTCGGCAACTTCCCCCAGGCTTTGACCCACCTTGCCCTCGTCACCGCCGCGCTGAGCCTGGATGCCCATCTCGACGCCGCCAGGCCGGGCTACCCTCCCACCTCTCCGGTTCCGCTCCTCTACGCGCAACCGATGGCAGCGGTGGCCGGAGGCCCGCCTGTCACGCCGGCCACCGCATATCCGTCGGACCACGTCATCCGCAGGTGAGCGCATCACCTGTCCCATCGGTCAGGTCCGCGGCCGGTGGCAGAAGGCGGAATTTCAGGCCGCCGCGTGGCGACGGGGGCGGCAGCGGGAGGCGATGGTGGCGGTCAGTGCCTCGACGGCGTCGACGGTCGCGGTGCTCAGGGCGACGGCGCGGCCGGCCGTGGCGCTGCCGGGGCCGTCGGACGTCTCGGCCGGCAGACCGGAGCGGGCGGTGAAGGAGTCGTAGAACGACCGCAATGCTCCCGGGGCCACGGTCTCGGCTCCGGCGGCGGCGCGGGCCAGTGCGGCGAGGTGTTCGTGCAGCGGACCGACCAGTTCGGTCAGCTCCGGCACTGTGTCCTGAGAGGTGCGCGGCAGGTGTTCGCCCAGCAGGGTGGCGCATCCGGCGACCGTGGACACCTGAGTCCTGATCAGCTCCAGCTGCGCAGTCGACCAGGGGCCGCGATGCTCGGCCGGCTCGGCGTGCGACTGCTGCACCGCGTCGACGGCTGCCAGGTCGGCCGCCCCTACGTCGGCGTATCCGGTCAGCAGCTCGGGCAGCAGCCGGTCCTGCACCCGCAGCCACTCCGCGAGCAGGCCCGGCACCCGCCGGGTGGACCAGGTCGGCCAGACCAGGAAGATGAGCACGGCGAGCGCGGCACCGACCACGCTGTCGGCGGCGCGCGCCCACGCCGTGGGCCCGGGCAGCCCGCCGACGTGGTGGATCAGGAAGACGATCCAGGTGGTCAGCCACAGGTTGAGCATCAGTTGCCCGGTCCGCAGGGTCACGAAGGCCGCCGCGGCCAGTACCACCGACAAGACCGCGAGGCCGGCGGGCGACCGGGGCGGCAGGGACAGCACCCAGGCGAAGAGACCGCCCAGCACGGCCCCGGCCGCCCGCCCCCAGCCGCGCGCGATGGTGTGTCCGTAATCGGGGAAGAGCACCAGCATGGTGGTCAGGGCCACCCAGAAGCCGTGCGCGGAGATGCCAAGACCACCCCACCCGCCGATCGACCGGCCGATGATCTCGGCGACCACCACGCCCACCGCGAGCCGTACCGCATGGCGGAAGATCGGCGATCGGGGGCGCAGTTGCGCGCGGATCCGCCGGGCGGTGTGTGCCACGGCGGGGGTGCCCGCGTAAAGGCCCGGCACCTCGGTGTGGGGTTCCAGTGCGTCGCCCAGGCGGTCGTCGGTCGAGCGCCGGGCCAGCTGCCCGGCCGTCCGCAGCCGCGCTGCCAGGTCGCGCGGGCCGCGTACGGGCGAGGCGGACGCCCACGACTCCAGGAGGGTGCGGGCATCCTCGGGGGTGCGGTGCTCGCGGCCGGAGGCGACCGTACGGGAGATGTCGCCCAGCACCCGCGCGGCGGCGGCCAGTGCCTCCTGGTTCCCGGCCGCTGCCGCCGCGGGCACCGTCAGCCCCACGGTGTGCAGCGCGCGGCGGATGCGCTCTGCCTCACCCAGCAGCCCGAACAGGGCCGCCGCCGCGGGCCGGCTGAACTTAGGCAGCAGGTCCAGGGAGCGCCGGGCCGCAGTGAACGGAGCGGACCCGCCCAGGGCGGCGGAGTCGGCCGCGACCGAAGCCTCGGCGAGCGACCGGTACAGGGCCGCGAGGGCACGGCGCTGGGCGCCGAACCGCGGGCCGTACGGCGGGAGCAGGTGCACCGCCACGACGAGTCCGGTGCCGACCGCGATCCACCCGGCGATCACCAGGCCGTCCACTGTGCCGGGAGCGAGATCAGCCGTGATCATCAGCCCGATGACCGTGAGACAGCCCCGGATGCCGGGCGCGACGCCCAGTTTCCGCCACAGTCCGGTGGCGAACGCCGCGACCGCGAGCACCAGCAGGAACAGCCAGGTGGTGCCGTGCACCAGGGCTCCCAGCGCCGCCATCGCGCTGAAGGCCGCGGCCATTCCGAGGGCGTTCACCACGGGGTGTCGCAGCGGGCTCAGCAGCGTACCGATGCCGCAGATGAACGCACCGACGCAGGCCATGGACCCGGCCACCGGGTCATTCAGCAGCAGGCCGAGGACCGTGGCGAGCAGCACGGCCAGTACGGCCCGTGCGATCGCCGACGGGGCGGCGAACGCCCGTTGAATGCGCAGCCCGTCCCGGCCGATCGTGATCAGCGACGACCACCAGCGCATGTCCGGGCCTCCTCAGCGGCATGGCGCGGGAGCAGCGCTCTCATCCTCTGTCGGCCCCGGCTCGGCTGCCACTCGCCGCGGCGACGTGCCTTCTCCGGGGCGGTCGGCTCATTGCGCCTGGCTCAGGATCATCAGGCCTTCCGGGCTCGGGACGGGTGCGAAGCCGGCCTTCGCGTAGACCTCGTGGGCGTCGCGTGTGGAGAGCAGGACGCGCTTGAGCCGGTAGGGGGCGAGGTGGTCGCGTACGGAGCGGGCCAGCCAGGTGCCCAGGCCCTTGCCGCGGTGCGCGGGGGCGACGTAGACGTCGCACAGCCAGGCGAAGGTCGCCCGGTCTGTGACGACACGGGCGTAGGCGACCTGGGTGCCCGCGGCGTCGTGGATGGCGAAGTTGAGGGAGTGGCGTACGGACTTCTCGACCGTTTCCCGGCTGCGGCCCAGCGCCCAGTACGCGTCGGTCGAGAGCCAGTGGTGCACCAGGCCGACATCGAGGCGGTCCGGGTCCGTGGAGAGCGCGTAGCCGTCCTGCTCGCTTGTGATCATGTCGAGGCAGCGTAGTGATGTTGCTTGGATTTTCCAAGTACTCACTTGGGCACTCCAAGTGCCTCTGTTCGAATCGCATGAATGTTCGATACTGGTCTACTGTGGTGTCACCACCCCGGCGTGACCGGAGTGGCAAAGGTGAAGGCAGGGGGCAGTCAGTGGCGAGGTGGTCCAGGTGCGCGGTTTTACGCATCTGCATGCCGTCTCAGGGTTCTCCCTGCGGTACGGCGCCTCCCACCCCGAGCAGCTTGCGGAGCGGGCCGCCGAGCGGGGGATGGACGCGGTCGCCCTGACCGACCGGGACACCCTCGGCGGTGCCGTCCGCTTCGCCAAGGCCGCGGGCCGGGCCGGGGTCCGGCCCCTGTTCGGAGTGGATCTCGCGGTGGAGGCGCCTGCCGAGGCGGCCGGCCGCACGGAGCGGCGGCGGGCACCGGCCCGTGGCGGCGCGTTCGTGGACGAGTCGGCGCAGCGCGTGCTCTTCCTCGCCCGGGACGGGGCCCGCGGCTGGGCCGGACTGTGCCGGCTGGTGAGTGCCGCCCACGCGGACACGGCGGGAGACAAGCGCCCCCTGCTTCCTTGGGACGCCCTCGAGGGGGAGCACCTCACCGTGCTGCTCGGCCCCGCCTCGGACGTCGGCCGTGCCCTGGCGGCGGGGCGGCCGGACCGCGCCGCCCAGCTGCTCGCGCCCTGGCGGGAGCGATACGGGGACGCGGCCCTGCGTATCGAGGTCGTCTGCCATGGCAGCGGCGGTACCGGCCCCGGTTCGCTGCGGCTCGCGGCCCGCGCCCTCGGCTTCGCCGCCGACCAGCGGATCATGCCCGTCCTCAGCAATGCCGTGCGCTATACCGACCCCGGCCAGGGCCCGGTGGCGGATGTCCTGGATTCCGCGCGCCGTCTGGTGCCGATCGATCCGCGCGGCGAGCGCGACGGCGGCGAGCGGTGGCTCAAGCCCACGGCGGACATGGTGCGCATCGCCGAGCAGGTGGCCGAGGCCGCCGGGTACCGCGCGAACACCGCCCGCCGGCTGCTCGAGGTCACCGAGGAGACCGCCGCCGCGTGCCGTGTCGACCCCGAGGACGATCTGGGGATCGGCCGCGTGCACTTCCCCGAGCCGGGGCTCGTCGGAGCCGACAGGCGCACCCCCGAGCGGGTGCTGCGTTCGACGTGCGCCGCCGCGATGCTGCGGCACGGCTACGACCGCGACCGCCGCCGCTGGGAGCGCCTCGAGGACGAGCTGCGTCTGATCGAGAGGCTGGGATACGCCTCGTACTTCCTCACCGTCGCCCAGGTCGTCGCCGACACCCGCGAGCTCGGCATCCGGGTCGCCGCCCGCGGCTCCGGCGCGGGCTCCCTGGTCAACCATCTCCTGGGGTTCGCCACCGCCGATCCCGTCGAACACGGTCTGCTCATGGAGCGCTTCCTGTCCGACCAGCGCGCGGAGCTGCCCGACATCGACATCGACGTGGAGTCGGCCCGCCGCCTGGAGGTCTACCGGGCGATCATCGACCGCTTCGGCCGGGAGCGGGTGGCCACCGTGTCGATGCCGGAGACCTACCGGGTACGGCACGCCGTACGCGATGTCGGCCTCGCCCTCGGTCTGGACCCGGCTGAGGTGGACCGGCTTGCAAAATCGTTTCCTCATATCCGGGCCCGGGACGCCCGCGCCGCCCTGCGGGAACTGCCGGAACTGCGCGGCATCGACCCGGAGGCGTACGGCCCGCAGATGTGGGACCTGGTCGAGGCCCTGGACGCGCTCCCGCGCGGTATCGCCATGCATCCGTGCGGCGTCCTGCTCTCCGATGTGACGCTGCTGCGCCGCACCCCCGTCATGCCGACCAGTGGCGAGGGCTTTCCCATGTCCCAGTTCGACAAGGAGGACGTGGAGGACCTCGGGCTGCTCAAGCTCGATGTGCTCGGGGTGCGCATGCAGTCCGCCATGGCGCACGCCGTCGCCGAGATCGAACGGACCTCCGGCAGCCGCATCGACCTGGACGACCCCGCGCAGGTGCCGCCCGGCGACCCGAAGACGTTCCAGCTGATCAAGTCCTCCCAGACCCTGGGCTGCTTCCAGACCGAGTCGCCCGGCCAGCGCGACCTCATCGCCCGGCTGCAGCCCGAGACCTTCCACGATCTCGTCGTCGACATCTCGCTGTTCCGGCCGGGCCCGGTCGCGGCCAACATGGTCGATCCGTTCATCAAGGCCCGGCACGGCCGCCAGGCGCCCGCCTATCCGCACCGGGACCTGGAGCCCGCGCTGCGGGAGACATACGGCGTGGTGGTCTTCCACGAGCAGATCATCCGGATCCTGTCCGTCATGACGGGCTGCGGCCCGGCCTTCGGCGACTACACGCGGCGGGCGCTGTCGAGCGCCGACCAGGTCGGACGGGTGCGGGCGTGGTTCGCGCAGGCGGCGCGCGGGCGCGGATACGAGGAAGGGGTCATCGAACGGACCTGGGAGATCGTCGAGGCGTTCGGGGCGTACGGCTTCTGCAAGGCGCACGCGGTGGCCTTCGCCGTGCCCTCGTACCAGTCGGCGTGGCTGAAGGCGCATCATCCGGCCGCCTTCTACGCGGGGCTTCTCACCCATGACCCGGGGATGTACCCGAAGCGGCTGCTGCTCGCGGACGCCCGGCGGCGGGGGGTGCCGATCCTGCCCCTGGACGTGAACGCGTCGGACGCCGCCTATCGAATCGAACTGGTGTCTGATGGCGAGGGTGGCCGGTCCGTCCACGGGATCCGGCTCGCCCTGAGCGATGTGCGCGGGATGAGCGAGAGCGAGGCGGAGCGGATCGTCGCAGGGCGCCCGTACACCTCGCTCCAGGACTTCGCCTCCCGGGCCCGGCCGTCCCGGCCCGTCGCCGAACGCCTTGCCCAGGTCGGCGCGCTGGACGCCTTCGGCCGCAACCGTCGCGACCTGATCCTGCACCTCGCCGAGCTGCATCGCGGGCGACAAGGCTCCACACAGGGGCAGTTGACACTGGGGGAGACCGATGAGACGCACCGTACGGTCGCCCCCGCCCATCTGCCCGACCTGAACGACGCCGAGCGGCTCGGGGCCGAACTCGGAGTGCTCGGCATGGACACCTCCCGCCATCTCATGGGCGACCAGCAGGAGTTGCTGGAGGAACTCGGCGTCGTCTCCGCGAAGCGGCTCAAAGACCTGCCGCACGGGCAGGCGGTGCTGGTCGCCGGCGCCAAGGGAGCCGTTCAGACCCCGCCGGTCCGCTCCGGAAAGCGCGTCATCTTCACCACGCTCGACGACACGACCGGCCTTGTCGACTGCGCGTTCTTCGAGGACAGCCACGAGGCCTGCGCACACACCGTCTTCCACTCCTGGCTGCTGCTCGTGCGCGGCGTGGTGCAACGCCGTGGCGGGGGCGGCGGCAAGGCGCTGTCGGTGACCGGCTCCGCCGCCTGGGACCTCACCGAACTGGCCGAACTACGCCGCGAAGGCGGACTGTCCGCGGTGACGGAACGGCTCACCCGGGCCGATACACCGCAGAGCAGGGGCGCGGACAACCGCAGCCTCCACCTGGAAACCGGTTACGCGCTGCACCCCTGGGCGGATCTCCAGCCGCCCGGTGAGTCCGTCAAACAGAGCCGCAAGCTGTGGCACCAGAGCCCGGGGAGTGCGGGATGAACGTCCTCTACATCCACTTCCACGACCTGCCCGACGAGCGGCTCTACGGCCGCCTTCTCGCCCTGCTGGCCGAGTACACCCCTCTGGTGCAGGCGCTGCCGCCGGACGCCGCACTGGCCGATGTCTCCGGCAGCCTGCGCTACTTCGGCACGGATGCCACGGCACTGGCCGAGCGCATCCGGGCACGCACCGGAGGGCTGTACGGACTCCGCTCGACGGTCGGCGTCGCGGCGAACCCGCTGCTCGCCCGCATGGTCGCCGCCGACGGCCCGCCCTCGGCGGTGCGCACCCTGCCGGACGACATCGACACGGTCACCGCCTTCCTCGCGCGCAAACCCGCCGCCACTCTGCAGGGCGTGGGACCCGCGACCGCCCGCACCCTGTCCTCGTACGGCCTGGACAGCGCCGGCAGGATCGCCGCGGCGCCACTGGGCACACTCCAGCGCATCCTGGGCGCCACCGCGGGGCGCCGTCTCCATGACGCGGCCCGCGGTCTCGACCCGACGCCGGTGGCCCCCGCGGCCCCGCCCCGCTCGATGAGCGTCGAACACGACTTCGCCCACGACGAGCTGGACCGGGACCGGCAGCGCGCCGCCCTGCTCGCGCTCACCGACCGCCTCGGCCTGCGGCTGCGCAACGAGTCCCAGGCGGCCCGCGCCCTCACCCTGACCGTCCGCTACGCGGACCGCTCGACGACGACCCGCACCCGCCGGCTGAGCGAACCCACCGCCCACACCCGCTCCCTGACGGCACTCGCCTACGAACTCCACGACCGGCTCGCCCTCCAGCGCGCACGCGTCCGCGCCGTCTCCCTGCGGGCGGAGAACCTGATCGCAGCCGACCTGGCCTCCCGTCAGCTGCTCTTCGACCCGGCCGACGAGAAGGCCCGCCGCATCGAAGCCGCCACCGACCGCGCCCGGGACCGGTTCGGCCCGGAAGCGGTGCATCCGGCGGCAGCGGTGGCACCCTCCGCACCCGACCAGGACACCCCGCAGCCCGTCAGGACCGCCGCGGCCTGATCAGCGCCGCAAAAGGAGTTGCCCGGCAGGGTCGTGGCAGGCCACGATCCGCACTCGTGCGGACATCGAAGCAGTCCATGGTCCGGGCGGCCGCCCGCAACAACGCCGAGTGGTGCGCGGCCATGAGCCGGTCACACGGTGTGGCGGGCGAGTTCGGGGAACAGGCATGGGCCGCCCCGGCCCGCACCCCGCCGTACTACCCGGACTCGGTGACGCTGGTGCCCGGCGCCGACCCGGCCGCGCTGGTGGCCCGGATCGACACCGCCTCGCCCGGCGCCACCGTGAAGGACAGCTTCGCCGACCTCGACCTCACGGAGGCCGGCTTCCGGGTTCTGTTCGACGCGCAGTGGATCCACCGCCCGGCCGACGCGCCCGCCATTTCCCCGGACCTCGCCTGGGACATGGCGGGCGACGCGGACGCGCTGCGCGCCTGGGCGCCGGCCTGGGACAACGGGAACGGCGACGCGGATCTGTTCTGCCCCGAGCTGCTCGCCGACCCGGACACCTCCGTGCTCGCCGGGTACTCCGCCGATGGCCGGGTGGTCGCCGGGGCGGTGGCGAGCCGCGGCGAGGAGGTGGTCGGCGTCTCCAACGTCTTCGCGCTCGACGGCGGCCCCGACGCGGCCTGGCCGGTCGTACTCGACGCGGTCCACCGGCTGTTTCCCGCCCTGCCGGTGGTCGGTTATGAGCACGGTGATGATCTGGCGGTCGCCATGCGTCACGGCTTCGAACCGCTGGGCCCGCTGCGGATCTGGATCCGCTGAAGGCAGGGACCGAGGCCCCTCGGGGCTCACCCGGCCCACGGGGGAGTGGTGATCCGTGTGCCGTCGGCGAGTTCCGCCTCCAGGCCGATGGAGGTGGTGACCCAGGAGACGGCGGTCTCGGCGGTCGGGTTCTCGATGCCGATGAGTACGCCGGGATTGACGATCACCGTGTCGCCCGCGGTGATCCGCTCGGTGTTGCCGTCAAGGGTGATGAGCAGTTCGCCGCTGAGCAGATGGAAGATCTCCTCCCGGGTGACGGTGTGCAGGGGCGCGCGGTGTCCCGCGGGCAGTTCGCCGCGCCAGGCGCACAGCTCCTTGCTGCCGGTCCGGGAAGTCGCGTACGAGACGAAACGGGCGCCGTGCATCTCATGGGTGACGGCTTGGGAGTGGCGGACGACAGGCATGAGGTCTCCGTGGGTGGCGATCAACGGAATTGGTCAAGCTGCTTGACCAAGTTGGCCCCTCGATAGTCAAGCAGCTTGACCATCCTGTCAAGGTGTTCAATGTCCGCGTGAAGAACTCCGAGGCCATGGCCCTGTCCGCCGCCCTGCTCGCCGTCGCGGGCGAGCTGACGCAGCGCATCAATGAAGGAGTCGTCGCGCGCGGCTTCGGAGGCATGCGGCCCGCGCACGGCTTCGCGTTCGCCCGGCTCGCCCCCAGCGGGGCGACCGTCACGGAGCTGGCGTCCCATCTCGGGGTCACCAAGCAGGCGGCGAGCCAGCTCGTCGATGAGATCGTGCGCAAGGGCTTCGCCGAGCGGCGGCCCCATCCGGGGGACGCGCGGGCCAGGCTGATCGTGCTGACCGAGCGCGGCTGGGCCTGCACCCGGGCCGCCGAGGAGGCCGCCGTGGAGGCCGTGCGGCCATGGACGGATCTCCTCGGAGAGGCTGAAATTCGCTCTTTCCAGCGTCAGTTGCTGCGTATCGCGCCCTATGGGCCGGTCAAACCCGCATGGTGATGAGTCGTCACATACGCTGGGGTCATTACCAGGAATCGCAGCTCAGGGCAGTCGTGGCTGAAAGTTTTTACTGACGCGTAACTTCCCATGAGCCCTACTCGTTCGTAACTTGACGGGTGAACAGCATCCTCGTGATCCGGATCGCAGAGGCACAAGGCCGTCGCACTCCCCTGATCCGCAAGGAGATCACCCGATGCTGCCCTGGAAACGCCTGCTCAGACCGCTCGCGGCAGTCCTGCTGACCACCGCGGTCGCCGTCGTCCCCGCCGCCTCCGCGCACGCCGCCGCGCCCTCCAGCGGATGGAACGACTACTCCTGCAAGCCGTCCGCCGCCCACCCCCGCCCCGTCGTCCTCGTCCACGGAACCTTCGGCAACTCCATCGACAACTGGCTGTCTCTAGCCCCCTATCTGGAGGCGCGCGGCTACTGCGTCTTCTCGCTCGACTACGGCCAGCTGCCGGGCGTCCCCCTCTTCTACGGCCTCGGATCCATCGCCGCCTCGGCCGGGCAGCTCCAGACCTTCGTGGACAGGGTGCTGTCCGCGACCGGGGCCGCGAAGGCCGATGTCGTCGGTCACTCGCAGGGCGGCATGATGCCCCGCTACTACCTCAAGTTCCTCGGAGGTGACGCCAAGGTGAACGCGCTCGTCGGTCTCGCGCCCGACAACCACGGCACCACCCTCGACGGCCTCGCCAACCTGCTGCCGTACTTCCCCGGCGCCGAGGAACTGCTCTCCGCGGCCACACCCGGTCTCGCCGACCAGCTCGTCGGCTCGGCGTTCCTGACCAAGCTCAACGCCGGCGGCGACACGGTGCCCGGCGTCCACTACACGGTCATCGCCACCAAGCACGACGAGGTGGTCACGCCGTACAGCTCACAGTTCCTGAGCGGATCCGACGTCCACAACGTCCTGCTGCAGAACCTGTGCTCGGTCGACCTCTCCGAGCACGTGGCGATCGGGCTGATCGACCGGATCGCCTTCCACGAGGTGGCCAACGCCCTTGACCCGGCCCACGCCACCGCCACCACCTGCGCGTCCGCGTTCAGCTGACGCCGACGGTCACCGTCTGACGTCCGTAGCTGTCCCCAGCAGCCGCGGCCGTCGCCGGGGCCTGTCCGACCTGAGCCGCCGGACAGGCCCCGGACTTCGCGACGCGGTCCCGTGGGGCGATCAGCAGCAAGTTAGCCCCAGAAAGCCGGGGAAGCGCGGACCGGAGGCCGTCGGAGGGGATCTTTATGACGCCGTTAAGGCAGGGCTAACCAGTCGCTCAGGAAGAGGGGGAGGAACCCCCAGCTCACCTGGCTCCGAGCAGCGTTACGGTCCATGGCAGTCCGCGTTCGTCCGCAGCCGGACGCTCCGGTTGGCTCCCAGATTGGCTCCCGGCGGCGTCCATGTGCGCCGGTTGCGTCTGCGTCCGGTCAACCCACGCAGCCGGTGAC
The DNA here is from genome assembly GCF_040644155.1 of Streptomyces sp. NPDC047022. Lineage (NCBI taxonomy): Bacteria > Bacillati > Actinomycetota > Actinomycetes > Kitasatosporales > Streptomycetaceae > Streptomyces > Streptomyces sp. NPDC047022. The sequence goes on along the minus strand of NZ_JBEYVV010000018.1, from coordinate 81,172 downwards.
GATGACGGGGCTGCCGTCGCAGTTGGTGGGGGTGTTGTTCCGGATCTGTGACCGGGTCACCGTGAACTGGGTGTCGGTGTCCACACCGCCCGGTGCGATGGTGGAGGCGTTGTTGTTCACCTCGCTGTGATCGAGTGTCACCGCACCGCCTTGGTTGTAGATGCCTCCCGCCTGTGAATTGCCGGAGCCATTTGTGCTGTTGCGGTCGACCGAGCTGTGCCGCAGCACCAGGGTGCCGCCTTGTTCGAAAATGCCGCCGCCCTTGCCGTCGGGGCCTCCTGCGACGTTGCCGGAGACCTCGGTCCTGATGAGCGTCAGCGAGGCTTGATTGAAGATCCCGCCGGCGCCCGATGCCGGGGTGATGTTGTCGATGATCTTGCTGTTGATGAACTGGACGGTGCCGCCGTCGATGTCGATGCCGGCGCTGAAAAGGCCGCTGGTGTTGTTCTTCAGGGTGGTGTCGCGGTAGACGGCGTCACCGTTGTCGTGGTCGATGGCACCGCCGTTGTTTGTGGCGAAGTTGCGGGAGAACACGACGCCGTCGGTGGTGACGGTGCCGTCCGACTGCAGGCCTCCGCCCAGGGTGCCCGCGTTGTTGAAGGTGAACTGGCTGCGGGTGATGTCCGCCGTGGCGTCTGATTCGACGTCGACGCCGCCTCCCTCGTTGACGGCGGTGTTGTTGTCGAGGGTGGTCTTGTTGAGCTTCAGGTTGCCCAAGCCGTCGACGAGGATGCCTCCCCCGTCATCGGGCGAGTTGCCGCCGCGGATCGTGAGGTCGTCGAGCCGGAGGTCACCGGTGGAGGTGACATGGAAGATACGGAAGGCGCCGGCCGTCAGCCCGTCGCGGACGATGGTGGAGTCGCGGCCTTCGATGGTGAGTTGCCTGTCGACGGGGGCAGTCCGTCGTCGCCGAGGTAGGCGGTGGTCAGGTGGTAGGTGCAGTGGCGGGCGAGGACGAGGGTGGATCCCGCAGGCGCCGTGGCGATCGCGTTGATCAGGGCCGTGGTGTCGCACGGCACCGGGATGTCCGATCCTCCCGCGACGGCCGGTACCGTGCTCACGCCGTTGACGAGAACCGTGGCCAGGGCGGCAACGCCGGACAGTGTGGTGTATCGCATGGCTCTCCCTTGAAGTGCAGGGACCGCCGGTGCGCAGACCGCCCCTCATGCGAGTCCCGGACACTGGGAGCAAAGCCGCCTCCTACACCTCTTCCAGTGAGCCGCAAGTCCGCATCACCCGGGCACAGCAGCGGATTCAGCCGAGCAGGCGAATCCGTCACTCCAACCCCACACCCCAAACCGTCACGCAATGCGGTCGCGGTGAATGTTGGCCTTGGGGTGGCTCCCAAGCCGCTGGAGCGCCTCAGGCCACCGTTCGCCGCCTCGCTGAGGTCTCGCCTCGGGCGGCCCTTGTGAGCCGGACGGGTGATCACCCTCAATTTTCTTTCCTCAAGAGGGAACTCTCCGAAGAGGGCCGCTGACACCCCGTTTACGGGCGGCTGACACTAATTGACGCGAAGTGAGGGCATGACTCATGAACACGCGCCTCCTGTTGGCACTGGCGACCCTGAGCATGGCGACCCTGACCAGCCTCATGCCCGCTCATGCTGCCGCAACGGGATCCAACAAGAAGGGATGCTCGCTCAGGACGCTGCACGGTGAATACGGCGACACCACCAGCGGCATCTCCAGCGACGGCGCACTCTTCGCCGAACAGGCACTGGTCACCTTCCACGGCGACGGCACCGCGAACGCCAAAGTGACCGTGATGAAAGCGACCTCGGGTCCGACACGCTTCACCAGTAATGTCACCTACACCCTGAACAGTGACTGCGCTGGTTCACTGACCGCGGCGCGGAGCACCGGAGAGACCATCCACGATGACATCGTGGTCACATCGAACGGTGCGAAGATTCTTCTCCTTCGGACAGATCCGGGATCTGTCGTGACCGGTGTCGAAGAACGTGTCCACTGGTGACCTCCGGCCGTGAGGGCGGTTCCATGTGGCCCTTGGAGCAGCCCTGGGGATATTCCCACAGCGAAGACCATGGTCGGGGTGCCGGACGAGATGAAGTTCCCTCTTCGTGGCACTTGCACCCCATAAAATAGGAGCATATGCTCCTATGTGTTCGATCCCCGCAGTACCGCTGAGGAAACAAAATGATCAACACAGAAGATCTGGTCAGCCGGAACGCCGCGTTCGCCGCCAGTGGCGTGCATAAGGGCCTGCACATCCTGGGCAGCGGCAACCTGATGGTCATCGGGTGCGTCGACTCCCGTGTCGATCCGAGCCATGTGCTCGGGCTGGACCTCGGCGAGGTCACGGCGATCCGCAACGTGGGCGGACGCGTCAACCCAGCCGTGTTCCGAACCCTGCTCATGCTCGCGAAGGTCAGGGAGGCCCACCGCGGTGACGCCCCCGCAGGCACGCACATCGTGGTCATGCAGCACACCGATTGCGGCATCAGGGACATCGCGGCGTTCCCAGAAATGCTCGCGAACGACTTCGACATCCCCGTCGAGGCGCTGGACGGGAAAGCCGTCATGGACCCGGTCGCCGCCGTCCGGCTCGACGTCGGGATCCTCAAGGATGTCCTCAAGACCAGGATGCCCTCGGGCCTCGTGACGGGGCTCGTCTACGACGTCGAGACCGGACTGATCGAGGTCGTCGCCCCGACCGCGAGGGCCGGGGAGGAATAGGCGCCGACTTCACGACCTCGCCTGACGACCACAGGGCAGCCGGCGCGCCGCGAGACTCTCGCTGAGTCGCCCACCGGCTCGCAGCATGCTGACGTCACGGTGTCACGATCTGCGGACGCGCGAACACCGAGTTGTCGATGACAACGTCCATCATCGGCACCGGGTCGACTTCCTGAAGATAGATGCGCTCGGCCACCGGATACCTGTCGCGGTGGATCGACTCCGCTTCGGTTCCGGCCCACTCCTGGTCGCGCTCGGCACCCCGCTGAGCGGACAGTTCCGCATCCAGCTGCAACCAGACGCGGAAGTCCCAGTACTCGTTGATCTCGGGGCGGAAGGCGAAGACACCATCCACAATCAGCACCGCGTCCGCCCCGAGCGGCGTCACTTCGGATGCATGATCTCGTTGGGTCAGGGGGTCGATGCAGCACAGCGCACAGAATGTCGCTCCCGATGACCGGCAGGGATCCAGCAGCAGGCGCTTGACCGCCTCATAGTCATACGCGTTGCGGTAGTACCCCTCACCGGACTCCCGGTCATAGAGGTGCCGGTCCCTCCACGGCTTCTTGAAGTCGTCGAGAGTCGCCCGGAGCACGGGCCGTCCCGCAGCACTGATCCACTCAGCCAGTTCATGTCCGAAGCTCGTTTTCCCAGCAGCGGTGAAGCCGTCGATCCCCACGAGCAGGCGTCCCTGACCGAGAGCCAGGATGCGCTTGGCGATCTCTTCGACCAGCATGCTGCGCTCGACGGAGGCTTCCGGAGGACAGGGCTGCCGCCAGGACGAAGCCGAATGCCGGACGTTCGCCCGTGGTGATCTCATGGAGGTGAACCTATCGACTGGTTCAACGGCCAGGAAGACCGTCAATCATTACTCGGAGCGCCGGCCCGCCGCAGCCATCCTTTCACGCCGGCAGACACGATGAAGTGGCCCCACGAAAGCAAGATCCGAGGAGACGGGACACCGGAGGATGCTCGTATGAAGATGCCGATCGGTCGCCCGAGTCTGCGGCCCTACCTGCCTTACCAGCAGCGCGCTGCAAGACACCGTGAGGGGCTGATCGCTTACTTCCTGGGCACCAGTTCAGTGCTGCTGTCGGACGGACAGACCTCTGTGCTCAGCGACGGGTTCGTCACCCGCCCGGGGATGCTGCGAGTGGGCATGGGCAAGATCGCCCCGGACCGCGCGCTGGTCCGTGCCGCCATCGAGCGGCTGCGGGTGGACACCCTCGCCGCTGTGGTGTGCGCGCATTCCCACTACGACCACGCTCTCGACGCACCGGTGTGGGCACTGGAGACCGGAGCCGAACTGGTCGGGTCGGAGTCCACCGCCAATATCGGGCGTGGCCTGGGGGTCCCCGAGTCGTCCTTGCGGGTGGTCGGCGACGGCGACAGCGCAACCTATGGCAGCTTCACGCTGACCTTCCTGGACTCCGTGCACAGTCCGGGCGACCATTATCCAGGCACCGTCGACCGGCCCTTGGTCCCGCCGGCCCGCGCCGGTGCCTGGAAGACCGGCACCGCCTACTCCGTGCTCGTCACCCACCCCCAGGGCCGCGTGCTCCTGCACGCCAGCGCCAACTACCGGCCCGGCGCGCTTCGCGGTCACCGCGCCGACGTCGTCTACCTGGGCGTCGGCATGCTGGGCGGACAGCCCACCGAGTTCCTTCATACCTACTGGGACGAGGTCGTGGCCGCGACCGGGGCCAGGCGGGTCATCCTGGTGCACTGGGACGACTTCTTCTCCGGCCTGGACCGGCCACTGCGCCCCATGCCCTACCTGCTCGACGACCTTGGCACCACCATGAGCCGATTGCTGCCCCTGGCCCGCTGTGACGGCGTCGACGTCGTCCTGCCCGTCTCCTGGCAACCCAGCGCCCCGCTCTCCGGTCTCGCGTGAACTCGGCCAGTCGTACGCCCCCGTCCGGATCGAGGAGTTGGCCGGCGTTCGCGCGAGGCATGTACACGCGGATCCATGAGCTGCAATTCGCCCGCGATCGCCTTCTTCACATCGTCTGCCGCACCGTCCATGGACGTATCCTCCGCGAGCCCACCCGCCTGGCCGCAACCGAATTGATCTGCGGCCACAGTTCAGCAGCAACTGATCGCCTGCGGCCATGACATGCGGCCCTTGCACGGCCCCAGGACGGCCCGGGAGGGCGTTCGTGCGCGGGCTCACCGCATGATCGGACCGATCACGGGTAGACGACACCTCGTCTCGGGGGGCGGCTCTGTGCAACAAGAGGTGCGGCGCTATGACTGAGATCCCGGCAGAGGTCTTCGAAACAGTGGCGCGGGACGCGCTTCACGAACTGGGCAGCGCGCCCGACCTGCGGGCGCTGGAGGCGCTGGCGGGTTGTGACGTGCTGATTCCTGCGATCGGTGGGATCCGGTACACGCGTAACCGCAGTGAACTCGTGCGGCTTGTGCTGCCGGTGATCGAAAGCGTCGACGAAGCCCCCGCGGTCATGGTGTTCACCTCGGAGGAACGGCTGTTCAGGGCCTTTCCCCAGGTGTCCTGCTACCGGCCTGTCACCCTGCGGGACCTGGCCTCTCGCTGGCCGACCAACGAGGTGGTGCTGGTGATCGACGCCGGGGACGAGGACGAGCTGATCCTGTCCGCGCACAAGGCGCGATGGCTGCTCGGCCGCTGCCTCGTCTGACCGCGGGCGGAAGAGGCGAGCGTTGCCTGCTGCGGGCCCAGTGCCGCAGCAGGCAACGCTCGCCCCCGTCGCGACGCCCCGCCGTGCCGCCGCTCTGCCGCGTCCATGACCTACTGGCGGACGCTCTCAGCTCTTGCTGAGCTCCCAGAACCGGAACACCGTCGAGGCGTCCAGGCAGTAGTCGACGCCGTGGACGCCGTCGCGGACGACCGCGTACTGCTTGGCCTGCCACACCGGCAGGACGGGGACCTGGTCCGCCACGATGTCCTGGAGCCGGCGGAACTCCCCTTCGGTGGCGTAGCGGTCGCTCTCGGCGGCGGTGAGAGGGATCAGCTGGTCGGTGATCGTGCTGTTCTTGTAATGGTTGCCCAGCACGTTGCCCTTGCCGAAGAAGGGAGCGGTGAAGTTGTCGGCATCCGGGTAGTCGGGCACCCAGCCCTTGACGTAGACGCCGTACTTGCCGGCCGCGATGTCCCTCTCGTAGCGGTCGAAGGGCACGGACTTCACATCGGCTTCGAACAGCCCGCTCGCGTTGAGCTGCGCGGCGATCGCCTTCAGCTCCTGGTCAGTGGCGGGGCCGTAGCGGGACGGGGTCGACCAGAGGGTCAGCCTCACCTTGTCGGTGATGCCCTGGGCGCGCAGCGCGCCGGCAGCCCTGGCGATGGAGGGGCGGGCTCCGTAGGTGTGGAAGAAGGACGCGGAGTGCCCGGCGATGCCGACTGGGACGATCGAGTACAGCGGGATCGCGGTGTCCTGGTACACCTGCCTGATGAGGGCGTCGCGGTCGAGCAGATAGGCCATGGCCCTGCGTACGGCCAGCCTTCCGGCCACCGGGTCCTGCATGTTGAAGACCAGGTGCTGGACCTCGGCGCTGCTGCCCTCGATGACATCGATGCCCCGGCGGCCGTTCTGCAGGTCGATGTCGGCGATGTCGTGCGCGGTCAGGCCGCGGTAGGCGATGTCGACCTTGCCGTCGAGCAGGGCGCTCTTCAAGGCGCTCTGGTTTCCGTGGAAAAACCTCAGTGTGACGCCGGAGTTCTTCACCTGAGCGGTTCCCTTGTACTGCTCGTTGACCGAGAAGACCGCCTTTTCTCTGTCGAAATGGTCCAGCTTGTAGGGGCCGGAGCCGACCGGCAGGCCGTTCACACGCAGCCCGTTCCATTCGTACTGCCGGTGGTCGACGATGGAGCCCGCGCCGGAGGCTATCTTGCTGGGGAAGGTCGCGTCGGGGACCTTGAGCCTGAAAACGACGGTCTTGTCGTTCAGTGTATCGACGCTGTCGAGCGCATTGAACATGATCGCAGGACCGGCGGCATCGTTGATTTTCAGGATGCGGTCGAAGGAGAACTTGACGTCCTGCGCCGTGAGAGGGTCACCGTTACTAAAATGCAGGCCGTCTTGAAGGGTGCATCGGAAGTCCTGGGCATTCCTGTCCGTGAAGGAACATTCCTTGGCGGCCTCCGGCTGTGGCTCCGTGCCTCCGCTGGGGAAGCTGAGCAGTGACTGGAAGACATTGTCGAACAGCAGCCATGAACCTGGGTCGTAGCCCGAAGCCGGGTCCGTGGCCAGCACGTCGTCGGACATTCCAACCGTCACCTGGGGGCCGTGGCCGGCCGCTCCGCCAATTCCGGTTCCACACCCTGTCAGCAGGCCGAAAGCCAGGCCTGCGGTGGCGAGAAGGGCCGGCCACTGGATACGCTTGTTCACTGCATGTGCCTCGTCTTTGGCTCTCGGTATTCCATGGGTTAGCGGCGTGCGTTGATGCATGGCGGGCTCAGTGCTGCATGGAAAATTCCCGAACCCGAAGCGGTTCAGGATTCATAAGGAAGGAATTGCGGCGGAGCGGGGAGGGGGGAGACGGATGTTCTCGCCGTGGGCGATCCGCACCCTGCGGGCCCCGCAGGGAAGGACCACACCTACCCGAGTCGCACGTTCATCACGCCGTGGAAACTGGAGTGAACGCGCGGGCAAGAGGTTCGCGGATGAATTCGCGCAGTGGTCCGCCAATCGGATCGCGAGGGCGCGCCGAGAGCGCCCGAGAAGAATTGACCGAGAGCACTCTACGTCCGGAAAGTCGAAAGGAATGGCGTTCGTGCGTCCACTGTCAGAAAGGGACGGTAGGTCTGCACTTACAACCACTCGGAGCGTCTGCCAGTGGGTCATGGACGCGGCAGAGCGGCGGCACGACGGGGTGGCCCTGGTGAGCGCCGCGCACCAGGTCGACGGTGAGCGCTGCCCGCCCGGCGTCACTCAGCAGGTATGCCCGTGCGCCCATGGCGTGCGCGAGATACCTCGGGGCCTCGGCGCCGCGCGGCACACTTCGCCAACTCGTAATGCCGCCGAGTTCGTTCGACCGCCCCCGAGCCGATCGCCTGCCGCGCGGCAAGGATGGACGCCCCGGCGAGCGTGGGCGCCAAGGGGCGATGCGCGGCGGGTGGCACGGCAAAGTCAAGCGCGTCCTTCAGAAGCCGCCGGATGCCCTGCCGTCTGGTCGACGAGGCCCGCAGCCCTCGCTCGGATATGAGGTCGTGGAGTGCCGCGCCGACGGGCCGTGCGACCGTGTGCGCTACCGCAAGCGGCTGGACCGGGGCTGCCGGTGATGCGCCAGGGTGACGGGCGCGCCGCTCTCAGCCCTCCGGCCACCAGATGCGCGCGATGTCCTTGCGCACCTCGGGGCGGTCGGCAGGGCGCTCGTCGGCATCTTCCCGCAGCCGGCGAGAATCGGCCCTCTTCAGGGGCTTGTGCACGGTCACTCGGCGCATGGCTGCCTCCTTGTGCCTACCGGGTTTCGCGTTTGTGCGGAGGTAGACCCGTTCGGCGAGGGTTACTCATTGGTTCACGGTCTGTCTGTGGCGGCGGTCACGATCGGACTGTCAGTGGTGGCTGTCACGATGGCGGTGTGACCAGGTACATGACCAGGAACATGGCCAAGAACAAGCGATCCGAAACATCGGGAACCCGGGAGGGAACGGGCGGGGAAGTGGACTGGGACCGCGCCGCCGCCACCTTCGACGACGAACCGGACCACGGCCTGCGCGACCCCGCTGTGCGCGAGGCATGGGCCGCCCGGCTGGCGCGCTGGCTGCCGGAGCGGCCCGGTGACGTTCTCGACCTGGGCTGCGGCACCGGCAGCCTGTCGCTCCTCGCGTCCGAGCGTGGACACCGCGTGACAGGCGTGGACCTGTCGCCGAACATGGTCGGGCTCGCCCGCGCCAAGCTGGCCGGCCGTGACGCCGTGTTCATGGTCGGCGACGCCGCGGCCCCGCCGGTCGGCGAACAGCTCTTCGACACCGTCCTCGTCCGCCATGTGCTGTGGGCCCTGCCGGACCCGGGCCTGGCCCTGCGGCACTGGCGAGGACTGCTGCGCCCCGACAGCGCCTCCGGCGGGGGAGGGCGGCTCGTCCTCATCGAGGGGGTGTGGGGAGCGGTGAACCCGGTCGGCCTGCCCGCGGACCGGGTGACCGACCTCCTCGCGCCCCTCGCCCGCGATGTGCGCGTGGAGCGTCTGTCGGACGACCCCCGGCTGTGGGGGAAGGAGGTCGAGGACGAGCGGTATGCGGTGACGGCGACGCTCTGACGCGACGTGGGCTCAGGCCAGCAGAGCCTCGAAACCGCCCTCGCGGGCAAGGAGTTCGAGGGCGTCCAGCGCCCGTGCCGCCGCGTCGGCGGCGGCCGGGTCCGCCGCCGCGAGTCCGCTGACCGCGAACTCGTCCTCGTCCAGGCGCAGTACGGACCGGCCGTCCGGGGAACGCCACAGGTCCAGATCGAGATCCTCGACCACCAGTTCGCCGTCGAGGAACGTGACCGGGCGGGTGATGTCGCAGTACCAGCCCTTCAGCACGCCCCGCCCGTCACGGACCTCCTTCACGGCGTACCAGCGGTCGCGCCAGTAGTACTCGGTGAAGACGTCACCGGCCTCGAACCGTACGAAGCCGAAGTCGCGGACGCCGTCGCCCGCCCAGGGGGCGCGTACGACGACCCGGGTGCCGTCGTCCTCGAGCAGCTCGGCCGGGTAACGGATCTTCGTACGGCCCGCCTTGACCAGGACCACGCCCACCGGGCGCGGGCGGTCAGCCGAGTTCGCGGACATGCTGCACCTCCGTCGCGCAGATCTCGTAGCCGAACCACTTGTTGATCGCGAGCATGGGTCCGTTGGTGGTGTCGTTGCCCGTGAACGCCTCCGTGAGACCGGCGGCGCGGGCACGGTGCAGGGAGTGGTTCTTGACGAGCTTGGCCAGCCCCCGGCCGCGGAAGTCGCGGGCGGTGCCCGTCATGGCCGTTCCGTATCTGCCGGCGCCGTCGGTGCGGGCCGCGCTGAAGGCGACCGGGCGGCCGTCGACGACCGCGACCGAGGTCAGGTCGCGGGACAGGAGCGGATGATGCCAGGTCTCCTTCAGCCATGCCTCGTAGTCGGTGAACTGGTACTCGACATCGCTCGGTTCGTCCTGGACCACCTCCGCATCCAGCGCGAACAGGGGACGGGGATCATCGGCGAAGTCGACGGCCGTGCGCAGCTCCACACCCGGCGCGGGCTCCTGGAGCGGGGGCAGCGTGCCGTTCGCCAGATCGAGCCGGAGGAAGTGGGAGGAACGGCCCGCACGGTAGCCGCGCTTCTTCGCGAAGGAGAGGCACGCGGGCCTGTCCAGCACCCAGGAGTAGACCCTGGTCGCGCCCAGCGCCCGCAGTCGCTCCTCGACGGTGCGCACCAGCAGGGAGCCCGCGCCGAGGCCCGTCCCCGTCCGGTCCGGGTCGACGTGGACATGGGCGTATGCGTTGCCGGGTTCCGGGCTGTCGTGCACCAGCCCGACCTGGGCCGTTGCGATGGGTTCGCCGTCCGCCACGGCGAGCAGGGGCCGGTAGTGCGCGTCGGGATGCGTGTGCCGTACGGCGTAGGCGATCGACGTGCCGGTGGAGACCATGCACGGCAGGGCGCGATGGCGGATACGGGCGAAGGCTTCGGTGTCCGCCGCGCGCTCGGGGTCGACTTCTCGAACGGTCACAGTCACGGTCATATGGCCGCACGCTACGCGGCCGTCCAGGCCGTATGCCTCCGGTTTTTCGCCGCCACGGGCAAGCTGCGCCACAATCGGCCTGTGACCCTGAAGATCCATATCGAGGAGGGGGCCGCGCCCTACGAGCAGGTGCGCGCCCAGATCGCCGAGCAGGCCCGGTCGGGGGCGCTGCCGGTGGGATACCGGCTGCCGACCGTACGCGGTCTGGCCGAGTCGCTCGAGCTCGCGCCGAACACGGTCGCCAAGGCGTACCGGGCCCTGGAGACGGACGGGGTGATCGAGACCAGGGGGCGCAACGGCACGTTCGTGGCCGCCGCCGGAACCGCCGCGGACAAGGAGGCGGCGAGTGCCGCGCAGGCCTATGCCGAGCGGGTGCGGCGGCTGGGGCTCGGAGAGGACGATGCGCTGACCGCGGTACGCGACGCCCTGCGGGCGGCCTACCGGCACTGACGGGAGCGAGCCCCCGGCTACGCCGTCTGTGCCGTGCGCGCGAGGCGGGGTGTGCGCGTCACCGGCAGGCCCGCCTTCGTCGCGATGTGAACGAACGTCGTCGCGTCCAGGACCGCCGCCGCGTGCGGGTCGTTGTTGAAGTACGCGTACACGTCCCGCCCGTCGGGCCAGGCCGCCTCGACGCGGTGCACCCAGGACGTCAGGGACGCCCGGCCGTAGTGCGGCCACGGCCGGGCGCGGCCCGCGTGGAAGCGCACATAGCCCCAGTCGGCGGTGCGCCACAGGGGAGTGACCGGGCGGGAGAGCACATCCGCCCAGCACAGCGCCGCGCCGTGCGCCTCCAGCACCTCCCGCACCTGAGGCGTCCACCACGAGTCATGGCGGGGTTCCACCGCGACCCGGGTGCCGGACGGGAAGCAGGCGAGGCAGGCGGAGAGCAGGGCGGGGTCGGCGCGCAGGGTGGGCGGGAGCTGGAGAAGGACGGAGCCGAGCCGGTCGCCGAGACCCGCCGCATGGCTCATCAGCCGGTGCACCGGCTCCTCGGGTTCCCGCAGGCGTTTGATGTGTGTCAGAAAGCGGCTCGCCTTCACCGCCACCACGAAGTCCCCCGGCACCCGTTCCCGCCAGCTCTCGAAGGTCTCCCGGGACGGCAGCCGGTAGAAGGCGTTGTTGATCTCGACCGTGGCGAACCCGGCCGCGTACTCCTCCAGCCACAACCGCATGGGCACGTCGGCCGGGTACAGGACATCGCGCCAGTCCCGGTACTGCCACCCCGACGTGCCGACGAAGAGGGTCATACGTCCATCAAAGCACCGGCCCCGGCTTCCAGCGGCGTGGTCACAGATAGAGCCCGGAGTCCGCGCCCGCCCTCGGGTCCGGCACCGACGCCGGCGAGGTCCCCCGCTGGAGCGCGTACAGCTCCGCGAGGGTCGCACCGTCGCGGCCCACGCCCTCCTCCTGGCCCAGCCAGCTCACCGCCTCGCGGCGGGTCAGCGGGCCGACCTCGATACGGGCCAGACAGCGGCCCGGGCGGACGACGGCGGGGTGCAGGCGCTCCAGGTCCTCGTTCGTCGTGACGCCCACCAGAACGTTCCTGCCCTGACCCAGCAACCCGTCCGTCAGATTCAGCAGACGTGACAGGGCCTGTCCCGCCGTGTGCTTCGCCTCGCCGCGGATCAGCTCGTCGCAGTCCTCCAGCAGCAGCAGACGCCAGCGGCCCTTGCCCGCCCCGTCGTCCTCGCCGATCGCGATGTCCATCAGATAGCCGACATCGGAGAAGAGGCGCTCGGGGTCGAGGACGCAGTCCACCTGGCACCAGTCGCGCCACGAGCGGGCCAGGGTGCGCAGGGCGGAGGTCTTGCCCGTGCCCGGAGGGCCGTGGAGCAGCAGCAGACGGCCCGCGATGTCCTCGGGCGTCGTCAGCATCAGGCGGTCCATGGCGTCCGCGACCGGCGCCGTGTAGTTCGGGCGGACCTCGTCCCATGTGCCCGCCGAGATCTGCCGCGTCGTACGGTGCGGGCCGCGCCTCGGCGACACGTACCAAAAGCCCATGGTCACGTTCTCCGGCTGTGGTTCGGGCTCGTCCGCCGCGCCGTCCGTGGCCTCGCCCAGCACCTTCTCGGCCAGCTCGGCACTGGTCGCGGTGACCGTGACGTCCGCGCCACGGTTCCAGCGGGAGACGAGCAGCGTCCAGCCGTCGCCCTCCGCGAGGGTCGCGCTGCGGTCGTCGTCGCGGGCGACACGCAGCAGCCGTGCGCCCGGGGGCAGCAGTGTGGCACCGGAGCGCACACGGTCGATGTTCGCCGCGTGCGAGTACGGCTGGTCGCCTGTCGCGAAGCGGCCGAGGAACAGCGCGTCGACGACATCGGACGGCGAGTCGCTGTCATCGACGTTGAGCCGGACCGGCAGAGCCTCGTAAGGGTTCGCGGACATGCCGCCATGATCCGTCACGACGCCCCCCGGTGCACCCGGTTTCCGTGGTGCGTCGGGTGTGTCGGCTTCGCCGGCCGTGCAGGCCGCTCCTGCCGTGCTCCCGATGCATCCGGTACGCCCTGGTGCGGGGCGTCGCCGTATCCGGTACGTCAGGGTGCGGGGGCCGTCGTACTGCTGCACGACGAAACCTGCCCGCGGCCCGATTCCCGCCGTTAGTGTGGCTCATGATGGGACGTCATGGGTGGGATACGGGGGCTCTGCGGTGGCGCCTGACCGCGGTGCTCGGCGTGGTGGTGGCTGTCGCGGCCCTGGTGGTGACCCTGATCGGCACGTTGCCCGGCGACGGCCCGAGTACGAAGGGCACCATGCCCGACGGTGACCGGGTGCACGGCACACCGGCCACCCCGCCCGCGCACACGGACCCCGACGTCGGCTGGGGGTTCACACACACCCAGTTCAGCGCGGACGAGGGCAGTGGCAGCGCCACCGCACGTGTGGCGGGCCTGCTCTCCGGGACCGGGATGCCGCAGAACCAGCACATCATGGGGTGGGGCGCGGGCAACCCCGAGCCGGTCAAGGGCCATTACGACTTCGAGGAGATGGACCGCCGTATCGACTTCATCCGCAGGTCCGGCGGCACCCCGGTCATCACCCTGTGCTGCTCCCCGGACTGGATGAAGGGGGGCAGGGCGGGGGTGAACAGCACCGACTGGAGCCAGTCCGCCCTGGAGACAGCCCCTACCCCGGACCACTACAAGGACTTCGCGGCCCTCGCCGCCACCGTCGCCAGGCGCTACCCGGACGTGCGCCACTTCGTGGTCTGGAACGAGTTCAAGGGCTTCTGGAACAACGCGAAGGGCCGGTGGGACTACGAGGGCTACACCCAGCTCTACAACCTCGTCTACAAGGCGCTCAAACAGGTCGACCCGCAGATCATGGTGGGCGGACCGTACCTCGTCATGGACAGCGTCGACCCACGGCAGCAGCAGAACGCCTCCACGGCCCTGCGCGGTCCCTGGGGCGCCATGGACCAGAGGGTCCTCGACGCGTTCGACTACTGGAACAAGCACAAGGCGGGTGCCGACTTCGTCGTCGTGGACGGCTCCAGCTACACCAAGGACGACGACATGGTGCCCGACGAGTTCGCGGCCACCGACAAGTTCACCGCCGTCAGCGCCTGGGTGCGGCAGCAGACCCGGGGCCTGCCGCTGTGGTGGGCCGAGTACTACGTCGAGCCCGCCGACGCCAACGACGACCGCAAGGGCTGGAGTGAGGACCACCGGGTCGCCGTGCAGGCCGCCGGGATGATCGCCCTCGTCAAGGGCGGCGCCTCCTCGGGCTTCTACTGGAACCCGGAGAACGCGAAGGGCCCCGGCTGTCCCGGTTGCCTGTGGACACCGACCGACACCGCAGCCGGCGGCGGTGCGCTGCCCATGTACGACCTGGTGTCCAGGTTCGCCAAGGCGTTCCCGCCCGGCACGGTGTACCGGACGGTGCCGACGGCCGAGGACGACCTTCCCGATGTGCGCGTCCTCGCCACCGACAAGGTCGTCCTCGTGGTGAACACCCTGAACCGGCCCATCAGCGCCCAGGTGGACGGAAAGCGGTTCGACATGAAGGCGTACGGCGTGACGTGGCTCCAGCGCTGAGCCGCATCGGGCCGTACGCCACCGGGAATCAGCCCTTGCCCATGGTCAGGAACCGCTGCACCAGTGAGGCGAGCAGCACCGCCAGCAGCGGCAGTGAGAACCAGAAGCTGGACTGCAGCCACCGCAGTTGCCGCACGCCGGGCCGCACCGCCACCCGTACGACCTCCCGGGCCATGAGCAGCAGGACCAGCGCCCCGGCCGCGAACCCGCCCACGACCGACCATGGAGTCCACGTCACCCGAGGCCCGATGGGACCCGGATGCGGTGTGGCGACGGCGCCCGCAGGCCCCCGGCGGAGTGCGTACATGGTCACGTCGCTGTTGACCAGGACCTTCTTCAGCTCCGGGCGCCGGTCCAGGTTCCCGATGAGCCGGGACTCCCAGGCCGTCGGGTAACCCACGTCCATCCGCAGATAGGTCGTCTGACTGACGTTGATCATCAGATATGAATTCGGGCCCGCGTCCTTGAGCGACTTGACCAGGCTCGACACCAGGACCGGATCGATGGGCGCCAGCACCGGAACGTACTGCACCTTCTCCATGTCCTTGGCTCCCCACGGCATCGCGGGGGTGACGTTGGTGGCGGTGTCGTTGCTCAGCCACAGCAGCCGTACCGTCGGGTCGTCGTGCCCGTACACATAGTCCATGGCCGCGACCTCGCCCGGGCGGATCCGCTCGAACGGCTCGTTGCCCCAGCGGGCCACCAGGAAGCCGCCCATCAGCAGCAGGCCCGCCATGAGCGCCGCCAGCGGGGCGAGGAACCCGCGCCCCTTGTCCCGCTCCTCGGCCGTCGCCCCGGTGCGCGGGAACAGGGCGAGCCCCGCGAGCAGGGCCGCGCCCGGCACCGCGAACATGAAGACGCGCAGGGCCATTTCGCCGCCGTACGACTGCATGCCGAAGCCGAGGAACGGCACGAAGGTGAGCACGAGCAGCGAGCGCTCGCGGTACTTGTTCATCCGGCGCCGCAGCCAGCCCAGGCAGGCGAACGCCATGACGCCGCCCGCGAGCAGCACGCGCGCGTAGAGCACCAGCTTGTGCGTCGGGTCGCCGCCCTGGATGCGCCCGGAGACGGACGTCGTCACATTGCTGCCCACGCCGCCGACCCCGCCGAAGAGCTCGTCGAAGTGCCCGGACCAGTACGGCTCGGCCATGAAGCCGACCCAGAACGCGACGAGCACCGCGAACAGGACGGGCAGGCCGCGCAGTTCACAGCGGCGAGCGAGGACGAGCGCCGCGAGCACGCCGAGCATCACGAACGGGGTGAGCTGATGGGCCGCGACGCTCGCCGCGTACAGGCCGGTCAGCACCATCAGCAGTACGGCCCGCTGACCGCGGGAGGCCGGTTCGACCTCCGCCTCGCCCGGGCGTGCCTTCGTCCAGATCACATGCGGGGCGCGGAACCACATCAGCAGGATCGCCACGAACGCCAGATAGAACAGGAAGGTGAAGCCCTGCGGGGAGAAGTAGTCCTGACCGACCCAGCCGCTGAGCACGAAGATCCAGATCCCGGTCCACTTGGCGCGCCAGCTCGCCCTGAGCGAGCGCGTCAGGAGGAACAGCGGGGGCAGGTAAAGGAGCTGGATCGTCAAGGGCCACCAGCGGATGACCTCGGCGAGATCGGTGACCCCGCAGGCCCGTGCGATGAACGCCGCCGCCGCGAAGAAGCCGGGCCAGCTCCAGCGGGCGTCCAGGTCGGGAACGGCGGAGCCGGTGCGGTCGATGTAGTCCAGGAAGCCCAGGTGCTGCCAGGCCGTGGCGAACCGCGGCTCGGTCTCGATCACCGCGGGCAGGGCGTGCAGTGACACGACCGTGGCGAGCAGCGTGACCAGCAGCAGGGAACGGGACTCGTGGCCACGCCACAGCAGTGCGGCGAACACCACGATCAGCAGTGCGGCTCCGGTGAGGGTCAGCGGTGGCAGGACCGAGATCAGCCCCAGGCCGCCCATCCGGTCCAGCGAGGCGTCGTCGAGCCTGAGGGCAGGCACCCAGTACAGCAGAAGGGCGCAGACGAGCAGACAGCCGAGCAGCAGCCCGGTGCGGGTCGGGCGGAACCGGAGCGCTCCCGGAGCGCCCGGGCGGCCGGAGGCCGGCCGAGGCTCCCGCACCGGTCCCTCGTGGTCGTGCGGCGAGGACACCACGGGGGTTCCGGTGGGCGGGGTGCCCGGTCCGGGGCGTACGTCCGGTCGGCGCTCCTGGTGGTCGAAGTCGACGTGGATGCCGAGCGCCAGGGTGTCGGCGTCGAGCTTCTTCGCCCAGGACGGCCCGGATTTCGGCTCATCGGCTTCGGGCGCGGGGGCCTCGTGCGTCCCCAGGTCGGCGAGGTCACCGTCCGCCGCGTCCTCCGGTACGGCGTCGGAGGGCGCGGTGCGAACGATCTTGAACAGCTTCGGCGCCGCGATCGACACGATCACCGCGAGGCTGGAGATCTCCGCCACCCCCGCGCCCGTCAGCCCCATGCGGGGGAGCAGCAGCAGGGTCAGCCCGAGCACCAGGACGCACAGCAGGCCCTGGAGATAGGCGAGTCCGGCGGTACGGCTCTGGGCGCGCAGCACCGCGAAGTACGTCTCCATGACGACCCGCAGCAGCGCTCCCACAACGAACCAGCGCAGCAGCCCGGTCGCCGCGTGGGCGTAGCCCTCGCCGAAGACGTGCAGGATCCAGGGCGCGCCGACGAACAGCACCCCGCACACCGGCAGCATGATCCGGGACATGCGCTTGAGGGCGGCGCGGGTGTTGGCGGCGAGCCGCGCCGGGTCGTGCGAGCCCTCGACGGTGAGCGAGGCGCCCATGTTGATGGCGAGCAGGTTGGTGGTGCCGCCTATGGTGGTGGTGATGTAGAAGTACGCGTTGTCCGCGGCGCTGACCTGCGAGGCCACGATCACCGGTACGAGATAGACCACGGCCAGGGAGAAGAGCGACCCGGTGTAGTCGCCGGCGAGGAAGCGGCCGATCTCGTTCAGCGTCGGCGGCCTGGCCTGGTCCTCGGTGGCCTTGACGTGCCGGGGCACCAGACGCCGGAACACCAGCCAGCCGAGCGGCAGTACGGATGTGGCGATGGCGGCGACCCAGGAGACGAAGACACCCAACATCGGGATCGCCGCGGCGAAGCCGACGAGCAGGACCAGCTTGACCGCGGAGAACACGGTGTTGCCCACCGGCACCCACGGGGCGCTGCGCAGCCCGGTGAGCACACCGTCCTGGAGGGTGAGCAGGTTCCAGGCGACGACGGCCACCACGAAGACGAGCGCAGGGGCGGTGCCGTGCAGGAACCGGTAGGAGGTCCCCCACACGTTCAGTGTCAGCAGGAAGATCCCCGCCGCGACCGCCACCACGAGGGAGCTGCCCGCGTACGTACGGAAGATGAGGCGCCCGGTGGTGCGCCCGGAGATCGGGATGAAGCGGGCCAGGGCCCCGGTGAGCGTGACCGCGGTGAGCCCGGCCAGGAGCTTCATCGCGGCGATCGCGGCGCTGCCCTGGCCCACCGCGGAGTCGGAGTAGTAGCGGGCCGCGACCAGCCAGTAGCCGAGGCCGAGCACCGCCGAGATACCGGTGTTGAGCATCAGCGCGTAGGCGTTGCGGAACAACTGGCTGCCGCCGCCGGTGCCGCCGGCGCCCGCGCCGCGTCCGGGCAGGCGCAGACGGCGGCCGGAGGGTTCGGGCGCCTCGGTCGTGGTGTCCTGGGCCTGGGTTGTGGTGGTCGTGTCAGACACGGGAACGCGTGGCCTTCCGGCGAACCTGTCGTGCTCTTCGGACCACGGCGTATCCCTTGGTCAGGGCGCGGTCCCTGGCGAAGTTGCGGGCGACCTCACGGCCCTGGACGAGACGTTCGAACTCCTCGGCTCCGGTGCTGCGGCGCACGGTGACCCGTTGCAGGGCGTACGGGCCCTGGCGGCGGCGCGCGAGAGCGTTGCCGACGGCGAGGGACTGGGCGAAGCCCGCCTCCCGCACGGTGCGGCGCACCCGGCGGCTGGAGTAGCCGTACGGGTAGGCGAACGAGGCGGGAACGCCGCCCAGTTCACCGTCGATGATCTCCTTGCAGCGCAGCAGCTCGAACCACAGCGCGTCGTCGGCGAGCTGGTCGAGCTGTGGATGCGTATGGCTGTGCCCGCCGATCTCGACACCCGACGCCGCGAGGCCGCGGACCTGGTCCCAGTCGAGCATGGTGTCCAGTCCGCCCCCGGTGTCATGGACGCCCCGGATCCAGCCGGTCGAGACGAACAGCGTGGAGACGAAGCCGTGTTTGGCCAGGACGGGGAGGGCGTGCCGGTGCACGCCCTCGTAGCCGTCGTCGAAGGTGATCAGGACCGGCCGTCCGGGAAGCGGGGCGCCGCCACGCCAGCACCGGGCCAGCTCGGCCGTGGTCAGGGGAGTGAACCCCAGGTCGCCGAGCTGGGCCATCTGCTCCGAGAATGCCTCGGGGGCCACGGACAGCTCCCGTGTGGCGTCGTTGGGCGCCATCGCGACCGAGTGGTACATCAGGATCGGTACGGCCTGTTCGCTCATGCGCTGTCCCCCTTCCCGCCCGGGAGCTCGGCGATCCTGCCGTCCGGGATCTCGACCACCGTGAAGGTTGCGCCGCCCCTGCGCGCCCGGACGCTCCCGAGCACGTACCCGCCGGCCGCGGTGAGCACCCCGGTGACGATCGCCCCCGCCCGGCCCGCCCCGCCGGGCCGGGCCAGCAGGAAGTCGCGCAGTCCGCGGGCCACCCCGGACGGCAGGACGCGGGTGGTGTAGCGGCGCTCGGACTCAAGGCCCTTGGCGGAGCCGACGCTGCGGGCCACGAGGGCCTTGGAGAGGCCCTCGGCGTAGGTGCGGGTGCGGAAGTAGGCGAAGTGCTCGCGCGGCCCCGGCACCCGGTGGTGGATCACCGCGCGGTCGTCGATGAGCAGGATCGCTTCCGGTCTGGCCCGGGTGAGGCGGATGCACAGCTCCGTCTCCTCGCAGCCCAGCGGGCGCTTGTCCCCATCGCGCCCGATGCCCGTGGCGAAGCCGCCCGCGGCCTCGAAGGCCGTGCGCCGGAAGGAGGCGTTGCCGCCGAGGACGTTGCGCACCCGCACCCGGCCGGGGGGCAGGCCCTTGTAGGTACAGCCCACCACCCAGTCGAACTCCTCCGGGAACCACACCGGCCGGCGGCCCGACGCCCAGACCGGCATCGTACGGCCGCCGACGGCCATGACGAGCGGGTTCTCGTAGCCCTCGGCGAAGTGCTTCAGCCAGTCGCGTTCGGCCACGGCGTCGTCGTCGAGGAACGCGATGATCTCGCCGTGCGAGGCCGCGATCCCGGTGTTGCGGCCCGCGGACAGGCCGCGGGGGCCCGCATTGGCGAGCACACGGACCTTCCCGGCCGCCCCGCCCTCCTCGTATCCCTTGTACTCATTGGCCAGCCGTTCCAGCAGGGCCTCGTTGTGGTCCACGACCAGCAGCGTCTCGAGCGCCGGCCGGGACTGCGCCCGCACCGAGGCGACCGCCGCGAGGATGTCCTCCCAGCGGTCCTCGGTGTAGACGCAGATCACCACGGAGGTGTCCGGGTTGCTCAAGTCACCTCTCCCTGCGTTGAGTTGAGCGCGACCGCGTGCGGACGTCGGCGCAGCGCGCGCCGGTTGGAGCGCTCCTTGAGGATCACCTTCAGCACCCGGAACCCGTCGCGCACCGCGCGCAGGTTGCTCGCGCCGTGGATGCGGAGGTACTCGTGGCTGGGTATCTCCTGCACCTTCAGGCCGGCCTTGACCACCCGGATGTTCATCAGGGTCTCCACCTCGAAGCCCGTGCAGTCGAGGTCGATCTTGTCGAGGCAGTGCCGCCAGAACGCGTTGTAGCCGTAGCAGAGGTCGGTGTAGCGGGCGCCGAACTTGGCGTTGACGATCGCGCACAGCACCCGGTTGCCCAGTTTGCGGATCGGGGTCATGTCCGATGTGCCGCCGCCGTTCGCGAAGCGCGAGCCCTTCGCGAAGTCGGCGCCCGACACGAGGGCGGACACATAGCTGACGATCTCCTGGCCGTCGGCGGAGCCGTCGGCGTCGACCATGACGATGATGTCGCCGGTGCACGCCTCGAAGCCGGTGATCAGGGCGTCTCCCTTGCCCTTGCCCTGCTGCTCGACGACCCTCACCTCCGGCCAGAGATCACGTGCGACCTGGACGGTGTCGTCGGTGGAATTGCCGTCCACGAGGACCACTTCATGAATCCAGTCAGGAAGTGTCTTGAAGACGTAAGGGAGATTCTCCGCCTCATTCATGGCGGGGATCACCACGCTCACCGGCGGCGCGATGGCCAGGTGAGAGGAGATGGGCCGGTACTTCCCCTGAGTTAAAGGACCTTGATTACCTTGATCCGAAACTGCAGGGCGCACAACAGAGCTCATGAGTCTTGTCCCTCTCGTCCGGTGGACCGTCCGCCCCTGGACAGTCCGGCTTTTTGTCCGGTTCGAAAGGGGGGTTTCTCACTGGCGGCATGCCGAAATCGATCTCCGTGCATGCCGGGTGAGCTGGCAAAGCAGGCCGTCTGCCAGGAAAACAACGGCAGCCGGTCGCGCGGCACGGCTCGTACGACTGACGTCGCCGAGCACGGCACCCCCCTACCGCGCCCCGCCCCGGAGCCATCGCGGTACCCGAGCCCTCCCCTGGAGCCGCTTGATGATGGTCCGATGCGGGTTGATGTATGACGGTATTGACGATTGCGACTTTATGGCAAGACCTGGAACATGTCCCTCGGTTTGGCGGGTATGGTCTTTAAGTCAACCCTTAGAACGGATTTTCCCAACCCGTTTAAGGATCTTGTCGGCCGGTTCGAAGAACTCCGGCCGTGACAGCACCGCGTTGCGCAGTGCCCGGACCGGGACGCGGTGCGCCCGGTGTCCGAACGCGACCGGGTGACGTCTGGTCACCCACCCTTCTGACACGATGAGTTCACGTGTCTTCAGGGAGTCTTTGTATTCCTTCTGGCCTCGCCCGAGATCCAGATAGGCGATTCCGTCGGCGGCGGCGGCCTCGGCCATACGAAGGTGCAGGATCAATCCGGGCGAGTATTTCGAGTACGCCGGGTCGTAGGCCGGGAACCAGCAGGCCAGCACCCGTTCCGTGCGCAGCCCGAAGTGCGCGGCGATCGGCCGTCCCCCGGCGTAGAGCACCGACAGGATGCCCGCGAACGGCTCCGAGCGGGTGTGGAAGAGCTGCTGCACCAGCTCGTTGATCCAGGGGTGCGCGAAGCGGTCACTGCGCCCCGTCCTGCGGTACTGCGCGGACTTCCAGGCCATCAGGGTCCGCAGGGCGGCCGGGTCGCGCTCGTCGTGGACGTAGTGCACCTCACCGGCGTCCCGTCCGAGCCTGCGCTCCTTGGCGAACGTGGTACGGGTGAACTTCGGTGAATGAGCCCGCAGTTGGCGCAGATATGCGTCATATCCCTGGTCGACGTCCATGACCGGGGACGGGAAGGCGCCGGAGGCTGAGCCTTCGAACGGCGTCTGGCCCTCCACCAGATGGTCGAACTCCCAGACGGCGAGCCCGCAGGCCCGCAGCAGCTCCCGTGCGTCCCAGGTGAAGTCCGGCCGGTGCACCAGACCCTGGCAGTCCGAGACGCCGAGGCCCACGGCGCGGCCGACGCCGGCCGCCGTTCTCTGGAACGGAAAGAACGCGGCGGGTTCCCCGTCCTCGCGTACGACGGCGATCCGCACACTCCGTCTGGTCCGGCCGACGGCGAGCGTGAACTCGGGGGACAGGAAAGGGTTCGCCAGTTCGGGTGAACCGTTGAGGTGGGCCTTCGACTGCAATGCCGTCCACGCCGCCCGTTCGGCGGCGCTGAGGTCGCCGGGGCGGTACACGCTGATGTCCACGTCTTCAGGCCCGTCTTCTCGCCGTACGGCCGTGGTGCCGCCGTACCAGTACCAGCAGGAGAACCAGGGAGCTGATCGCGGTCACCGCGACGATCCCGCCGCCGACCGACCACCGGTGCACCGCCAGCATGCCCTGGGCGACCAGCAGGTCCAGCGCGATCGCTCCCGCGACCGACACCACCGCGCGGGCGAACGGTTCGAGCCCCCGCAAGGCGACGCCGATGGCCATTGCGGGCGCGGCGAGCAGGAAGAACAGCGTGAACGGGCCGCGCAGCGGTGAGTCCGTGCCGCTGAGAGCGAGGATCGCGCCGACCCCCGCGACGGCGACCGCCGCGCCCGTGAGCAGAGGAAGCAGGTCCTTTCCCGGACCTTGTTCCGGCTGCCCGTCCTCACCTGATGAAGGTGGCTTGATGCCTAAGGTCTGCATTGGCGACTTTGCCCCCCGAAGCGCCGGATGCCGGGCTTCAATGTCGCGCAGTGGGCGGGGGGCCGTCAAGATGCGGAAGCAACCCTCACACGTTCTTGGTGAGCCCTAAACATGCGTTCCCCGTGATCAGTGGTGCCGTCGGGAATCGCGGTTCGAATGGCGAACATCGTTGCGAGAGTGAGCGCCGAAATGATCTTGTCATGAACACTTCCAGTCAATGTGCGCAGCTGCTACCACAGTTGCCGCAGAGATCCTGCTGACAAGGGAGTCGGTTTCCATGAGACGTTTGAGATGCACGGCCTTGGTGTCCTCACTTCTGCTG
This sequence comes from Streptomyces sp. NPDC047022, assembly GCF_040644155.1. NCBI lineage: Bacteria > Bacillati > Actinomycetota > Actinomycetes > Kitasatosporales > Streptomycetaceae > Streptomyces > Streptomyces sp. NPDC047022. The sequence continues at coordinate 58,194 of NZ_JBEYVV010000018.1, read as the reverse complement.
GCCGCCGATATCGCCCTCACCGGGGCGACCACCGCGCAGGCGTCGACGGCCGGCGGCTATGTGGCCCTCGGCGACTCGTACGCCTCAGGGGTCGGCGCGGGCAGCTACATCAGCTCGAGCGGCGACTGCGACCGCAGCACCAAGGCCTACCCGTATCTGTGGGCCGCCGCCCACTCCCCTTCCTCCTTCAGCTTCATGGCCTGCCTGGGCGCCACCACCACCGATGTGATCAACGATCAGCTCGGCACCCTCAGCAGCTCCACGAGCCTCGTCTCCATCAACGTCGGCGGCAATGACGCGGGCTTCACCAGCGTCATGGAGACCTGTGTGCTCACGTCCGACAGCACCTGCCTGTCGAAGATCGCCACGGCCGAGGCATACGTCGACTCGACCCTGCCCGGCAATCTGGACAGCGTCTACTCGGCGATCAGCGCCAAGGCCCCCAACGCCCATGTGGTCGTGCTGGGCTACCCCCGCCTCTACCAGCTCGGCACCAGCTGCCTCGGCCTGTCCGAGACCAAGCGGTCCGCGATCAACGGAGCCGCCGACGTCCTCGACGCGGCCGTCGCCGACCGCGCCGCCGCCCACGGCTTCACCTTCGTGGACATCCGCTCCGCCTTCGGCAACAACGAGATCTGCTCCAGCAACGCCTGGCTGCACAGCGTCAACTGGCTGGACATCACCGAGTCCTACCACCCGACCGCCGACGGCCACTCCGGCGCCTATCTCCCGGCGCTGACCAGCGCGGCCTGACGGTCAATAGCTCGAGGAGGAGGCCCCGTCCGTCGGGGTCTCCGTCTCACAGGTGACCGAGAACGGCACCGTCCCGGAGGTGACCCGTACCGGAGCGCGCACCTCAACACCGATCTCGTTGTGCACCGAACCGCCGGCGTCGTACGTGGTGACGACGATCTGCCGCTGCTGGGTGTCGCCGCCGCCCGCGGGGAACGACAGGGTCTTCCAGCCCGGGTCCGACACCTGCCCCGTCTTCGTCACCCAGCGGTACGACACCTCGGCCGGCACGCTGCTCACGGTGAAGGTGGCCGTGAACCGGGGGGCCCGCTCATCCGGCGGCGGGCAGCTCCCCGAGTAGTCGGTGTACGCGCCCGTGACCGTCACCCGGACCGACTGGGCGGGCGGGCTCGTCGTATGTGCCCCTCCGCTTCCGCTGCTTCCACCGTTTCCGTCGCTTCCGTGCGAGGGCGAGGAGCCGTCGCCGGACGAGGTGTACGGCGCGGGACCGCCCGAGGCCGCGCCGCTGGTGCTCCCGTGGCGCGTCGGGCCGCCGTCGGCGCTTCCGCTGTTGCCGCCGTTGTCATGGTTCATCAGGGCGTACGTCAGCCCCGCCACCGCCAGGACGAGCGCGAGCAGACCCGCGACCAGGACCGCCGCGGAGCCTCGCCGCCGCGAGGGCGGAGGGCCGGCCGCGGAACGGGAGGGCAGGGTCGAGGGCGAGGCGACAGGAGCCGGGAACGGGGGAGTCGGCGGTCCGCCCGGGGAAGCCGCGACCGTCGGCGCGTACCCGGCGGAGCCGGTGCGCGGGGTGCCGCCCGCCCCGATGACCCGCAGGTCCCGCTCCGCCTGCTCGGCCGGGATGCGCCGCGCCGGGTCCTTGCGCAGCAGCCCCTCGATCACCGGGGCCAGCGGACCGGCCCGGCGCGGCGGCGGCAACTCCTCGTCCACGACCGCCCGCAAGGTGCTGAGCGGGGTGTTCTGCCTGAACGGCGAGTTGCCCTCGACCGCCGCGTACAACAGCACCCCGAGGGACCACAGGTCGGACTCGGGACCCGGGGTGCGTCCGAGAGCGCGCTCGGGCGCGAGGAACTCGGGCGAGCCGATGACCTCGCCGGTCATGGTGAGCGCGGAGCTGCCCTCGACCGTGGCGATGCCGAAGTCGGTGAGGACCACCCGGCCGTCGTTGGCGAGCAGGACGTTGCCCGGCTTCACATCGCGGTGCAGCACTCCCGCCGCGTGCGCCGCGCGCAGGGCGGACAGCACCTCGGCGCCGATGTGCGCGGCCTGCTGCGGGGAGAGCGGGCCCTCCGCGTCCAGCTGGTCGGACAGTGCGATACCGCGGATCAGCTCCATCACGATCCAGGGCCGGCCGTCCTGGTGGGCCACGTCATAGACCGTCACGACGTTCCGGTTCGCCACCCGGGCGGCGGCCCACGCCTCGCGCTCCAGCCGGGTGTACATGCGCTCGACCTCGGCCGAGGGCAGCCCGGCCGGGGCTCGTACCTCCTTGACGGCGACCTCGCGGTGCAGCACCTCGTCCCGGGCCCGCCACACGGTTCCCATGCCACCCTCCCCGAGGGGGGACAGCAGTCGGTAGCGTCCCGCGATCACACGTTCACGGCCTGGTTCTTCGGACACGGGCGTCCCCCAATCGCTCTGGCGCGATGTCTCCACTCCGCGTGATTTCTCCCCAAAAAACGTAGCTCAACCGAGTGCGGATGCCGCCCCCCTGAAAACCAGTCCGGCTCCGAGTGCCAGAACGACGAAGGCGGAGCCCAGCGGCGCGGTCCTGCGTACCAGCGCGGCGAGGGGGCCGGAGGTCCAGTGCGGGCGCCGGTCCAGTACGCGGTTCATGCCGCTGCCCATCTTGACCACCGCGAACCCGGCGGCGCTCAGCGTCAGGGCGAGCCCGACGCCGTACGCGACGACGAGCAGCAGCCCGAACCAGGCCTGGCCGAGCGCGGCGGCGCCGACGAGGACGACGACGGCGGAGGGACTGGGCACGAGCCCCCCGGCGAAGCCGAGGAGGATCGTGCCGCGGAGGGTGGGGGCGATGGGGTGCGTGTGGGTGACGCCGCCGTGGGTGTGGGGGATTCCGTGCGTGTGGCTGTGGCCGTCCTCGTCGTGTTCGTGGTCGTGCGTGTGCCCGTGCTCATGGCTGTGGTCGTGCTCATGGCTGTGGTCGTGCGTGTGCCCGTGCTCGTGGTCGTGGTCATTGCTGTGGTCGTGCGTATGCCCGTGCGCATGCCCGCGGTTGCGCCAGGCCCGCCGGACGAGGGACGCGCCCGCCAGTGTGACGAAGACTCCGCTGGCCAGGCCGAGCCAGGCGATCACCGACGGCGCCGCCGCCGAACCGGCCGTGACCAGCAGGCCGAGGGTGACCACGCCCAGGGTGTGGGTGACCGTCACCGAGGCGGCCAGGGGCAGCACGTCCCTGAGCCCGGCCCGGCCGCCGCGGGCCGCCGCCGTCGCCGCCATCAGCGTCTTGCCGTGCCCCGGGGCGAGCGCGTGCAGCGCGCCCAGGCCGATCGCGATGACCAGGGCCAGCGCGGCGAAACCGGGGGTGAGGTCATGCCGTGCGACCAGATCCTCCAGCGCCCTGGTCCAGCGGTCGGCGCCGCGCGGCAGGACGGAGGCGGCCGGAGCGCCCCGCCGGTCGGCGGCGAGGGCGGGGCCGCCGGGCCGCACCCGCAGGGACGCCGTGACGGTGTCGGCCGGAGAGGAGAGCAAGTCCTTCGGGTAGCTGGTCAGTTCGCGGGACACGGAGGTCTTCGGAACATCCGACGCGGTGAGGGTCATCCGGTCGCCGCGTGCGGTGATCTCCCGCCAGCCCGGTCCGGTGGCCGTCCCCGCGCTGTGGAAGCCGAGGGCGAGGGTGCTCCTCCGGGGCAGCGGAGCCGTCAGCACGCACTCCACGCGCAAGGTGTGCAGTCCCGCCTGCCCCGGCCGCATCTGCGCGCGGCTCGTGCCGAGGGCGAGCGGGAGCGGGCGTCCCGAGACGGTGAGCCTGCCGCCTTCGGCCGCCCGCGCGCACCGCTGACGCGCCCATTCGGTCAGGCCGAGCCTCGTGATGTCGGGCCCGGCCTGGGTGGCGGGGATCTCCGCGAGGTCCTCGACATGGTCGATGCGCAGCTGTCCGGGAGCGGCGATCAGGCCGTCGTACCGGTTCACGGTGAAGTTGCCGAGCGGGTGGGCGCTCGCGGGGCCGGCCGGGGCGAGGACGAGGGCGCAGACGGCGGTCAGGGCGGCGGCACCGGAGGCGAGAAGGCGCCTGAGGCTCACTTCATCGCCTCCAGTGCCGTACGGGCCGCACGCTCGCCCAGCGGCGAGAAGCCGGAGTTGAGCCGCAGGGCCTCGGTGAGCGAGGCGCGGGCCTGGTCGATGTTCCCGGTGGCCCGCTCGATCATGCCGCGGTGGTAGAGGAAGGTGGCGCTGCGGTAGCCGGTGGCCGTGGCCTGCCGGGCGTACGGAAGGGCCTGCCGGTCCTGCCCGTTGACGTGCAGGGCCCAGGCGAGGGCGTCCGCCGTGTGCACGGTGTGGCGGCGCGTCCACTCGGCGCGGGCGGCCTTCAGCGCGGCCTTGCGGTCGCCGTGGTCGGCGGCGGCGAGCGCGGTGTCGAGGTCGGCGTCCACGCCGTTGGCGCGGGCCAGCGCGACCCAGGCGTCCACGAGGGAGTACTGGTCCCGGGCCTTGGCCCGGTCGCCCGCCTTCCCTCGCGCCTCGTACAACTCGCCCAGCTCGACCAGGGGCTGGGGGAGCGGATAGCGCTCGACGACCTGCTCCATGCCGCGGATCGCGTCCGCCGTGTCGCCCTGGGCCGCCTGAGCGCGGGCGCGGCCCTCCAGTGCGGGGAGGTAGGTGTCGTCCGCGGCCAGAGCCCGGGCGTAGTCGCGCAGGGCCGTCTTGTAGTCGCCCTGGTTCCAGGCGAGTTGGCCGAGCGCGGTCGCCACGTAGGCGATGTCCCCGTGCGAGGTGGCCGTGTCGAGGGCCTGTTCCAGGACACGGCGGGCGGTCTTCACATCGCCGCGCAGTTCGTGGACGTAGGCGTAGCGGGTGAAGACGGGGACGCCGGGGTGGCGCGCGTCGGCCAGGTCGGCGGCCTTCGACGCGTCGTCGTAGCGCCCGAGTTCCACGAGGGCGTCGATACGGGAGGACAGGGCCCGCTCGCTGTAGGGGTTCTGGGCGAGGGCGAGATCGGCGTACTTGAGGGCGCCGGTGAAGTCGTGACGTGCGGCGGCGAGCGCGGCCCGGCCGCAGAGCGCGGCGTCACCGCCGGGGCGCAGTTCCAGCGAGCGGTCGAGGGCCCGCCCGGCCTGCGGGTAGCGGGACGGGTCGCCCTTGGTGCGGGCCTGTTCGACGTAGGCCAGTCCGAGTGTCGCCCAGCCGCCGTAGTCGCGCGGCTGGGCGCGAAGATGGGCCTGGAGTGCGCGGATGCTCGCGTCGAGATCGTTCCCGGCGAGCAGTTCGGGGGAGACTCCGTCGGGCGAGGAGGCGACCGTGACCGCGCCGGCGCCGTCCCGTGCGGCACCGACGGCCACCGCGCCCGCGGTGAGGGCGACGGCCAGGGAGAGGGCGGAGAAGCCGAGTTGCGCGGCACGCCGGCGTCGTGCCGAGGCGGAGAACCGCCGCAGCGCCGAGACCCGTTCGCCGGTGTCGTCGGACGGCTCGCTCGCCGGATTGTCCTCGGGGCGGTCACCGTGCCCGCCCTCGGGCGCGCTCTCGTTCGTACGCGGGGACATCCCTCTCCTCAGTCTGGCGAGAAAAAAATCGGTGGTCGGGGGCGGCGCGGCCCGCCCCGTGGGGGGGGTGGGGGGTGCGGGCCGCGCCGGTCGAAGGGGACGGGCCCGGTGCGGGGCCCGTCCTGCGGGGTGGTGGGTCAGTAGGCCCGGTAGCGGGTGCGGCGGCGCCACCACATCACCGCGGTGCCGATCAGCAGGACCCCGGCCACGCCGGCCGCCGCGGAGCTCGCGATCAGCGCGGTGTCGGGGCCCTGGGAGCCGGTCGTCATCAGGCCGTCACCGAGCTGGTTGCGCACGCTGTTGCCGGTGCCCTTGGCGAGCGGACCGCGTGAGCCCGAGGTCGGCTCGGCCAGGTACGGGAAGGAGTGCCCGAAGTTCATGTCGTTCGCGTCGACCCCGTCGCCGAGGTCGTTCTTGGAGCCGACCAGTTCGCCCTCAACGACCTGGAGCGCCTCGTCGATCACGTCGTCACCGAGCCGGCGTCCGTTCGGGAAGCCCGCGTTGTCGCCGTCGAGCACCCCGAGCCGTTTCGGGGAGGCGGTGGGCTTGATGGAGGTGTTGAGCCGCAGCTCCTCCGCGGGCTTGACGTGCGGCGGCTGGTTGAGGCCCTTCACGCCCTTCAGGAAGACGTCCACCAGGTCGTTGCGCGGCTCGGCAGGCGCCTTGATCTTGTAGATCGACTCGATGAGCTTGGGCAGCTCCGGGTTGGTCACGTTCTTGAGGAACTGCGCGTCGTCCCACGGCGCGGACGCGTTGAACTTGTCCTTGTCCTTCTGCGGGTTGACGACTTCGTTGACGAGAGGGTTCCCGAGGCGTGAGACCTGTGACCAGTCGCCGTGGGCGTCCTTGCGCTGGACCGTCGACCAGATGCCGACGACCGGCTGATGCGCCGACTCGCGGATCATGTCGGTCGGCACCTGCAGGGCGAGGGAGTTGACGTTGTAGCCCTTCAGCGTGTCGTTGCCGACCTCCGACAGGTTCCCGCCGTACAGCAGGTCGAAGACGCGCAGGTCAGCGAAGAAGGGGTCGTCCGCCTGCCCTGCGAACGTGGTGGCGCCGCCCGCGAGCGGGTGGACGGCCTGGTCGCGCAGTTTGCCGTAGTCCGGCATCGACGCCTTGCCGACGTTCGACGGCGCCACCGGCACATCGTCGGCGATCCTCGTCCGCGACACCGGCTTCTGCTTGTGCAGCTTGATCAGGTCGATGTCGTACGTCTGCGTGATGTTCAGGTCCGGGTCGTCCAGGCTGGTGACCGGCCCCGTGTTGTAGAGGAAGGTGTTTCCGTTCTTGCGGTGCGTCTTGAAGGTGTAGCGGAAGACCAGCTCACCTTGTGCGTCGCCGTTGTTGTCGATGTGGATGTCGTACTGGGCGTCGTCCGCGAACGTGTAGAAGTTCGGGCCGCCCGCGGGCTCCTCGAACGGCACGAAGTTCGCGATGAGTGTCGTCGTGTCCGGCTTGTCGGGGCTCACGAACGCGTACAGATCGGTGTTGTCGTACTGCGGCTGCCCCGAGATCAGCGGCGCCTCCCGGTGGGAGGAGGCGGAGGCCGCCCGGGGTTCCAGCGCGGTCACACCGGCGGCCGCGAGCCCTCCGGCCGCCAGCGCGCCACAGATGAGGGCCGCGATACCCCTGCGTCCGGGGCCACTCCTGGAGATAGGTGTCATGCCGTCCGTCCTCCGTGCCAACTTGCCTGACGTACCGGTATTCGGAGCGGTGGGGCATGCGGATTGGCCGGATGCGGAAAAACTTTCCGTGCCCGCTCGACCCGCGTTTTCGGGCCGCTGATCCGTATCTCTTCCGTATGCGTGAACGCGGCTTGGGCCGTTCGTTCGGATCAGGCCGGATCAGGGAGAGATGCCAGGACCCGCGATCCCGGCCCGGCCCGGACGAGGGGTCCTGGAGCCGTGGTGGAGCGAGCAGGCCGTACGAGGCCGCGGAGAGGGGGGTAAGGGTGGAGGCGGACGAACTTCTGGTGCTGGTGGCCGGGGGTGACCAGAAGGCCTTCGAGGACCTGTACGGGCTGGTGTCCGGTCCGGTGTTCGGCCTGGTGCGGAGAGTGGTGCGGGATCCTGCGCAGTCGGAGGAGGTGGCCCAGGAAGTGCTGCTCGAACTGTGGCGCTCCGCCCCGCGGTTCGACCCGGGCCGGGGCAGTGCCCTGTCGTGGATCCTCACTCTCGCGCACCGCCGCGCCGTGGACCGGGTGCGCAGCGCCCGCGCGGCGGGCGAGCGCGAGCAGCGCGAGGCCCAGCGGGCACACCACCCGGCCTTCGACCAGGTCGCGGAGGAGGTGGAGGCCGGTCTTGAGCGCGAGTGGGTGCGGCGCTGCCTGGACCGGCTCACCACCCTGCAACGACAGTCCGTCACGCTCGCCTACTACGACGGATACACCTACCGTGAGGTCGCCGAGCGGCTCTCGTTGCCGCTCGGCACGGTCAAGACGCGGATGCGCGACGGGCTCACCCGGCTGCGCCAGTGCCTGGGAGGTGCCGCATGAGCCTGTTCTCCCGCCTGCGCTCCGGCGATCTGCACTCGCTCGCGGCCCCCTACGCGCTCGACGCCCTGGAACCCCGTGAGCGGCAGCGGTTCGAGAAGCACCTGGCCGGCTGTGAGCGCTGCGCCGCCGAAGTACGGGATCTGTCCGAGGACGCCGTGCGTCTCGCCTGGACCACCATGGCCCTGGCACCGCCCGGGCTGCGTGACCGCGTGCTCACCGCCGTACGCGAGATCCCCCAGGACGCCCCGCCCGCCCACAGCGCCGCCCGGGGGCGGGAGCCGCATCTTCCGCCGCATGTGTGGGGCACGGGACCGCTGCCCGCACGCGCTGCCCGTACGCCCCGGATGCGCCCCTTCTTCGCCCCGCTCGCCACCGCGACGGCCGCCGCGGCCCTCGTCGTCGCCGCGCTCTTCGCCGTTCAGGCCACGCAGGCGCGGAACAGCCTCGACGCCGAGCGCGCTCAGTCGCGTGAGATCGCCCACGTTCTCGCCGCCCCGGACGCCCGTGCGACGAGTGACCGCGATGCCGGGGGCCGAGGAATCGGAGTGATCGCTTCCGTGTCCGAGGGGCGCGCGGTCGTCACCCTCAGCGGACTGGGTGCGCCGTCCGGCGGACGTGTGCATCAGCTCTGGCTCATGCGCCCGGGCGCGCAACCGCGCTCCCTCGGGCTCTTCCATGACGACACGCCCCTGATCGCGAGCGGTCTGGCCAAGTCGGCGACGTCACTCGCCGTAACCGTCGAACCGGGCGGTGGCTCGGCTCAGCCCACCAGCCAGCCCATTGTCCAACTCGCCCTGCAATCCATTGGATTCGGACAGTAATCGTCAACACCCTTACCTGGAAGGTGAATCATGCGCCCGAGATACACGAGTGCCATGGTGGAGCGATAGGGTTACTCTGCCCGGGCCGGGTGGACTCGTACGGGTGGGGAGTGACATGGAACAGATAACAGTGCGCAGCAGGGCACGGGTCCCTGCGATCACCTGCGGGAGCAGCGCGACCAGTTCGCGCCTCGACCGCCATCTCTCGGTGCTGGGCGGCCCCGCCGTTCCGCAGCGGGACGCGGCCGAGGCGACCTTGCTGATGCGTGAACTGACCACACGTGACCGTGCGCACGAACGCAGCGGCAGGGGTGCGCGGGTGAGCAAGGTCTCGCTCTTCGCTCCGCTGCGCCGACTGCGCCGCTCGCTGTTCGGCGGGCACTGAGTACCGGCGTTCCTCACGGCGCCCGCGACGCGGGCGCTTGGGCAAGGACCCGCGCTCAGGCCGCCACACCGTCCCGGCGCAGCGCTGCGATCTCGTCGTCCGTCATCCCCACGGCACGCAGCAGCGTCTCGGTGTGCTCCCCGAGCGCGGGCACATCCCCCATGCACGCCTCCTTTCCGCCCGGCAGCGTGATCGGAGGCAGTAGAGCCTTCAGCGGTCCCACCGGTGTTCCCACCTTCCGCCACCGCTCCCTGGCGGCCAGCTGCGGATGCTCGGCCACCTCCCCCAGCTCCCTGAGGCGGGCGCACGCGATACCGGCCGCCTCCAGCCGGGCCACGGCCTCGTCCGTCCCGAGCGCCCCCAGCGCCTTCCCGACCAGAGCGTCCGTCTCGCCACGGTGGGCGACGCGCGCCGCGTTCGTCGCATACGCGGGATCCGTCGCGAGCTCCGGCCGACCGAGGACCTGCGCGGCGAGCCGCTGCCACTCCCTGTCGTTCTGCACGGAGAGCAGTACCCGCCCGCCGTCCGCCGTCGGATAGGCGTCGTACGGGGCGATGACGGCGTGCGCCAGACCCGTGCGCGCCGGGGACGTGCCGCCATGCATCGTGTGGTGCAGCGGATGGCCCATCCATTCGGCGAGCGCCTCCAGCATGGAGATCTCCACCGGGCCCCCGCGTCCCGTCGTACCCCGCCGCACCAGGGCCGCCAGCACCCCCGAGAACGCGTACATGGCCGCCGCGATGTCCGCAGCTGGGATGCCCGCCTTGGCCGGCCGCTCCGGTGTTCCGGTGACCGACACCAGGCCCGCCTCGCACTGCACGAGCATGTCGTAGGCCCGCTTGTCCGCGTACGGCCCCCACGCCCCGTAGCCCGAGATGTCCACGGCGATCAGCCGGGGGTGCGCCGCGCACAGCGTGGCCGCGTCCAGACCGAGCCGGGCCGCGGCCCCGTGCGCCAGGTTCTGCACGAACACGTCGGCGCCCGCGATCAGCCGCCGTACGGCGTCGAGCCCGCGGGGATCCTTGAGGTCCAGTGCGATCGACTCCTTGCCGCGGTTGCACCACACGAAGTGCGAGGCGAGACCGCCGGCCGTCGTGTCGTAGCCGCGCGCGAAGTCGCCGCCGTCGACCCGCTCGACCTTGATGACGCGGGCCCCGAGATCGGCGAGCTGACGGGTGGCGAACGGCGCGGCTACGGCCTGCTCGACGGCGACGACGGTGATGCCCTCCAAGGGCAGGGGGAGCTGATCCATGCCCTGGATCATGTCCCGTGCGCCGTGCCTTTGTCAGCAGGCGCCATGCCGGGGGCTGTCAGCGGCTTCCGCGCGTGTACCCGCGAACCGCGAGCGGACAGAAGACCAGGAGCAGCACCGCGCACCAGCCCAGTGCCCCGGCGACCGGATGGGCCACCGGCCAGGCGGCGCCGTGCGGCGCGGAAGCGGTGTTTCCGAAGAGCTCCCGCAGGGCGGTGGTCACCGCGCTGATCGGGTTCCACTCGGCGAGCACGCGCAGCCAGCCCGGAAGGTTGTCCGTGGGGATGTACGTGTTCGACAGCAGGGGCAGGACGAAGGTGGCGCCGCCCAGCTGCCCGGCCGCCTCCTCGCTGCGGGTCAGCAGTCCGAGGAAGATCCCGGCCCAGGTGCACGCGAACCGGAACAGCAGCAACAGGCCCACGGCGCCCACCACTTCGGGCCCCGATGCCTCGACGCGCCAGCCCACGGCCAGCCCGACCAGCAGCAGGGGGACCGTACCGGCGGCCGTGACGACGAGGTCGGCCACCGCCTGCCCGAGCGGCACGGCGGCCCGGCTCATCGGCAGGGTGCGGAACCGGTCCATCACCCCCCGGTGAGAGTCGTGGGCCGCCTGGAACATGCCGTTCATGATCCCGCCCGCTGCGGTCGCCACCAGCAGCCCTGGTACCAGGAAGCTGCGGTACTCGTCCCCGGGCATCGTGACCGCGCTGCCGAAGACGTACCCGAAGAACAGCAGCATCATGATCGGCATGGTCTGGCTGAGGACCGCCAGACCCGGGTTGTTCCGGACCTTCTGGATCTGGCGGCCGAGCATCGCCCCGCCGTCGTACACCCATGCGGTCATGCGGCAAGCTCCTTGCTGTCGGTGCGGTCGCTGTCGGGGAAGCCGCCGGTGAGGCGAAGGAAGACATCGTCGAGCGTGGGCGGTTTGAGGCTCGCGTCGAGCAACGGCACGCCTGCCGCGTCGAGTTCGCGCACGAGCCGGGGAAGGGTCAGCGTTGCGTCCGTGGTGACCGCGCCGACGGTGTTGCGGTCGAGGTCGAGGGACGGCTCGGAGCCGGTGAGCCGGTCGACCACGCCCGCCGCCTTCACCAGTGCGTCCGGATGCGCGACGAGCACCTCCGCGTACGACCCGATGAGCGCCTTGAGCTGCGCGGGCGATCCCGTGTGGGCGATGCGGCCCCGGTCCATGACGGCGATGTCGTCGGCGAGCCGGTCGGCCTCCTCCAGATACTGCGTGGTCAGCAGCACGGTCGTGCCCTCCTTCTTGAGGGCGCGCACCTCCTCCCAGATCCGGCCCCGGCTCTCCGGGTCGAGGCCGGTGGTGGGCTCGTCCAGGAACAGCACGTCCGGGCGGCGGATCAGACTGGCCGCCAGGTCGAGGCGGCGCCGCATTCCGCCGGAGTAGGTGGACGCCATCCGGTCGGCCGCCTCGGTGAGACCGAAGCGGTCCAGCAGTTCGCCGGCCCGAGCGGCCGTGTCCCGGATGCGGTGCAGCCGGGCGAAGAGCCTCAGGTTCTGCCGACCGGTGAGGTCCCCGTCGACCGACGCGTGCTGCCCGGTGACTCCGATCTTGCGGCGCACCTCGGCCGGCTCCCGTACGAGGTCGTGGCCCGCGACCCGCGCGGACCCCGCGTCCGGGTGCAGCAGCGTCGTGAGCAGCCGTACGGCCGTGGTCTTGCCCGCGCCGTTCGGCCCGAGCAGTCCGCAGACGGTGCCCTCGGCCACGGCGAGGTCCAGCCCGCGCACGGCGTGCACATCTCCGAACCGCTTCTCCAGACCCTCACTGAGTACAGCGTACGTAGTAGTCATGTCTCGACCATAGCGCACTACGTACGGTGTACGTAACTACGATGAGGGGAGAGGTGATGACCGATGGCGGGCCGAGCGGCCGAACCCGAAGTGATCTGGACGCGGCCCGAACGCGCGGGCCGGGGCCCGAGGCCGGCCTACAGCCGTGCCGACATCGCGGACGCCGCGGTGCGCATCGCCGACGCCGGAGGGCTCGACGCGGTCTCGATGCGGCATGTCGCGGCCGAACTGGGATGCGGCACGATGTCGCTGTACAACTACGTCCCCCGCAAGGAGGACCTGTACGAGCTGATGGTCGACGCGGTGAGCGGTGAGCACGAACTGTGGGAGCCCTCGGGCGACTGGCGTGCCGACATGCTGAGGGTCGCGCACCAGACCCGTGGCCTCATGCGGCGCCATCCCTGGCTTCCGCGCCTGATGTCGTCCCTGTACGGCTTCAGCCCCAACGTCCTGCGGTACGTCGAGCACTCACTGGCCTGCCTCGACCCGCTCGAGGTGTCCTACGGGACCAAGCTGGAGCTGTTCGCGATGCTCAACAGCACGGTGACCATGTACGTGGCCAATGAGCTGGCCACCGCCGAGCGCGCGCGAGCGTTGCCCTGGTCGGAGGAGCGGGAGAACGCCGTGCGGGCCGCGTATCTCGATGGGCGGCTCGCCACGGGCGCGTATCCGCGGCTGGCGGCGGCGTTCGCCGAGGCCCCCGGGCCGGTGGACCTTGAAGCGGTGTTCGAGAGGGTGGTGGGGCGACTGCTGGACGGGTTCGGAGGCGGCTGAGGGGGCGCGTGCGGCCGCCGGTGCGTCACAGCAGGGCGAACTGGCCCTCCGGGCCCTCCTCTTGATGGTCAAGTACTGAGGCCGGGCGGCGGGAGGACGGCGGGGGCGGGAGAACGCCTGCCTTGCGCAGAGAACCCGCCGTGAGGGGGGACGTCGCGTCCAGAACCGACTGCCGGGGACGCAGTTCCGCCAAGAGGGCCAGGACCGTGATCAGTTCCAGGAGCTCGGACGTCCAGGGCTGGGGCCAGGCCGGCGGGCGGATCGCCTCCAGCGTGCCGCGGGGTGCCTCGACGGTGCGTGCCGCGAACCACTGCTCCAGGACGCGTACCCCGCTCACCTCGAATTCCCAGGCCTGGGACGGCACCGGGCTGATGCGGCCCTCGCCGATGCACAGGGCCTCCTCGCCCTGGTCGTAGTGGAGCGTCAGCGGGCGCTTGGGCAGCGGCGCGCGCACGTACGGGCGCCGGCCACCGGGCAGCTTCGGGCGTTCGCCGTCCCGGCGCATCAGCCAGAGCACGCGACGGCCCAGTTCCACTCCGCGCGTCCACACGTCCGGGTTCCCGGTGAGCGGGACGGCCGGACCGTCCGGGCCGGGGCGTACCACCGACAGAATCCACGCGAGGACGTCGATCGGTGCCACGGGCAGGCCCAGACGGGCGCCGAGATGCTCCAGCAGGCCCGGCGCCAGGTTGGGTTCGGTGCCGCCGGGGCGGCGGTAGAGCGGGCGGATACGTCCGGCACGCAGCAGGGGCGGCAAGGAGGTCGCCAGCAGGAGCGGGCCGTCGGCACCGGGCGCCGGGGACGTCTCCACGGCGAAGATCTGGTGCTCGTCCGCCACACGCCACAACTCCGGCCGCGCCGCGTCGATCAGACGATGGTCCGGGATCAGCCACTGCTCGTCGAACGGCGCGCGCAGCACGCGTTCCGGCTCGGGGCAGCGGCCTGTGGCGCGCGCCAGCTTCTCCGTGCCGCCCGCGGGACGGCCGGGCAGCTGCCCCACGGCCGAGTGCAGCGTGCGCGCACGCGTGGGCTCGAACAGGGCCTCACGGTCGGGTCCTTCGGCCTTCACGAAGGCCTCCCACCGTGCCCTGAGCGAGGCCGCGTCGGGCGCCGACGGCCAGGCGCGGCCCGGACGCAAGGGGGCGACGGACCACGGCATGAGGTCCGCGAGCAGCGGAGTGTCGTCGTGCGTCACGCTGGGCATCGTACGACGGCTCTCAGGTCGCCTCGAGGGTGACCGTGAAGGAGAACCGGTCCCCGCGGTAGTGGATCACCGCGACGTCGAGAGGCCGGCCAGCGGTGTCGTAGGTGACGCCCGTGTAGTGCAGGATCGGGCTGAGCAGCGGGACTTCGAGCAGCCTGGCGGTGTCCGGATCGGCCAGCCGCGCCTCCACGGTGTCCGTGATGCGGCTGATGTCCGCCCCGACCACATCCCGCAGCACCTTGGTCATCGGCCAGCGCACCAGGTCCTCGCGGTCGATGCGCTCGGCCAGTTCGGGGCGTACGTAGTTGAGGGCGTGGTTGGTCGGTTCGCCGGTCTTCTCGTCGCTGCGCAACCGGTGGTACGTCGTCACCTCGGTGAGGTCCGGGAAGTACTCGGCCAGATCCGGCGGTACCGGCGACGTGCCGTGGTCCAGCAGTTCCGTCGCCATGCCCGACTGCTGGGCCACGATCGCGTCCACCGAGCCCAGCAGCCGCACCGGGGCGCCCCGGACCGCGCTGGGCTCGATGAACGTGCCGCGCCGGCGGTGACGCGTGATGAGTCCCTCGTCCTCGAGCTCCTTCAGCGCCTGCCGCATGGTCAGCACACTCACCCCGTAGTGCCCCGCGAGCTGCTCCTCGGTGGGCAGGCGCAGCGGGTCCTGGGGCGAGCGGCCCAGTATCGAGGCGCGCAGCGACTGCGACACCTGATACCAGAGCGGCAGCTTGCGGTTCAGGACGAGGGAGTCGGGGGCGAAGGAGGTCACGGGGCTATCCGTATCGGTCCGCGGCGCTCAGTGCAACGGGCGGAAGTGGCGCTCGAGGCCCTGCCACACCCCGTCGTACCCGCGCTGCAGATGCTCCGCGCGTGCGGCCCCTGGCGTCAGGGTCAGCGGCCAGCGCGTCTCGAACATGAACGCCACCCCGTCATCGACCTTCTGGGGCCTGAGCTCGGCGGCACTTGCCTTGTCGAACGTCTCCCGGTCCGGACCGTGCGCCGACATCATGTTGTGCAGCGAACCCCCGCCCGGCACGAAACCCTCCGCCTTGGCGTCGTAGGCGCCCTCGATCAGGCCCATGTACTCGCTCATCACGTTCCGGTGGAAGTACGGCGGCCGGAACGTGTTCTCCCCCACCAGCCAGCGCGGAGCGAACACCACGAAGTCGACGCCCGCGAGACCGGGGGTGTCGCTCGGCGAGGTCAGCACCGTGAAGATCGAGGGGTCCGGGTGGTCGTAGCTGATGGTGCCGATGACATTGAAGCGCCGCAGGTCGTAGACGTACGGCACATGGTTTCCGTGCCAGGCGACGACATCGAGCGGCGAGTGGTCGTACATCGCCGTCCAGAGGTTGCCGCAGAACTTGTTCACCACCTCGACCGGGCCCTCGACATCCTCGTACGCGGCGACCGGCGCCCGGAAGTCCCGGGCCGACGCGAGGCCGTTGGCGCCGATCGGGCCGAGGTCGGGGAGGTGGAAGGGGGCGCCGTAGTTCTCGCATACGTAACCGCGGGCGGAGCCGTCCAGCAGCTCCACGCGGAAGCGGACGCCGCGCGGGACCAGCGCCACCTCCCAGGGCTCCACGCGCAGCATCCCGAACTCCGTGCGCAGCAGCAGCCCGCCGTGCTCGGGAACGATCAGCAGCTCACCGTCGGCGTCACTGAAGACGCGGTGCATGGAGGCGTTGGCGTGGTACAGGTGCACGGCCATGCCGGTGCGCTGGGTGACGTCGCCGTTGCCGCCGAGGGTCCACAGCCCGCCGAGGAAGTCGGTCCCGGCCGGAGGCTCGGGCAGCGGGTTCCAGCGCAGCCGGTTGGGGTCGGGCACCGTCTCCGTGAACGGCCCCGAGCGGATCGTCCCGTTGTCCGTCCGGCTGAACTGCGGGTGGGCGGCCGAGGGGCGGATGCGGTACAGCCATGAGCGCCGGTTGTGTGCCCTCGGCTCGGTGAACGCCGTGCCGCTCAACTGCTCCGCGTACAGCCCGAGCGGCGCGCGCTGCGGTGAGTTGCGCCCTTCGGGCAGCGCGCCCGGGATCGCCTCCGAGCTGTGCTCGTTGCCGAAACCGGAGAGATAGGACAGCCCCTCCGCGATCTTCCTCGCGTCCCCGTTCATCACCGCTCCCTCGTCACTCACTTATTCCTATGCATCACCGTAGGATTCAGCAGGCGGGTGCGCAAGGGGGCGCGTGAGCGCCGCGTCGCCCGACGGGTGGCGAATGAGCGTTCGGGCCGCTGATTCCCGTACACACGGGGGAGGTTCACCGGCACCAGGCAAAGAGGCATCATGAATCCCGTGCCCCGAGCGACATCGCTGCGCCGCGCGCCCGTCCAGCGCCGCAGCGCCGAACGACTGACCCGGATCCTCGACGCGTGCGCCGATCTGCTCGACGAGGTCGGCTACGACGGCCTGAGCACCCGGGCCGTGGCCCTGCGGGCCGGAGTGCCCATCGGCTCCGTGTACCGCTTCTTCGGCAACAAGCGGGCGATGGCGGACGCTCTCGCGGAGCGCAACCTGGAGCGTTACATCGAGCGCGTCACGCGGCGCCTTGCCGGCGCGGAGGGGGGCGGCGAGGGGGGCTGGCGTGCGGCCATGGACGTGGTGCTCGACGAATACCTGGACATGAAGCGCACGGTGCCGGGGTTCTCGCTGGTCGACTTCGGCAACCAGATTCCGGTCGGGGCGCGACGCGCCGAGCCGAACCACCGGGTCGCCGACCGGCTGACGGAGCTCTTGCCGGCGTACCTCGGGCGCGAGCCGGACGACGATCTGCGCCGAGCGTTCCTGATCGCGGTCGAGACCGCGGACACACTCGTCCATCTGGCCTTCCGGATGGCCCCGGAGGGCGACGAGAAGGTCATCGACGAGACGCGGGTGCTCTTGCGCGCATATCTCGAAAGGCTCCTCGACTGAGGGCCCCGCACGACTCACACGACGCCACCCCTTGCGAGCGCTGGCGGCCACCCCGAAAGGGGCGCGGGGAACTCCGCGAGGAACCACGACGTGCCCGCAGATCAAGACACGCGCACCCCCCGGCAGGGCCCCGCCCTGGCGCCAAAAAACTAACGTCGCTAGTTTGGTCGTGATCGCCAGTTGAGGCATCTCGGCTCGGGAGGAAGACGATGAAGGCACACGAGGGCATGTACATCGGCGGCGCCTGGCGACCTGCCGTCGGCTCGGACATCATCGAGGTCGTCAATCCGGCCGATGAGCAGGTCATCGGCCAGGTCCCGGCCGGCATCGCCGACGACGTCGACGCCGCCGTGCGCGCAGCCCGTGCCGCCCTTCCGGCCTGGGCCGCCACGCCGCCGGCCGAGCGCGCCGCCCGGCTCACCGCCCTCAGGGACGTGCTCGTGGCCCGCAAGGACGAGATCGCCGAGACCGTGACGGCCGAGCTCGGTTCACCCCTGCCGTTCTCGCAGGGTGTCCACGTGGGCGTGCCGATCCTGGTCGCGGGCTCCTACGCCGAACTGGCCGCGACCCACGCCTTCGAGGAGAAGGTCGGCAACTCCGTCGTCCGCCAGGAGCCGGTCGGCGTCGTGGGTGCCATCACGCCCTGGAACTACCCGCTCCACCAGATCGTCGCCAAGGTCGCCCCGGCTCTCGCGGCGGGATGCACGGTCGTCCTCAAACCCGCCGAGGACACCCCGCTGACCGCCCAGCTCTTCGCTGAGGCCGTCCACGAGGCGGGCGTGCCGGCCGGGGTGTTCAACCTGGTCACCGGCCTCGGTCCGGTCGCGGGTCAGGCGCTCGCCGAGCACGAGGGCGTGGACCTGGTCTCCTTCACCGGCTCGACGGCCGTGGGCAGGAAGATCGGCGCGACGGCCGGTGCGGCCATCAAGAAGGTCGCCCTGGAACTGGGCGGCAAGTCAGCGAACGTCATCCTGCCGAGCGCCGACCTCGCCAAGGCCGTGGGCGTGGGCGTCGCCAACGTCATGTCCAACTCCGGCCAGACCTGCAGTGCCTGGACGCGGATGCTGGTACACCGCGAACAGTACGACGAGGCGGTCGAACTCGCCGCCGCCGCGGCGGCGAAGTACGGCGACCGCATCGGCCCCGTGGTGAACGCCAAGCAGCGCGAGCGGGTGCAGGGCTACATCGACAAGGGGGTCTCGGAGGGCGCCCGCCTGGTCGTCGGCGGGACCGAAGGCCCGGGTGAGCGCGGCTACTTCGTGCAGCCGACCGTATTCGCCGACGTGAACCCGGAGATGACGATCGCGCAGGAGGAGATCTTCGGCCCGGTGCTCTCGATCCTCCGCTACGAGGACGAGGACGACGCGGTGCGCATCGCCAACGGCACGGTGTACGGCCTCGCCGGTGCCGTCTGGGCGGGCGACGACGCCGAGGCCGCGGCGTTCGCCCTGAGGCTGGAGACCGGCCAGGTCGACATCAACGGCGGGCGCTTCAACCCCCGTGCCCCATTCGGCGGTTACAAGCAGTCGGGGGTCGGCCGCGAACTCGGCGCGCACGGGCTCGCCGAGTACCTCCAGACCAAGTCCCTTCAGTTCCAGGAGCGTTGAGTCAGATGGTCCGTGCCGCTGTTGTGCCCGCCATCGGTGCCCCGCTGGAGGTCACCGACATCGAACTCCCCGAGCCCGGACCCGGCCAGGTCCGCGTCCGGCTGGCCGCCGCCGGGGTCTGCCACTCCGATCTGTCGCTCTCCGACGGCACCATGAACGTGCCGCTGCCCGCGGTCCTCGGCCATGAGGGCGCGGGCACCGTGGTCGCCGTGGGCGACGGCGTCGCCCATGTCGCGCCGGGTGACCCCGTGGTACTGAACTGGGCTCCCTCCTGCGGAAGTTGCCATCTCTGTGCGCTGGGCGAGGTGTGGCTGTGCGTCAACGCGCTGAGCGGCTCGGGTGAGGTGTACGCCCGCCGCGCCGACGACGGCACCGACCTGTATCCCGGCCTGAACGTGGCCGCCTTCGCCGAGGAGACGGTGGTGCCCGCGTCCTGTGTGCTGCCGATGCCCGCGGGGATTCCGCTGACCGACGCGGCCGTGCTGGGCTGCGCCGTGCTCACGGGATACGGGGCGGTGCACCACTCGGCGAAGGTACGGCCGGGGGAGACCATGGCGGTGTTCGGCGTCGGCGGCGTCGGCCTCGCGACGCTCCAGTCCGCGCGGATCGCGGGCGCGGAGCGGATCATCGCCGTGGATGTGTCCCCCGAGAAGGAGGAACTGGCGCGGCGGGCGGGCGCGACGGACTTCCTGCTCGCCTCCGGCACCACGCCCCGTGAGATCCGCGGACTCACGGACAAGCAGGGTGTCGACGTGGCCGTGGAATGCGCCGGACGGGCCGTCTCGATCCGCGCCGCGTGGGACTCCACGCGGCGCGGTGGCCGTACGACGGTCGTCGGGATCGGCGGCAAGGACCAGCAGGTCGCGTTCAACGGCCTGGAGCTCTTCCACTGGGGGCGCACGCTCTCCGGCTGCGTCTTCGGCAACTCGAACCCGTCCGAGGACATCCCTGTGCTCGCCGAGCATGTGCGGTCCGGGCGCCTGGACCTGGACTCCCTCGTCACGGAGCGGATCACGCTGGAGCAGATCCCGGAGGCGTTCGGGAACATGATCGCGGGCAAGGGTGGCAGGGCCCTGGTGGTCTTCTAGCGTCTTTCGGACGAACCCCGGCGCCGCAACAGGCAACGTTCGCCCCGTGCAGACGTTTCCTGCCGCGGCACTGGGCAGTGGGCACTGGGCATTAAGCACGTGGTGCCGGGGCGGGCTCCAGGACCGGGGCCCGTCGCGGCCGGGACCGCGACACCGCCACACCCGCCAGGCACAGCGCACCGCCCCCGAGCGTCAGCAGCCCGGGCACCTCGCCGAGGAACAGCCAGGACATCAGGACGACCAGCGCGGGCACGGCGTACGTCGTCGCGCCCATACGGCTCGCGGTCGTACGGGCCAGGGCGTACGCCCAGGTCGTGAACGCGAGCGCGGTCGGGAAAACGCCCAGGTACACCATGTTGAGCGTGGCGGACAGCGGGGCGCCGGCCGCGTCGTGGACCAGCTGTCCGGCGAACGGCAGACAGGCGACCGCGCCGACGAGGCACCCGAACGTCGTCACCTGCAGTGCGCTCGCCGTGCGCAGAGCCGGCTTCTGGGCGACGACTCCGGAGGCGTACGCCATCGCGGCGAGCACGCACAGCGCCACCCCGAGCACGGACGAGCCGCCGTCCCCCGACATCGACACGCCCACGGTCACGGCGCCCGCGAACGACACCGCCATCCCCGTGAGCAGCCGCGGAGGCATCGCGTCGCCCAGCAGCCGCGAACTCAGCAGCGCGATCAGGATCGGCCCGATGTTGACCACCAGCGCGGCGGTCCCGGCGTCCACCTGCCGCTCACCCCAGTTGAGAACCACCATGTAGAAGCCGAACCACAGCAGCCCGGATATCGCGATGCCACGCCATGCCGACCGTGGTGGGGGCCCCTCCCGCCGTACGAGACAGAACACCCCCAGCGTCAGGGATCCGGCCAGCAGCCGTCCGAGTGCCAGTGCGCCCGGTGAGTACGCCGCGCCCGCGCTGCGGATCGAGACGAAGGCGGAGGCCCACAGCAGCACGGAGACCAGGGCCGCGCCCGCGGCCAGACGGGATGGAGGAGTGCGCATCATGCTCCCGGATACGAGGTGGGACAGGGTCGGGGGACAAAGACCAGGGTGGAGGGGACCGGGCAGGAGTACTCGCGGGAATCGGACGGCGAGGGCTGGACGCCTCGGGCTCAGCGCAGAGCCTTCGCCTCGATGCCCAGCAGTTCGGAAAGGGCGCGCTCGCCGGCCGGCGTGACCTTCACGGCCCGTTCGGAGCCGATGCGCACGCACCAGCCCGCGTCCAGGGCGTGCCGGCACAGGGCGGCGCCCGCCACGCCCGCGAGATGGGGACGGCGCTCGGTCCAGTCCAGACAGGCGCGGGCCAGCGGGCGGCGGCCCGAGTGCCGCAACCCGATCCCGGCCGCCTCGAACCATGCGAGGCCCGCGTCCGTGAGCGCGAATCCGGTGTCCTGGCGAAGCAGCCCGCGCCCGGCCAGGGCGTCGGTGACGGTGATGCCCAGCCGTCCGGCGAGGTGGTCGTAGCAGGTGCGGCCGTGCGCCATCGCGGAACCGGCGCTCGCCTCCCGCAGTGTGCGCGGGCGTACCGCCTCGCCGCCCGGGGCGACCTGCGCTGCCAGATCCTCGATCAGCTGAGCGACCCGGGCGTCGGCCAGGCGCACATACCGGTGCCGTCCCTGCCGCTCCTCCGACAGCAGCCCGCCCGCCACCAGCTTGCCCAGGTGCTCACTCAGCGTCGACGCCGCGACGCCGGTGTGCCGTGCCAGTTCACCGGCGGTCCAGGCCCGGCCGTCGAGCAGGGCCAGCAGGCACGCGGCGCGCGTCTCGTCGGCCAGCAGCCGGGCGAGCCCGGAGAGCCCGGTCACGCGGAGATCCTTCCGTCCCGTCATGCGTCCAGCATGGGGGACGGACCGTTCGGCGCCCGCCGAAGTGTGCCGGACGCCCGGGGGCTCCGCCGCCCTACGCGGAACGTCCCGCCTGTGCGAACTGTTGTTCAAGCCCGTCGAGCAGCGCCGTGAGTCCCGTCTCGAAGGCCCGCTCGTCGATCTTCCTCTGCTGCTCGGCGAGGAGGTGGGCCTGGCCGAGGTGGGGGTAGTCGGCAGGGTCGTAGGCCCCCTCGTCGTCGACGAATCCGCCCGCGAACGAGCCGAGCGCGGACCCCAGGACGAAGTACCGCATCAGCGCGCCGATGGAGGTGGCCTGCGCGGGCGGCCAGCCCGCGTCGACCATCGCGCCGTAGACGGCGTCCGCGAGGCGCAGTCCGGCCGGGCGGCGGCCGGGGCCGCGGGCCAGCACCGGCACGATGTTGGGGTGGTCGCGCAGCGCCGCCCGGTAGGAGACCGCCCAGTCGTGGAGCGCGGTCCGCCAGTTCCGGCAGTCCTCGAACATCGACAGGTCGACCTGGGCGCTGACCGAGTCGGCCACCGCTTCCAGGATCTGGTCCTTCGTGCGGAAGTGGTTGTAGAGGGACGGGCCGCTCACCCCGAGTTCCGCGGCGAGGCGGCGGGTGGAGACGGCCGCGAGGCCCTCCGCGTCCACCAGGTCCCGTGCCGTGGCGACGATGCGGTCGATGCTGAGGAGGGGCTTGTGCGGTCGGGCCATGGCGCACATAGTAGGGCTGCGCACTGGAAACTAGCAGTGTTAATTTAAATGTGTGGATTTCAATCACTCTGTCTGAGGTGAGGCGTCGTGAACCTGGAGCTGAGCGAGGAGCAGACGGCGGTCCGGCGGCTGGCCGAGGACTTCGTGGCACGCGAGGTCGCCCCGCACGTGGTGGCCTGGGACCGGGCCGAGGAAGTGGACCGGTCCCTCGTCAAGAAGCTGGGCGAGGTGGGCTTCCTGGGTCTCACCATCGACGAGGAGTACGGCGGCTCGGGCGGTGACCACCTTGCGTACTGCCTGGTCACCGAGGAGCTGGGCCGGGGGGACTCGTCCGTCCGCGGGATCGTCTCCGTCTCGCTGGGGCTCGTCGCCAAGACGATCGCCGCATGGGGGAACGAGGAGCAGAAGCGGCGCTGGCTGCCCGGGCTCACCTCCGGCGAGTACGTAGGCTGCTTCGGGCTCACCGAGCCGGGCACCGGCTCCGACGCGGGCAACCTCGTCACCCGTGCCGTCCGCGACGGCGGCGACTACGTGATCAACGGTGCCAAGATGTTCATCACGAACGGCATGTGGGCCGACGTGGCGCTCGTGTTCGCCCGCTCCACGGACGCCCCCGGCCACAAGGGCGTCTCCGCCTTCGTCGTGCCGACCGACACCCCCGGGCTGACCCGCCGCGCCATCCACGGCAAGCTCGGCCTGCGCGGACAGACCACCGCCGAACTGGTCCTGGAGGACGTCCGGGTGCCCGCTTCCGCGATGCTGGGGCCCGAGGGCAAGGGATTCTCCGTCGCCCTCTCGGCGCTCGCCAAGGGGCGCATGTCGGTCGCGGCGGGATGTGTCGGCATCGCCCGGGCGGCCCTGGACGTGGCGGTGCGGTACGCCACGGAACGTGAGCAGTTCGGCAAGACGATCGCCCACCACCAGCTCGTCCAGGAACTCATCAGCGACATCGCCGTGGACGTGGACGCGGCACGGCTGCTGACCTGGCGGGTCGCCGATCTGGTCGACCGCGGCCAGCCGTTCGCCGTCGAGTCCTCCAAGGCCAAGCTCTTCGCCTCGGAGGCCGCCGTCCGTGCCGCGAACAACGCCCTCCAGGTGTTCGGCGGCTATGGCTACATCGACGAGTACCCGGCCGGCAAACTCCTGCGCGACGCCCGCGTGATGACCCTCTATGAGGGCACGAGCCAGATACAGAAACTGGTCATCGGCCGCGCGCTGACGGGGGTCTCGGCGTTCTGAATGTTTCGCCCCCGGCTGAGCGAGTGGACTAAGCGCTCGCTCAGCTTCAGGGGTATGGTGTTCGTCCTGGCGTGGGAAGGGGCGAGCGATGAGTACGGCGGAGGAGACGGCCGGCGGCGAGATGCAGCCGTGGGGCGAGGTCAGCCCGGATGCGGCCCGGCGGCTGCTGGTCGCCGCCGTGGCCGCCTTCGCCGAGCGCGGCTACCACGCCACGACGACGCGGGACATCGCGGGCCGCGCGGGCATGAGCCCGGCCGCGCTCTACATCCACTACAAGACCAAGGAAGAGCTGCTGCACCGCATCAGCCGGATCGGGCACGAGAAGGCGCTCGACATCCTGCGCACCGCGGCGCGCGGCGAGGGCAGCGCGGCCGAGCGGCTCGCCGACGCCGTGAGCTCCTTCGTGCGCTGGCACGCGGCACAGCACACCGTCGCGCGGGTCGTGCAGTACGAACTGGACGCGCTCGGTCCCGAGTCGCGGGCCGAGATCGTCGCCCTGCGCCACCAGGTCGACGCCGAGACGCGCGGGATCATCGAGGACGGGGTGGCGGCCGGCGAGTTCGACGTGCCCGATGTGCGCGGCACCACCCTCGCCGTGCTCTCGCTGTGCATCGACGTGGCCCGCTGGTTCAAGGCCGACGGAGCCCGCACCCCCGACGAGGTCGGCGCGCTCTACGCCGACCTCGTGCTGCGCATGGTGGGGGTGCGCGACCAGCGCCTCCAGGGTCTTTCGTTTGGATCAGACCCCGCTCCCTGATCCGGCCTGATCCAAACGAAAGACCCCAGGGCCGCGACGATGCTCGGGTGCTCAGAAGTAGTAGCGCGCCACCGACTCGGCCACGCACACCGGCTTGTCGCCGCCATCGCGCTCCACGGTGAAGGCCACGGACACCTGCACCCCGCCCTGCACGTCCTCCACGCCCGTCACCTTCGCGGTGGCGCGCAGCCGGGAACCGACCGGCACCGGGGAGGGGAAGCGGACCTTGTTGGTCCCGTAGTTGACGCCCATCTTCACGCCCTCGACGCGCATCAGCTGGGGCCCGAAGAGCGGGAGCAGCGACAGCGTGAGGTAGCCGTGCGCGATGGTCTTCTTGAAGGGGCCCGCGGCGGCCTTCTCCGGGTCCACATGGATCCACTGGTGGTCGCCCGTGGCCTCCGCGAAAAGGTCGATCCGCTTCTGGTCGATCTCCAGCCAGTCGGTGTACCCCAGCTGCTCACCCACCGCAGCCTTGAGCTCGTCGGCGGACGTGAAGGTCCTCGGCTCTGCCATGTTCCCGGCCTCTCGCATCACGAAGTCAACAACCCTAAGCAACTGCTTAGCATGGTCCGGTGCGCCGACTATGTCAACGGACCGGGCGCGTGGCGCGGTCGGTAGGGTCTGAGGGGTGCCACAGATCCCCGAGAAGATCCACGAGCTGACCGTCGGCCAGTTGTCCGCGCGCAGCGGGGCCGCCGTCTCCGCTCTGCACTTCTACGAGTCCAAGGGCTTGATCAGCAGTCGCCGCACCGCGGGCAACCAGCGCCGCTACCAGCGTGACGCGCTGCGCCGGGTCGCCTTCGTGCGCGCCGCGCAACGAGTGGGTATCCCGCTGGCCACCATCCGTGCGGCGCTCGCCGAACTGCCCCAGGAGCGGACCCCGACCCATGAGGACTGGGCCCGGCTCTCCGCGGCCTGGCGCTCCGAACTCGACGAGCGCATCAGCCAGCTCAGCCGCCTCCGCGACCACCTCACGGACTGCATCGCCTGTGGCTGTCTCTCCCTGGAGACATGCGTGCTGTCCAACCCGGACGACACCGTCGGCGCACAGCGGTCGGGCTCGCGTCTGATGGTGGAGCGCGGCGGTGACCGCCGGAAGGTGACCCGTGGTCCGGGGGAGAGGGCGGACGGCTGCTGTTGATCCTGCTGAGCAGCCGGCAGTCCCTCAGGCAGGTTCTGCCCGGACGGACCGGCGTCCTGTCACTCGCTGGTCCCGCGGTTCATCGGCAAAGGGGGCACGGCATCCCCGGCGCACCCCCACACCCCCACGCTCCTCTTCGTCACACCGAGACCAGCATCCGTGCCCGCCTGGCCTCCGCCAGGGCGTCGGGCGTCAGCACGGGAGCCGGAACCACGATGCCGCAGTCCGCGCACACCGGACCCGATGACGGCTCATGGGCCAGTTCGTCGTTCCAGACAAGGCGCCCCCCGGCGCACACCGGGCAGACCGCGCCCGGTTCACGCTCCAGTGCCGCGATGAGCTGGCGCAGCACCTCGGCCAGCGGCTCATGCGGATGGACGCGCGGGTCGTCGCACCATGCGACCCCGAAACCTCCCCAGGTCAGCCGGTGCCAGTCGTCCACACTGCCCGGCCTGCGCAATCCGTCGTGCTTCTCCTTCCTGCGGCGCTGCGTGAAGTCCGCCTCGTAGGCGAGCCAGACGGAGCGGGCCTCCTCCAGTTCGACCAGTGCGGCCACGAGCCGCGCTGGGTCGGGGGACCGGTCCTCCGGGCCGAAACCGGCCCGGGAGCACAGATGGTCCCATGTCGCCCGATGCCCGTAGGGGGCGAACTTCTCGAGGCACTTGCGCAGTGAGTAGCGCCGAAGTGCCAGATCGCACCTCGGATCGCGCACCTGTCTCGCCAGACTCCGGAAACCGGCCATCGCCCTGCACCTCCGTCACACCTGCATCTGTTCTGCGGTCACTTCGGCGTCGTCGTAGGGACGTCGCCGAATAGACGTATCGACAAGCGGATCGGCTCCATCCGTTTTCGGGATCGTCCTCCCGGTGCAACACCGTTGATCCTGGAAAAAGTTGACGCATGCTCATGTTCAATCTCGGCCATACCGGCGGTAACATCCCGCCCACCAACGTCGGGAGGAGCTGCCATGCCACAGCGCACCCCACGCACCACCCTCGACAGACTGAGAACTCCTCGCAGATTCCCCAAGTTCCTCAAGACCGCTTCGATATGCGTGCTCGTCGCCGGTCTCTTGTCCCCGGCCGCCGCGGGCACCGCCGAGGCGGTGGGCGCCACAACATCGACGGCCGCCAACGACTACTGCGGCGGCCAGTGTTCGGACATCCTCCCGCCCGGCGAGAACGGCAACGCCACCCTCGCCCAGATCCTGCTCAACCAGGCCTTCGGTACCCAGCCGGGTCATGCCGAGGACCAGCTCGGCACCTATGCCAATCTGGCGACGGGCTATTCCTCGCTCACCGATGCGAAGATCAACGACTTCTTCAACGACGCGTCGTTCGGCGTACCCTCCACCCAGGTCGCCTCCACCGAGAAACCCGCGGGCCGCAGTGATGTGACGATCGTCCGTGACAAGAAGTCGGGCGTTCCGCACATCACCGGTACCACCAGGTACGGCACCGAGTTCGGCGCAGGGTACGCCGCCGCCGAGGACCGGCTGTGGCTGATGGACGTCTTCCGCCACGTCGGACGCGGCCAGCTCACGTCCTTCGCGGGCGGCGCCGCCGCCAACCAGGGCCTCGAGCAGGAGTTCTGGCGCAACGCCCCCTACACCGAAGCCGATCTCCAGGCGCAGATCGACCACGCGGTGGCCTCGGCGGGCGACCGGGGCCAGCAGGCCCTCGGCGACGTCAACGCCTACGTCGCGGGCATCAACGCCTACATCGACGCCTCCGACAGCGGACGCTACTTCCCCGGCGAGTACGACCTGACCGGCCACAAGGACGCCATCACCAACGCCGGCACCATCGACCACTTCAAGCCCACCGACCTGGTGGCGCTCGCCGCGGTCATCGGCTCGCTCTTCGGGTCCGGCGGCGGCGGTGAGGTCAACAACGCGATCTCCCTGCTCGCCGCGCAGTCCAGATACGGGGTGGCGCAGGGCACCAGGGTCTGGGAGTCCTTCCGCGAGCGCAACGACCCCGAGGCCGTCCTCACCGTCCATGACGGCCGCAGTTTCCCGTACGCCTCGAAGCCGGACAACCAGCAGGGCGAGGCGCTGCCCGACGCCGGTTCCGTGACCTCGGAACCGCTCGTCTACGACCGCACCGGCAGCGCCGGCAGCTCGAGCGCCACCAACGCCTCGAAGACCGCCACGAGCACCGCCCTCACCTCCGCCCGGCGCGGTATGTCCAACGCCCTCGTGGTGAGCGGCAAGTACACCGCGAGCGGCCACCCGATCGCCGTGTTCGGACCCCAGACCGGCTACTTCGCGCCCCAGCTGCTGATGCTCCAGGAGATCCAGGGGCCGGGCATCAGCGCACGCGGCGCGTCCTTCGCGGGCCTGAGCATGTATGTCGAACTGGGCCGCGGCCAGGACTACTCGTGGAGCGCCACCACGTCCGGCCAGGACATCATCGACACCTACGCGGTCGAACTGTGCCAGGACGACTACCACTACCTCTATCACGGCACCTGTACGGCCATGGACAAGATCGAGCAGAAGAACTCCTGGTCGCCGACGCTGGCCGACTCGACCGCGGCCGGTTCGTACACGATGAGGGTCTGGCGCACCAAGTACGGGCCCGTGGAGTACCGCGCCACCGTCGGCGGCAAGAAGGTCGCCTACACCACCCTGCGCTCGTCCTATCTGCACGAGGCCGACTCGATCATCGGCTTCCAGATGCTGAACGACCCCGACTACGTCAAGGGCCCGCAGGACTTCCAGAGCGCGGTCCAGCACATCAACTACACGTTCAACTGGTTCTACGCCGACTCCCAGCACACCGCGTACTACAACAGCGGCGACAACCCGGTGCGCGCCGACGGCGTCGACGCGGAGTTCCCGGTGTGGGCGCAGCCGGCGTACGAGTGGAAGAACTGGGACCCGGCGACGAACAACGCCGACTACACGCCCCCGTCGCAGCATCCCAACTCGATCGACCAGGACTACTACATCTCCTGGAACAACAAGCAGGCCAAGGACTACACGACCGCGTCCTGGGGCGACGGCTCGGTGCACCGCGGCAATCTGCTCGAGGACCGGGTCAAGAAGCTGGTGGCGGCCGGAGACGTGACCCGGACTTCTTTGGTGAAGGCCATGGCGGACGCGGCTCTCGCCGATCTACGGTCCGAGGACGTACTGCCCGACCTGCTGAAGGTCGTGAACAGCTCGACGGTCACGGACCCCACAGCCGCGGCGGCGGTGAGCAAGCTGTCGACGTGGGTGTCGGACGGCGCCAAGCGTACGGAGACCACGGCCGGTTCCAAGACCTACGCCGACGCCGACGCGATCCGCATCCTGGATGCCTGGTGGCCGCTGCTGGTGAAGGCCGAGTTCCAGCCCGGCCTCGGCAACGACCTCTACACGGCCTTCGGCAACGACCTCCCGATCGACGAGTCACCGTCGGCCGCGCACGGCCCGACCGGATCGCACGCCGGAAGCGCCTTCCAGTTCGGCTGGTGGAGCTATGTCGACAAGGACATCCGGACGGTGCTGGGTGAGCAGGTGCAGGGCGCGCTGGCGCAGACGTACTGCGGCGGTGGCAGTCTCAGCGCCTGCCGGGACATCCTGATCAGCACGCTGAAGCAGGCCGCCGGCATGACCGCCTCCCAGGTCTATCCCGGCGACGACCAGTGCTCGGCGGGCGACCAGTGGTGCGCCGACTCGATCGTGCAGCGCACCCTGGGCGGCATCAAGCACGGCAAGATCAGCTGGCAGAACCGGCCGACGTTCCAGCAAGTGGTGGAGTACACGTCGCACCGGTAGAGGACCGTGCCGGCGGCGGGTCAGCTCACCCGGCCCGCCGCCAGCACCACCTGCGCCAGTTCCCGGTGGACGATGTCGCTGTGCGCCCCGGACGGCGGACCGCCATGGCAGACCACCGCGGACGCGTCGATGTTGACGCAGCCCGACGAGGGCAGCCCTCCCGCCAGGGCGTCGGCCAGCGCGAGGCCCCGGGTGCCGTCCACCGACTGCACGCCGTCGTGCCCCATCGCGCCCCACTTGGCTCCCAGGAGCTGCCCGATCCCGAAGTCCTCCGCGAGGCACTGGACCTCACCGGTCATCGACCGGTCGTCCCCGGACATCCGCGACGCCAGCGGGTACAGCGTGCCGAGCGCCGAGTCGAACCGGGACCAGCAGCACGCCACGGGGCCGTCGACGCGGTGCTGCCGCCCGCCGAGAGCACCGCTCGTATGCGGGTCGCCGGGCAGACGCTCGGCGAAGGCGTAGTGCGAGAAGGCGCCCTGGAGCAGCGTCACGGACTTCACCGTCCGCACGCCGTCGGGCAGACCCGAAAGCGCGAACGACACCAGCCGCCCGCCGAAGCTGTGCCCGACCAGATGCACCCGCACGTCCGGAGCCACCCGCGCGAGCTGCCCGATCACCGGCCCCAGGCCATGCTCCCCGACCGAGCCGGCGCGCCGCTTCATCGCGTAGTAGGTGCCCTGCCGCAGCAGTTCGCGTGCCCCGTCCCACATCCCCTTCGGAGTGAACGAGAACCCCTCGGTCCCGCCCTGCGCCTCCACCTCCTCCAGCGCCCGCGCGAAGTCCCCGCACACCTGTGCCGTGTCCCCGGTCAGGATCAGCGGGTCGCTCCCGGACCCGTCCGGCGCCGCCATGTCCGCGGCGCACGAGGCCTGCGGTCCCTCCGGCGGTACCTCCACGAGCAGTCGTACGAGCCGCCCGAACTCCTCCAGCGACTCGGTGCCGTCCGGCCGCCGTTCCAGCAGCTCCGCGATCTGCTCCACCACGGTCGCGCGTCCGGGGAACACGTCCAGGAGCGCCCGCCGGCTGCTCTCGTCCAGCCCCGGCGGCACGGGAGCGACCGAGCGCGGGAAATCGGGGATCGGCTCGTCCGAGAACATCATCGACGGCCAGATCACCCCCACGTACCCCAGACGCGCCTTCGGTGCGAGCGAGGGCACCGGGGCGAAGAAGCGGCTGTAGAGCTCGGTCGCGCCGGAGCGATCGTTGTTCCAGCCGTGCGCGAAGACCAGCAGATCCCGCACGCCGTGCCCCACGCCCGCGAGCAGCCGATCGCGCTCCGCCCCCTCCACGTCCCCGTCCGCGTCGAAGGTCAACTCCCAGTAGGGACTCACACTCACCATGACAGACCCCCTGTCCCGAGTCGGAGGTACACCGTGGACGCATGGTCCTGCTGACGACGAGAGTTGGCCATAGCCGCAGAAGCACCCGACAGGGGCGCGGGGAACCGCGCAATACCCCCAACGCACCCGCAGGCGACAACGTACCCAATGGGGGCGCGGGGAACCGCGCAAAACCCCCAACGCACCCGCAGGCGACAACGCACCTAAATCGGGGCGCGGGGAACCGCGCAAAACCCCCAACCTGCCCGCACATCGCAACGTACCGTCGGCAGGCAACCCCTTCCCCGACTACATACCGACCGGTTAGTCTGACCCGCGCAGCAGACCCGATCCGCGTCGAAGGAGACCGTCGATGGAAGCCGTGCAGGATGCGGGAGTGATCGTCACCGGCGCAGGAGGCGGCATCGGCGCCGCCCTGGCCCGCCGCTTCGCCGCCGAAGGCGCCCGCGTCGTCGTCAACGACCTGGACGCCGCCCGGGCCAATGCCGTGGCCGAAGAGATAGGCGGCACCGCGGTGCCGGGCGACGCCTCCGCGATCGTCGCCGAGGCGATGGACGCCCTCGGCGGCAGGGTGGACGTCTACTGCGCGAACGCCGGCCTCGGCTCCGGCGGCACGGAAGCCGCCGAGGAGGAGGTCTGGGCCCAGGCCTGGGACGTGAACGTCATGGCGCACGTCCGCGCAGCCCACGCCCTCGTGCCCGGGTGGCTGGAACGCGGAAGCGGCCGGTTCGTCTCGACCGTCTCCGCCGCCGGACTGCTCACCATGATCGGCGCCGCACCGTACAGCGTCACCAAGCACGGCGCGTACGCCTTCGCCGAGTGGCTCTCCCTGACATACCGCCACCGCGGACTCAAGGTCCACGCGATCTGCCCCCAAGGGGTGCGCACGGATATGCTGACCGCCTCCGGCAGCGCAGGCGAACTGGTGCTCGCACCGAACGCGATCGAGCCGGAGGACGTCGCCGACGCGCTTTTCAAGGGAATCGAGGAGGACCGTTTCCTGATCCTGCCGCACCCCGAGGTCGCCGGGTACTACCAGGCGCGCGCCGCGGATCCGGACCGCTGGCTGAAGGGCATGAACCACATCCAGCGGACATGGGAGGGCGCTCGGTGACCGCTTCCCGCTATGCGGCCAAGCCCTGGCTCTCCCTGCTCGACGACGTCCAGCGCGCCCCGGTCAGCCCTCCTGACTCGCTGGTGCACGCTCTGCGCCGGGCGCCCTCCGAGGGCATCGCCCTGTCCTACTTCGACGGCCGGATCACCTACGCCGAACTGGAGGAGCTGACCGACTCCGTCGCCGGCCACCTCGCCGCCCGCGGGCTGGAACGCGGCGACCGGGTGGCGATCCTGCTGCAGAACTCCCCGCACTTCGTGCTCGCCCTCCTCGGCGCCTGGAAGGCGGGCGCGACCGTGGTGCCCGTCAACCCGATGTACAAGTCGGGCGAGGTCACCCACATCCTCCAGGACGCCGAGGTGACCGCCCTGGTGTGCTCCGACCGTGCCTGGGAGACGTATCTGCGCGACACGGCCGCGGCCACCGCCGTCCGCATCGTGCTCACCGCCTGCGAGCTGGACCTCCAGACCCGCGACGACGCGCGCGTGCTGACCTTCGAACGGCTGGAGCGGGCCGCCGACTGCGACGATCTCGTGGCCGTCGCCCGGCAGGGCACCCCGGCGCCCGAGGGCCGCGACCCGGAAACTTCCGGCATCGCGCTCATCAGCTACACGTCGGGCACGAGCGGCACCCCCAAGGGCGCCACCAACACGCACGCCAACATCATGTACATCGCCGAGCGGCAGCGGACGGGACTCGCACTGCCCGACGCGCCCGTGTACTTCGCGCTGGCACCCCTGTTCCACATCACCGGCCTGGTCTGCCAGCTCACGGCGTGTCTCAACAGCGGGGGCACCCTCGTCCTCGCCTACCGCTTCGAGCCGGGCGTCGTCCTCGACGCGTTCGCCGAGCACCGCCCGCACTACACCGTCGGCCCTTCGACCGCCTTCATGGCGCTGGCCGCCCACCCAGGTGCCACCGCCGGGCACTTCTCCTCCTTCGAGCGCATCAGCTCCGGCGGAGCGCCACTGCCACCCGCCCTGGTGGAAAAGCTCCGGGCGGGTTTCGGACCGTACGTCCGCAACGGCTACGGCCTGACCGAGTGCACCGGCCCATGCGCCTCCGTACCGGGCAGCCGGGAGGCGCCCGTGGACCCGGTCTCCGGGACACTGGCCGTGGGGGTGCCCGGAGCCGACACGGTCGTCCGCATCCTCGACGAACAGGGCGAGGAGGTGCCGTTCGGCGAGCAGGGCGAGATCGTGGTACGGGGCCCGCAGGTCGTCCCCGGCTACTGGCGGCGCCCGGAAGCCACCGCCGAGTCCTTCCCGGACGGCGAGCTGCGGACCGGCGACATCGGCTTCATGGACGAACAGGGCTGGCTGTATGTCGTCGACCGCAAGAAGGACATGATCAACGCGTCCGGCTTCAAGGTGTGGCCGCGCGAGGTCGAGGACGTCCTCTACACCCACCCCGCGGTGCGCGAGGCGGCCGTCGTCGGGCTGCCGGACGGCTACCGCGGAGAGACCGTGAAGGCGTACATCAGCCTTCGGCCGGGCGCGCGGGCGGACCCGGAGGAGCTGGCGGCGTACTGCAGGGAGAGACTGGCCGTCTACAAATATCCGCGTCAGGTGGAGATCCTGCCCGATCTGCCCAAGACGACCAGTGGGAAGATCCTTCGTCGGGAACTGCGTTCACGCACGCAGACGCCCGGATAGGCATCGACGCTTCGGCAGTCATGCAGTCAGTCATCGAGGAAAGGCAGGTGGCGGCAGTGCCCAGAACGACGGACGGGGACGGCACACCCGTCCCGCAGCGGCTCCTGGCCGCCGCCACCCGACTCTTCGCCGACCAGGGCTACGACCGCACGTCCGTGCAGGAGATCGTCGAGGCGGCGGGTGTCACCAAGGGGGCCCTGTATCACTACTTCGGGTCCAAGGACGATCTGCTGCACGAGGTCTACGCGCGTGTGCTGCGCGTCCAGCAGGAGCGCCTCGACGCGTTCGCGAACGCTGACGAGCCAGTCGAGAAGCGGCTGCGGGGCGCGGCGGCGGATGTCGTGGTCACCACGATCGAGAACCTCGACGACGCGATGATCTTCTTCCGGTCGATGCACCACCTCGGCCCGGAGAAGCTCAAGCAGGTGCGCGCCGAGCGGCGCCGCTACCACGAGCGGTTCCGCGCCCTGATCGAGGAGGGCCAGCAGACGGGCGTGTTCTCCGACGCCACGCCCGCCGACCTGGTCGTGGACTACCACTTCGGCTCGGTGCACCATCTGTCCACGTGGTACCGGCCGGGTGGCCCGCTCTCTCCCCAGCAGGTCGCCGACCATCTGGCGGACCTGCTGCTGCGCGCCCTGCGGCCGTAGGACAGGACGCACAAGGGTGAGGGGCGGAGGCCGACCGGGCCTCCGCCCCTCACCCGTGCGCTCACAGGTACTTCTTCAGCTCCCGCCGTGCCAGCGACCGCTGGTGCACCTCGTCGGGTCCGTCCGCGATCCTCAGCGTCCGGGCAGCCGCCCAGAGCTCGGCCAGCGGGAAGTCCTGGCTCACGCCGCCCGCGCCGTACAGCTGGACCGCGTTGTCGAGGATGTCCAGGACCGTGCGCGGAGTGGCGATCTTGATGGCCTGGATCTCGGTGTGGGCACCCTTGTTGCCGACCGTGTCCATCATCCACGCCGTCTTGAGGACCAGCAGCCGCAGCTGCTCCACGGCCACCCGGGCGTCGGCGATCCAGTTCTGCACCACACCCTGCTGGGCCAGCGGCTTACCGAACGCCGTCCGTGTCACCGCCCGCCGGCACATCAGCTCGATCGCCCGCTCCGCCATGCCGATCAGCCGCATGCAGTGGTGGATACGGCCCGGACCCAGACGGGCCTGGGCGATGGCGAAGCCGCCGCCCTCCTCGCCGATCAGGTTCGACACCGGCACGCGCGCGTGGTCGAAGACCACCTCGGCGTGACCGCCGTGGGAGTGGTCCTCGTAGCCGTACACCTGCATCGCACGCTTGACGTGGACACCGGGCGTGTCGCGGGGGACCAGCACCATGGACTGCTGACGGCGGATGTCGGTGCCGTCCGGGTCCGTCTTGCCCATCACGATGAAGATCTTGCAGTCCGGGTTCATCGCCCCGGAGATGTACCACTTGCGGCCGGTGATGACGTACTCGTCGCCGTCCCGCTCGATGTGCGTGGTGATGTTGGTGGCGTCCGAGGAGGCCACCTCCGGCTCGGTCATCGCGAACGCGGAGCGGATCTCCCCGGCCAGCAGCGGCTGAAGCCACTGCTTCTTCTGCTGCTCGTCGCCGAACTGCGCGAGCACCTCCATGTTGCCCGTGTCGGGCGCCGCGCAGTTCGTCGCGGTGGGCGCGAGGTGCGGGGAGCGGCCGGTGATCTCGGCGAGCGGGGCGTACTGGAGGTTGGTCAGCCCGGCGCCGTACTCGGCGTCCGGCAGGAAGAGGTTCCACAGGCCCTGGCGGCGGGCCTCGGCCTTCAGCTCCTCCACGATCGCCGGGGTGTCCCACGGCGAGGCCAGCCGTGCCCGCTGCTCCTCGGCGACGGCCTCCGCCGGGTAGACGTGCTCGTCCATGAAGGCGAGCAGCTTGGCGCGCAGTTCCTCGGTGCGCGCGTCGAATGCGAAGTGCATGCGGATCAGCCTTCCTGAAGGGTGGTGAGGCCGTGTTCGATGAAGACGGGCACCAGTTCGCCGATGCGGTCGAAGCCCTGCCCGACGGTCTGGCCGAGCGTGTAGCGGTAGTGGATGCCCTCGAGGATCACCGCGAGCTTGAACCAGGCGAACGCCGTGTACCAGGACACGGCGCTCACATCGCGTCCCGAACGGGCGGCGTACCGCTCGATCAGCTCACGCGGATCCGGGTGCCCGGCCGCGGTGGCTGTCGTGGAGATGGGCGAGCCGGGCAGCACCAGCGGCACGCTGTACATCGTCAGCAGGCCCAGGTCGGTGAGCGGGTCGCCGAGTGTGGACATCTCCCAGTCCAGGATGGCGGTGATCCGGTCGTCCTCACCGAGCAGCACGTTGTCCAGACGATAGTCGCCGTGGATCACGGTCGGCGCGGGCGAGGCGGGCAGCGAGCGGCCGAGCGACGCCAGCAGTTCGTCGATGCCGGGCAGGTCCCGGTCACGGGAGGCGGCCAGCTGCTTGCCCCAGCGGCGCAGCTGACGGTCCAGGAAGCCCTCAGGACGGCCGAAGTCCTCGAGGCCCACCTCGGCGGGCTCCACCGCGTGCAGCTCGACCAGCGTGTCCACCAGCCCGAGGACCGCCTCACGGGTGCGCTCGGCGCCGAGCGCGGCAAGCTGCTCGGCGGTGCGGTACGGGGTGCCCTCCACGAACTCCATCATGTAGAACGGGGCGCCCAGGACCGACTCGTCCTCGCACAGCAGCACCGGGCGTGGCACGGGAACGGCCGTCGGGTGCAGCGCGCTGATCACCCGGTGCTCGCGCTTCATGTCGTGCGCGGTGGCCAGGACATGGCCGAGCGGGGGACGCCGTACGACCCACCTCGCCGCGCCGTCCGAGACGGCGTACGTGAGGTTCGACCGTCCGCCCTCGATCAGCCGGCCGCTGAGGGGGCCGCCGACAAGGCCGGGCCGCTCGCTGTCGAGGAGGCCGCGCAGCCGGTCGAGATCGAGACCTGGCGGGTGGTCTGGGCTCATCGTTGGTCCTCCCTGGGGGGAAACGGTATGTGCATCATGATGCCGACCGGTCGGTATGCCGTCCAGTATGCGGAGCGAACGTGACCGGCGCCACGGGTGCGTTCAGGGCAGAGAACCCAGTGGTGCGGATCGGGGACTCAGATGAACACCAGGCCCGCCGCGCACACCGCGAGGGCCACCGTGCACAGGGTCGCGGCGGAGGCGTGGCGGGGCGCGAGACGCGGCGGGCGGCCAGGGGGTGCCGTGGCCAGGGCGCGGATGCGCCGGTGGGCGAGCGCGAGGAAGCCGAGCCAGAGCAGACAGCACAGGCCGGCGGCGGCGAGCCCGGACGCCGTTTCGCTGTGCAGCCCCGCTTTCGCGGCCAGCACGGCGGCCACGGTGCTCGACAGGGTCGTACGCCGCCAGGCCAGCCGGGTGCGCTCCGGCTGGAGCCCCGGGTCGCGCTCCGCTGCCGGGGTGCTCATCCCGCCCAGCCGATGAGGACGACGATCACCATGGCGATGGCCACCACTGCCACGACGATGCTCAGCAGTGCCGGGAAACGGGACACCGGAAGGTCCTCGCCGCGCCGCATCGCCTGTTCGCAGCGCACCCAGTGGTTGATGGCGCGCAGCGAGCACAGGACGCCCGCGGCGAGCAGCGCGAGAGCCAGCCCGGCACGCCAGGCCCAGCGCAGGTGCGGAAGGAACTGGTCCACGGCGAAGCCGCCGCCGATCAGCGCCAGCGCGGTGCGCAACCAGGCCAGAAAGGTGCGCTCGTTCGCCAGCGAGAAGCGGTAGTCGGGCGTACGGCCTTCTCTCCGGACCTCCTGGGGCGCGAACCACAGCCGGGCGTTCCGTACGAATTCGATCACGTGCAGGACCCTACCGGGCCACCCCGCGCAGGGCGGCCCGGGGGAGCGCCCGCCGGGCTCAGCCCGCGGAGCGGCGGTACTCCTTGAGCCGTTCGTAGGCGGCGAGGCCGTCCGGCACCCACGCCCAGCCGGACTCCTCGGACAGCCGGCGCTCCACTTCGTCCTCGGGCAGGAAACCGTGCCAGGCGACCTCCTCGGCCTGGGGGCTGACCGGCAGCTCGCAGCGGACCTGGTAGACCGCGGACCACCAGGTCCGGCCTTCGCCGCCGTCGTACAGGAACTTGAACAGCGGCTCGGGCCGGGCCAGACCGCTGACGCCGAGCTCCTCCTCCGCCTCGCGCAGCGCGGCCTCGTCGTAGGACTCACCCGCGCCGACGACGCCCCCGACGAACATGTCGTAGAGGGAAGGAAAGACCAGCTTGGTAGGGGTGCGGCGATGGACGAAGATGCGCCCCTGGGCATCCCGCGCCTCGATGAACACACACCGGTGGCGCAGCCCGCGCGCATAGGCCTCACCGCGGGGCGACTGCCCGATGACCCTGTCGTTCTCGTCCACGATGTCGAGGAGTTCGTCGGCGGCACTCATGGCCCCATCCAAGCAGCCCCGGGACGACGGGCCGAAGCTTGCCATGCCGGGGGCGTCGCCCGTGGCTTCCTCGCCGCGACCGGAGGTCCTCACCGCGACTGGAGGTCCTTCTCCCGTTCCGGCTCCGCCAGTCCCCTGGGCATCGCCGGGTGCAGCCCGAGCAGCACGATGCCGAGCACGATCGCCGCGAGCCCCGCCGCCTCCCAGGCCAGCGCCCCCGTGTCGGTGCGCAACCGGTCGCCGAGAAACCCCACCCCGCACAGGATCCCGGCCAGCGGCTGGGCCGCGGTGAGCGCGGGCAGGGACATCCGCAGCGGCGCCGTCTCGAACGCGCTCTGCACCAGGATCAGGCCCGTCACGCCGAGCACCAGGACGCCGTACGGCTGCCAGCCCGTGATGAGCTCCGTCCATCCGCCGTCCGCGAACTGCTGCCCGCTCACCCGGGTGAGCGCGTCCTGGACGCCGTACAGCAGTCCGGCCGCCAGCCCAAGCAGCACCGGGCCGATGATCAGACGCGACTTCTTCGCGCATGTCGTCAGCAGCAGCGCCACGCCGACCACCACACCGATGATCAGCCAGTGCCTCAGCGGATCAGTGATCGCGTTGCCGCCCTTGGGACGGCCCCCGACGATGAACGCCGTGACGCCGCCCGCGAGCATTGCGAGCCCTGCCCAGCCCTGCCGCCCCAGCGGCTGCCGGGTCTGCCGGCGCGACTCCGCCAGCGCGAACAGCAGGTTCGTGGCGACCAGCGGCTCGACCAGGGAGATCTCACCGTGGGCCAGGGCTATCGCGCTGAGGATCATGCCGGCCACCATCAGCGCGATACCGCCGAGCCAGCGCGGCATCCTCATCAGGTCCAGCAGCAGCCGAGGCGTCAGGAAGTCGCTCAGAGGGGCCTGCTGGGCGGCGCTCTGCTGGAGCACGAACCCGGTGCCCAGGCAGCAGGCGGCGCTCAGGGCCAAAGCCATAACCAGTACTGACACGCTGTACCTCGATGATTCAGCGGAGTCACGGGAGGCGTATCACGCCGACTGTAGCGCTCCCCGGTGCGCCCTGCCCGTGCTCGACCGCTTCCCGGGCCTGCCCGGGGCACGCCCCGCCCCGTGAAGCGCCAGGGCGCCGCCGGCCGCACCAGCCCACTGCCAGGCGGTTGACTCGGTCACGCTTCTGCCGAAGGATCTGGCCCGTCAGATGCACGCTACCGACCGGTAGTCACCGCGGACCGAACCGTGAGAGGACGGCACATGGCCTACGACGCAGATGTGATCGTGATCGGGGCGGGCCTCGCCGGGCTCGCGGCGACCGCGGAACTGGCGGACGCGGGCCGGAAGGTCATCCTCCTGGACCAGGAGCCGGAGCAGTCGATGGGCGGCCAGGCGTTCTGGTCGTTCGGCGGACTGTTCTTCGTGGACTCCCCGGAGCAGCGGCGGCTGCGGATCAGGGACAGCCACGCGCTCGCCCTCCAGGACTGGATGGGCAGCGCCGGGTTCGACCGTCCTGAGGACCACTGGCCCCGCCGGTGGGCCGAGGCGTACGTCGACTTCGCGACCGGTGAGAAGCGGGCCTGGCTGCATGCGCAGGGCATGCGCTTCTTCCCCGTGGTCGGCTGGGCCGAACGCGGCGGCTACGACGCCACCGGGCACGGAAACTCGGTCCCCCGCTTCCACATCACCTGGGGGACAGGACCCGGCGTCATCGAACCGTTCGTGCGGCGGGTCCGGGCCGGGGCCGCACGCGGCCTGGTCGACCTGAGGTTCCGCCACCGCGTCACCGGACTGTCCCGCAGCGCGGGCGCCGTCGACACCGTCACCGGCGAGATCCTGGAACCGTCGGACGTACCGCGCGGCAAGGCCAGCAGCCGGACCGTCACCGGAGCCTTCGAACTCAGGGCCCAGGCCGTGATCGTCACCTCGGGCGGCATCGGCGGCAACCACGACCTGGTACGCGCCAACTGGCCCAGCCGCCTGGGCACGCCGCCCGAGCGGATGGTCGCCGGTGTGCCCGCGCACGTCGACGGCAAGATGCTCGGCATCGCCGAGGAGACGGGCGCGCGCCTGATCAACCGGGACCGCATGTGGCACTACACCGAGGGGCTCCACAACTGGAACCCCATCTGGGACAACCACGGCATCCGCATCCTGCCGGGCCCCTCCTCCCTCTGGTTCGACGCGCGCGGCAAGCGGCTGCCCGTCCCGCTCTTCCCCGGCTTCGACACCCTCGGCACCCTCGAGCACATCATGAAGACCGGGTACGACTACACGTGGTTCGTGCTCGACCAGAAGATCATCGGCAAGGAGTTCGCGCTCTCCGGCTCCGAGCAGAACCCCGACCTCACGGGCAGGTCGGTCAGGGACGTCATCGGGCGGGCCCGCGCGGACGTACCCGGGCCGGTCAAGGCGTTCATGGACAACGGAGTCGACTTCGTCGTGGAGAAGGACCTCGGCGCCCTGGTACGCGGCATGAACGCGCTGACCAAGGAGCCCCTCATCGACGAGGCCGAACTGCGCCGCGAGATCGTCGCCCGCGACCGGGAGATCGCGAACCCCTTCACCAAGGACCTCCAGGTGACCGCGATACGCGGCGCCCGCGCATACCTCGGCGACCGGCTGATCCGCACCGCGGCCCCGCACCGCATCCTCGACCCCAAGGCGGGCCCGCTGATCGCGGTGCGTCTGAACATCCTCACCCGCAAGTCGCTCGGCGGTCTGGAGACCGACCTCTCCTCGCGGGTGCTGACCGAGGGCGGCGAACCGCTCCCCGGCGTCTACGCGGCCGGGGAGGCGGCCGGCTTCGGCGGCGGCGGAGTGCACGGCTACCGCGCCCTCGAAGGCACCTTCCTCGGCGGCTGCCTCTTCTCGGGCCGCACGGCGGGGCGCGCGGCGGCGAAGGCGGTGTGACCGGGTACTCGCACCGCTTCGGACACGGCCGACCACGAGGCGACCGATGCCGGACGCCCCGGGCTCCGGATGAGAAGCTCATTACAGAACTCTGACGGCATCCACAGCCGCTGGCCCCGACGGGGTGCAGAGTGGTCGAATCGTGGGGTGAACCCTGAACCTCCCGGTGCGCACCCCGAACCACCCGAAGAGCGGGAGGCACCGCAACCTCTGGACCGGGACACGCCGCACCCCCCGGACCAGGAGACGCCGGAACCCCCGGCGGCCGGCTCCCCTATCGGCCGCCGGGTCCTGCTCGGCACCCTGGGCCTCGGCGCACTCGGTGTCGTGGCCGCGCCCACGCTGCAACGCGGCCTCGAAGGGTTCCTCGGCAGTGTCTCCGGAGAGGACCCCACGGGGCTGACCGGACTCCTGCCCAACGGCGGCGGATTCCGCTACTACTCCGTCACCGCGGGGGTCCCGCACGTGGACCAGTCGAACTACCGGCTGAGCGTGAGCGGCCTGGTCGACCACCCGGGGACGTACACACTCGCGGACCTGCGGGCCCTGCCGCAGACCCGGATCGTGCACGACGTCCAGTGCGTCACCGGGTGGCGCGTGCCGAAGACCCCGTTCGAGGGCGTACGGCTCTCCACGCTGCTGGACGCCGCGGGCGTCCACCCTTCCGCGGGTGCGGTCCGCTTCACCTGCTTCGACGGCGCGTACACCGAGAGCCTCACCCTCGACCAGGCGCGCCGCAGCGACGTCCTGGTCGCCCTCAGGATGCAGGACAAGCCGGTCAGCCACGATCACGGCGGGCCGGTCCGCCTGTACGTAGCCCCCATGTACTTCTACAAGTCGGCCAAGTGGCTCTCCGGTATCAGCGTGACGCGCGACGTGCGCCCCGGGTACTGGGAGGAGCGCGGCTACGACGTGGACGCGTGGGTCGGCCGGTCGAACGGACGGGACGATGCCCCCACAAGCTGACACCCAGCACCCCGTGTCCGCCCCCGCGCGCGTACGCCGCTTCACCCGCGCCGAGCACTGGGTCCACCGCGTGACGGCCGTGCTGATGGGCGTGTGCGTGGTCACCGCCGCCTGCATGTACATCCCCGGCCTCGCCGTACTGGTGGGGCGCCGCGAACTGGTGACCAGGATCCACGAGTGGGCCGGAGTGATGCTCCCGGTCCCCGTTCTCGCCGGACTGATCTCCCGCGCGTTTCGCGTCGACCTCGGTCACCTCAACCGCTGGGGACCGCACGATCGCGTCTGGCTGCGCGCCGCCCTGCGCCGCGACCACCGCCGTTCCGCGCGGCCCGCGGGCAAGTTCAACGCGGGCCAGAAGACCTACGCGGCCTGGATCGCCGGCGCCACCCTGGTCATGCTCGGCACAGGGGTGCTGATGTGGTTCACCCACCTCACTCCGCTGAGGTGGCGCACCTCGGCGACCTTCGTGCACGACTGGCTCGCCCTGACCATCGGCGTGGTCCTGGCCGGCCATGTCGGGATGGCCCTCGGCGACCCCGAGGCCCGCCGGGGACTGCGCACGGGACTGGTCAGCCGGGAGTGGGCGGAGCGCGAACACCCGCTGTGGCGGCCCTGACCGCCACAGCGGGTGCTCCCGCTCCCTGATCCGGCCTGATCCGAACGAAAGACCCTAGACCACGAGCGACAGCAGCAGGACCAGGCCCCCGGCGACCACCGAGATGATCGTCTCCATCACCGACCAGGTCTTGACGGTCTGTCCGACACTGAGCCCGAAGTACTCCTTGACCAGCCAGAACCCGGCGTCGTTGACATGGCTGAAGAACAGTGAACCGGCGCCGACGGCCAGTACCAGCAGTGCGGTGTGCGTGGTCGACATGCCCGCCGCGAGGGGCGCGACCAGGCCCGCCGCCGAGACGGTCGCGACGGTCGCCGAGCCCGTCGCCAGCCGGATGACCACCGCGATCAGCCACCCCAGCAGCAGTGCCGGAACGGACCAGCTCCTGGATATCTCCAGAACCATCTGGCCCACACCGCAGTCGATCAGCGTCTGCTTGAAGCCGCCGCCCGCGCCCACGATGAGCAGGATTCCGGCGATGGGCGCGAGGCCTTTCTCGACGGTTCCCGATATACGTTCCTTGCTGAATCCGGCCGGGCGGCCGAGTGTGAAGATGCCCACGAGGACCGCGACGAGCAGGGCGATCAGCGGCGAGCCCACGACATCGAAGACGCGCTGCACCTTCTTCGCCGGATCGTCCACGACGATGTCCACGAGGGCCTTGGACAGCATCAGCACGACAGGCAGCAGCACGGTGGCCAGCGTGGCGCCGAAGCCGGGGCGCCGCTCCAGTTCCTCCGAGGGGCGCGCGGGGATCATACGGTCGGGGACCGGGACGTCCACCCAGCGGGCGGCGACCTTCGAGAACAGCGGACCGGCGACGATCACCGTGGGGATGGCGATCAGCACACCGAACGCCAGTGTCACACCGAGATTGGCCTTGACGGCGTCGATGGCGACCAACGGGCCTGGGTGCGGCGGAATCAGACCGTGCATCACGGACAGACCAGCGAGCGCCGGGATGCCGATGCGCATCACCGAATAGTTGCCGCGCTTCGCGACCATCAGCACCACCGGGATCAGCAGCACGATGCCCACCTCGAAGAACAGCGGCAGCCCGATCACCGAGGCGATCAGCACCATCGCCCATGGCATCCCGCGTCCGCCCGCCTTGGCGAGGATCGTGTCGACGATCTGGTCCGCGCCGCCGGAGTCGGCGAGCAGTTTGCCGAGGACGGCCCCCAGAGCGATCAGGACACCGACACCGGCCACGGTCGTGCCGAGCCCGGCGGTGAAGCTGAGGATGGACTTGTCGAGCGGGGCCCCGGCGAACGCGCCGAGCGCGAGCGAGCCGATGGTCAGGGCCAGGAACGCGTGAAGCTTGTACTTGGTGATGAGCACCACGATGACGGCGATGCCCGCCAGTACCGCGATTCCGAGTCGAGCGTGGCCCGCCGAGGTGATCGGTGCGACGGGGTCCGCTGCCAGCATCTCGACGCTGAGTCTGGTCACGGAGGGGTTTCCTTGCGTGAGGAGAGGAACTCTCGGTTTCGGTTTGACGTGCGGCTGTGCGGCTACGCCTCGGAGGACCGCGCAAGGTCCCGCAGGGCGCGTACGGCGCGGTCCGTGATGTCCTCGGGACTGCCCGAGACATTCACCGCGACCCCCGCCTCGTCCGGCTCGAGCGGCTGGAGCGTGGCGAACTGGGAGTCCAGCAGCGCCGAGGGCATGAAGTGCCCCCGCCGGTGCGCCATCCGGTCCTCGATGAGTCCCCGGTCGCCCACGAGA
Organism: Streptomyces sp. NPDC047022; assembly: GCF_040644155.1. Lineage (NCBI taxonomy): Bacteria > Bacillati > Actinomycetota > Actinomycetes > Kitasatosporales > Streptomycetaceae > Streptomyces > Streptomyces sp. NPDC047022. The sequence goes on along the minus strand of NZ_JBEYVV010000018.1, from coordinate 14,221 downwards.
TGCACGAAGACGATGCCGGGAGCCGCGGCCCGCAGCCGGTCGCGGTAGTCCCGCTTCAGCGCCGAGCTGCTCACCACCCCGCCGAGACCCTCCCGCCGGTGAGCCCAGGCGCCGATGGCATCCAGCCAGGGTCGGCGGTCCTCGTCCTCGAGAGGGATCCCGGCCGTCATCTTCGCGATGTTGGCCGGGGGGTGGAAGTCGTCGCCCTCGGCGTACCGAACGCCGAGCCGGGCCGCGAGCAGGGGGCCGATCGTGGTCTTTCCCGTGCCCGCGACGCCCATGACCACGACGACGTAGGGGGTACTCATCGTTTCCTCGCTGTTTCCGTCCACTGATGCCGGTCGACGCCGGCGCATGCCGGCTGATGCCGACGTCACTGAAACCGATTACGTACGATGAATTCAAGAGTCTGTGACATTTAAGTCTGACTTTCTCTTCGCGTGACCTTCCTCGTACGCTGAGTGCATGAGCACACCGGGCCGGGGGCTGCACGGCCATGTACTGGACACCCTCGGCCCTGCGATCACCGCGGGCGAGTACCCGCCGGGCAGTGTTCTGCGCACGGACGAGCTGGCCCAGCACTTCGAGGTCTCACGCTCCGTGATGCGCGAGGCGGTCCGCGTGCTGGAGTCGATGCACCTGGTGGAGTCACGCCGCAGGGTCGGCGTGACGGTCCGCCCCAAGTCCGAGTGGAACGTCTACGACCCCCAGGTCATCCGGTGGCGGCTGGCCGGTGCCGACCGCCCGCATCAGCTGCGCTCGCTCACCGTGCTGCGCTCCGCCGTCGAACCGGTGGCCGCGGGTCTGGCCGCGCGCCACGCCACGGCCGAGCAGTGCGCCGAACTCACCGAGTGCGCGCTCGGCATGGTCGCCAACTCACGCGGTCACAGACTGGAGGCGTATCTCGTCCACGATGTGGCCTTTCACCGGGTGATCCTCAACGCGTCGGGCAACGAGATGTTCGCCAGGCTGGGCGACGTCGTCGCCGAAGTCCTGTCCGGCCGCACCCATCACGACATCATGTTCGAGGACCCGGACCCGGGCGCCGTCACCCTGCATGTCCAGGTCGCGGAGGCGGTACGGGAGGGCGACGCGGCCCGCGCCGAACGGCTCACCCGTGAGATCACCGTCGGCGCGCTGCACGAACTGGACATCCTGGCCCCGTAGCGGGGGTCCGCGAGGCGTTTGCCCGGACCGCCCGGACCGGTCAGCCGGGTCGGTCGGGTCACGCCGGTCGGGTCAGCCGAGGAACTCGCCGTCGACGTACACCCAGGCCCCGTCGACCCGCTCGAACCGGCTGCGCTCATGCAGGCTGCCGCCCCCGTAGGAGGCGCGGAACGTCACGGTGCCCCGGGAGTGGAAGGCGGACCCGTCCGTCGTGTCCAGCACCTCCAGCCCGTTCCAGCGCATGCCGGGGTCCAGATCCAGCCTCGCGGGCCGGGTGCGCGGATGCCAGGTCCGCAGCAGATAGCCCGTGTCCTGTCGTACGAACGCGCTGTACCTCGACCGCATGAGCGCCTCGGCGGTCGGCGCGGCGGCGGCACCCGTATGGAATCGGCCGCAGCACTTCTCGTAGGCCTCGGGCAGCCCGCACGGGCAGGAACGCGTCGTCATGACCGACATTCTGCCCTTCCGGAAAGAACGTCCCGCGGGCACAGTGCGGCAGCCGCCCAACGGGTTCACAGTGGAAGGAAGCCGAGCACCCCTGTGCCCGTTGCTCCGCCCCGGTGTGAGGAGGACGGAAGATGACTCGAGCCGCGGGCAGCAGCCCTCCGTCCGCCAAGGAATGGCGGCTGCAGCTCTACCTGTCCGAACACGATCCCGGCACCACCGCCCGGGTCGTCCTGGACACCGGGGACAACCTGCTGGAGTGCTGTGCCCGGGCACGCCGCAATCCCCACGACATGGCGATCCCCGAGGTGGGCGACGAACTCGCCGCGGGACGCGCCCTGATCTCGCTGGGCCAGCAGCTGCTGCGCGCCGCCGAGGGCGACATCACGGCGGCCGGGGCCCTCGAGGAGTCCTCGCCCGCCCCGCTGTGGAGTTCCAGGGAGTGAGGAGGCCGCATCGTGGTCTTCATGGACCGTCTCGAAGCCGGCCGGCTACTGGGTGAACACCTCGCGCGGCTCGGCCGCCTCCGGGACGAGGATGTGGTGGTCCTGGGGCTGCCCAGGGGAGGGGTGCCGGTCGCCGCGGAGGTCGCGGAGGCACTCGGTGCCCCGCTCGACGTCTGCCTGGTCCGCAAGCTGGGCGTGCCGTACCAGCCGGAGCTGGGCATGGGGGCGCTCGGCGAGGGCGGTGTGCGGGTGATCAACGACGCGGTGATGCGGGAGGCGCACGTCACCCCGGAGCAACTGGCGCTGGTCGAAGTGGAGGAGAGCGCGGTACTCGAGAGCCGGGCCCGCCGCTACCGGGGCGGGCGCGCACCGGCCGCTGTCGAGGGGCGCACGGTCGTGGTGGTCGACGACGGGGTGGCCACCGGATCGACCGCCCGGGCGGCCTGCCGTATCGCCCGCGCCCGCGGCGCGCGTCGGATCGTGCTGGCCGTGCCCGTCGCACCGCATGACTGGACCGAACGCCTGGGCGAGGAGGCCGACGAACTGGTCAGCCTGGAGACGCCGCGCGACTTCTACGCCGTCGGCCAGTTCTACATCGACTTCGCCCAGGTCGAGGACGAGGAGGTGGCCGCCTGCCTGGAAGGCGCGGGCAGCCGCCCCGGATCCGTCGCGCGGGCCCCCGGGCCCGCGGACCACGAGGCCGAGATCGACGCGGGCGCCGTCCGGCTGCGGGGCCGGCTGACCGTGCCCGAGGGGGCGGCCGGAGTCGTGGTCTTCGCGCACGGCAGCGGCAGCAGCCGGCACAGTCCGCGCAACCAGTTCGTCGCCGAGGGCTTGAACCGGGCCGGGCTCGGCACCCTGCTGTTCGACCTGCTTACGGAGGAGGAGGAAGGCGACCGGGCCAAAGTGTTCGACACCGGCCTGCTGGCCGGGCGGCTGACCGAGACCACCGACTGGCTGCGCGGACAGCCCGAGGCCGAGGGGCGGCCCATCGGGTACTTCGGTGCCAGCACCGGTGCGGCCGCTGCGCTGTGGGCCGCCGCGGAGCCGTCTGCGCATATCGCCGCGGTCGTCTCCCGTGGCGGCAGGCCCGACCTGGCCGGGCCACGGCTGCCCCAGGTCACGGCCCCGACCCTGCTGGTCGTCGGTGGCGCCGACCCCGTCGTACGCGACCTCAACCGTGAGGCGCAGACCAGTCTGCGCTGCGAGAACCATCTCGCGATCGTCCCCGGCGCCACGCACCTGTTCGAAGAACCTGGAGCCCTGGAAGCGGTGACCGGCCTGGCCCGCGACTGGTTCACCGATCACATGGCCCCGGCTCACGTGTAGCGGCGGGCCGCGCGGCTTGTCGCATCACCGGTCACGCAGAGTCGTGCCGGTTCACGCCGGGGTTTGGGAAAACAGAAAGACCCCAGGTCAACTGGGGTCTTCGCTGGTTTCGCTGGTGTCCGAGGGGGGACTTGAACCCCCACGCCCGATAAAGGGCACTAGCACCTCAAGCTAGCGCGTCTGCCATTCCGCCACCCGGACAAGGTGTCTGTCGTGCGGGGTTTCCCTCGCGACGACGAAGGAAACATTACCAGGCTTTCGGGGGCGTTCGATCACGCCGTGTTCCGGGCGAACGCGTGTGACGGACCCGCAACGGCCTTGGGGTGCGGCCGTGGATGGAGGGAGGATGGGGGACCACCAGCAGCGACAGCGGGAGGAAGCAGCGTGACCGACAAGGACACGGCCAGGGGCGGCGTCACCGGCGAGGACGAGGTCGTGGACCTCTGTCGCGAGCTGATCCGGATCGACACCAGCAACTACGGCGACCACTCCGGGCCCGGTGAGCGTGCCGCCGCCGAGTACGTCGCCGAGAAGCTCGCCGAGGTGGGGCTCGAACCGCAGATCTTCGAGTCGCACAAGGGCCGCGCCTCCACGGTGGCCCGTATCGAGGGCGAGGACCCCACTCGGCCCGCACTGCTGATCCACGGCCACACGGACGTCGTACCGGCCAACGCGCTGGACTGGACCCACGATCCGTTCTCCGGGGAGATCGCCGACGGATGCGTCTGGGGGCGCGGCGCCGTCGACATGAAGGACATGGACGCCATGACGCTGGCGGTCGTCCGCGACCGGCTGCGCAGCGGGCGCAAGCCGCCGCGGGACATCGTCCTCGCCTTCCTCGCGGACGAGGAGGCAGGCGGGACCTACGGCGCCCGCCATCTCGTGGACCGCCACCCCGAGCTCTTCGAGGGTGTCAACGAGGCGATCGGCGAGGTCGGCGGATTCTCCTTCACGGTGAACGAGAAGCTGCGGCTGTACCTCGTGGAGACCGCGCAGAAGGGCATGCACTGGATGAAGCTGACCGTGGACGGCACCGCCGGACACGGTTCGATGATCCACAAGGACAACGCCATCACCGAGCTGTCCGAGGCCGTCGGGCGCCTGGGGCGGCACAAGTTCCCGGTGCGCGTGACCAAGACGCTGCGCCACTTCCTGGACGAACTCGGCGATGCGCTGGGCACCGAACTCGACCCCGAGAACATGGACGAGACGCTGGCCAAGCTCGGCGGGATCGCCAAGCTGATCGGCGCCTCGCTGCAGAACACCGCCAACCCGACCCAGCTCGGCGCGGGGTACAAGGTCAACGTCATCCCGGGCCAGGCCACCGCGCACGTCGACGCCCGTTATCTGCCGGGCTACGAGGAGGAGTTCCTCGGCGACATCGACCGTATCCTCGGCCCGCGCGTCAGGCGTGAGGACGTGCACACGGACAAGGCGCTGGAGACCACCTTCGACGGAGCCCTGGTCGAGGCCATGCAGACCGCGCTGTCCGCCGAGGACCCCATCGCGCGTGCCGTGCCGTACATGCTGTCGGCCGGCACCGACGCCAAGTCCTTCGCCGACCTCGGCATCCGCTGCTTCGGGTTCGCGCCGCTGAAGCTTCCGCCGGAGCTGGACTTCGCGGGCATGTTCCACGGAGTCGACGAGCGCGTGCCGGTGGACGCCCTCCAGTTCGGCGTACGCGTTCTCGACCGGTTCATCGACGCGTCCTGAACTCCCTTTGACCCGTCCCGGTTTGCGCGCTGAAACGAGACAGCAGTATTCGCCAGCGCGTACGGAGACCGACCGGGACGGGTGAATGCGACCATAAGCTCGTAGCTCCATTACTCCCTCCTCGTTACATGAGGTGTGATCCGAGGCTTGGATCGCTTTTGCCAACGAGGAGGAAGAATGATCAAGAAGGTCGTCGCTGCCGCCGTTGTCACCAGTGGCCTGGTGCTCGCGGGTGCGGGCATGGCTGCCGCCGACTCGGGCGCCCAGGGTGCCGCCGTGGGCTCCCCGGGTGTTCTGTCCGGCAATGTCGTTCAGGTCCCGGTGCACGTCCCGGTGAACGTCTGCGGTAACACGATCTCGGTGATCGGGCTGCTGAACCCCGCCTTCGGCAACACCTGCATCAACAGCTGACGCTGCGCCGCGTCGGCCCCGGAGCGCGCGCCATGCGCTCCGGGGCCGACCGGTTCCCGCGCGTCCGCCCGTGCAGTGTGCGGCCGCGTTCCAGAAGGTCCATGACAAGGTCGAAGAGGGAATCAGCAATGCGACAGGTCACCCGCAAGGGCCTGATGACGGTGGCGGCTGCGACCGGTGTCCTCGCCGTCACCGGCGGTTACGCGCACGCCGACTCGGGTGCGTCCGGACAGGCCACCAACTCGCCCGGCGTGCTGTCGGGCAACCTGGTCCAGGTGCCCGTGCACGTCCCCGTGAACGTCTGCGGCAACACCGTGAACGTGCTCGGACTGCTCAACCCGGCGGCGGGCAACGCCTGCGCCAACACCGGCGGCCGTCACACCGGAAGCACCGGCGGCTCGCACGCGAGCGGCCACACCAGCCATTCGCCCGGCGTCGGCTCGGGCAACACCGTGCAGGTGCCGGTGGATGTCCCCGTGAACGTCTGCGGCAACTCCGTGAACGTGATCGGGCTCGGCAACGGGGCGGCGGGCAACCACTGCGGCAACGGGGGAGGCGGCCACGCCGTCACCCCGCCCGGCGGCGGCCACCACACGCCCCCGCCCGGCGGCCACCACTGCCCGCCCACGCACGGCGGCGGCACCACGCCTCCCGGTGGCGGAGGTACGACTCCTCCCGGCGGTGGTGGCGGAACCACTCCTCCGGGTGGCGGCACCACGACGCCCGGTACGCCCACCCAGCCGGGACAGCCCGCCCAGCCCGGCGGCGGACAGCACCCCGTCCACACCGGAACGCAGGTCACGCCCCAGAGCGCATCCACCGCACAGCTCGCCCACACCGGCAGCGACATGCCTCTGGGCACCCTGCTGCCCGCCAGCGCGGGCGCGCTGCTCGGTGGCACGCTGCTCTACCGCCGGTCGCGCGCGAGCAGGTGACACGCGCGGTCGTCCGGTACGACCGGTGAAACAGATCGGGCCCCGCCGATGCGGGGCCCGATTCGTTTCAGTCACCTTCGCTCACCATGTGGCACGTATCTGGCGGATGATCCGCCGGCGCAGCCGCACCCTGCGACTGCCGTCACGCAGCAGGCTCAGGCGGTCCAACTCCCATTGTCCGTACTCGGCATGGTCGGTCAGCAGACGTGTGGCCTCCTTGCGGGACACCCCGCGAGGTACAAACACATCGACAAATTCGTATTCCGGCATCGCATCTATTGTGCGGGCTGGGGCCCGGTACGGATAGCGTCTGCACTATGTCTGATGCTGCGCAGCCCACAGCTGCCGAGGTACGCGCCGCCGCCGAGGCGGTCAAGACCGCGCTCGACCGCCATCTGGCCGCGGTGGAGCGCAGGACGGGCGAGGACGACCCGGCCGTCTACGAGGCGTTCAACGAGCTGGCCGCGGCGGCCGAGGAGTACGACGAACTGCTGTATGACCGCTACGACGAAGTCACCCCCTTCGAGATCCCCGGTGTGGAAGAGCCGCTGCCGCCGTACACGGGCCCTGAGGAACCCAACGCGCTGAGCGTGCTGATCCGCCGGGACTACGCCGTGGCGGAGCCCCATCGGCTGCTCGCGCAGGCACAGCGCGTGGAGGCCGCCGACGAGGAGGGCGGCGTCGAGTCGTCGGCCGGTACTGTCCACGGGGCGCTCGGCGTGCTCTTCGGGGAGTTCGAACCGGACGAGATCGCCTCCCGGCACCGGGATTTCGGCCTGGAGGAGGGCGACTCCACGCTGTGGGTGCTGGCCGCGGACGAACCGGCCGAGCCGGGGGAGTGGCTGGAGACCCCGTTCGAGCCGGTCGATCCGCAACGGGTCGTCTGCCGGTTCGACGTCAGTGCCGTCTTCGACGACGAGGCGGAGGACGACCTCGAGGAGGACTTCGCCATCGGGGCGGAGCTGGACGACGACGAGGATCTGGAGCCGCTTGACGCGGAGCGGTAGCGCTCCCGCTCGGGGTTCGGTGCGTTGTTGCCTGCGGGTGCGTGGGGGCTTTTTGCGCAGTTCCCCGCGCCCCTGGTTGGGGTGGGGTGCGTTGTTGTCTGCGGGTGTGTGGGGGCTTTTTGCGCGGTTCCCCGCGCCCCTTTGGGGCGCGGGGAACCGCCCTGTCCGTGATCAGGTCTGGGGCGGGAGCTGGGGGTGGAGGAGGACGGGCAGGCGGGTGGTTCGGGGCTTTGCCGGGGTTTCGGAGACGGCTCGGGGGAGGGCCTGTTCCGCCCCGTGCACCACGGACAGGTGCCGGGCCGCTCTGCCGAACGCCGTGTAGACCCAGGGGCGCGAGAGCGTCTGGGTGGCGTCGCCGGGCAGTACCACGACCACCGCCGGCCACCGTAGGCCCGCCGCCTGGTGCGCGGTCAGTGCCCAGCCGTGCCGCACGGACTGCTCGACCCGCTCCTTCGGTACGACGACGGGGGTGCCCGCGCACTCCAGATGCAGCCCCTCGGCGTCCGCACGCACGACATGGCCCGGCAGCACCCGGCCCGGGGCCGGGCAGTACGCGATCCGGTCGCCGGGGTCGAAGCCCCCGAAGCGTCCGGGGCCGGGGTTGAGCCGCTCCTTGAGCGCCGCGTTCAGCGCGTGGGTCCCCGCGGCTCCGCCATGGCCCGGCGTGATCACCTGGGTCTCCGGCACCGGGATGCCGATGGCCCGCGGCACGGAGTCCGCGACCAGTTGCACGGTCCGGTGCACCGCCTCCCCCGCGTCCCGCACCGGCACGATCACGACCTCCTTGCCGGGCGCCTCGACCTGGGGGAGCTCACCGACGCCGACCGCGGAGACCAACTCGCCGATCGGGCCTGGATCGGGGGTCCGCGAGGCGATCCGGGGGCAGGCACGGGTGGCGAGCAGATCGGCGAACACCCGCCCGGGACCCGTCGACCACAGCACCCCGGGGTCGCCGCTCAGCACCAGACGGGCGCCGTCGGGCAGTGACTCGGTGAGCAGAGCGGCGGTCTCGACGTCCAGTTGGGGTGCGTCCAGCACGATGAGCAGGTCGAGCTCCAGCGCTCCTTCCGGATCACGGCCCGGGCCCTCTGCACCGGACAGCAGACCCGCGACCGAGGCGACCGGTGGGTGTGAAGGCTCCCCGGCGGCCTCCGCCGGGGCGAGCCGGCCGACCAGCGCGGCGAACGGTTCGCGGGCGGCCGGGTTGTGCACGGCGGCCCAGGCGCGCATCCCGAGGCCGCCCGCCTCGTAGAGCACTCTCGCCGCCTCGGCGCGCGAGGCCTCCCCTCCGGTGTGGAGCACCAGGCCATGGGCGGCGACCGCGCGGATCAGCTCTCCCGCGGAGCCCTGCGCCGAGTCGGCCGCCCGCTCCCGGTCCTCGGCCGGACCGTCCTGCTTGGGCACCGAATTGATCAGACGGGCCAGTCCGTCGGCAAGGCTCTCCTCGGCCAGGGCATAGCGCTCAAGGCCGATCAGGACGCGCACCGGCCGGTCTTCGTCCTCTTCCGTGGCGCCTTCGGGCGCTCCCGGCTCCAGGGCGTCCTGAAAGGCGAGGGCCTCACCCTCGGCGAGGGTGGCCTGCACGGCCGCCTGGGTGTCCGGCACCGATCGCTGGGCGAGCGCCGCCTCGAGGGCCGGGACCTCCAGTGCGGTATGCCCGGCCAGGGCCGCCTGTTCCAGCAGCCAGACCGTCAGCGCGCGGCTCCGCCGCTCGTCGTCCGGGCGGCACTCGTCGCCGAGCAGCGCCCGGGCGAAGCCGTCGGCCTGCTCGGGGCGCACCCCGGTGACCCGCAGCAGCAGCCAGGGGTCCGTGCGCAGGCGCGCGTCCGCTTCCTCTCCGAGCACCGCTGCGACCCGGGCCGCGAGGGCCTCGGGGGCGCCCCCCTCGGCGAGCACGCTGCGCACGGCTCCGACCGCCTCGGCGCCTGGCGCGGCCGGGGCGATGGGCGGCGCGACGGGCTGTGCACGTCGCTCGGGTGCCGGTGCCGGCCTGCGCGGAGCGGAGGGAGCCGGGCCGCCGAACACGCTCGAAGACGGCTTCTGGCCGCTCTCCACGGCCCGCACGGCCGCGAGCAGATCGGCGGCCTGCCCGCTGAGATTCCTGCCCGCCTCGATCTGGCCCTTCTTCTCGGCCTTCCGACGCTCGATCCGCTCCCGCTCGACCTCCTGGGCAGCCAGCTCGGCCTCCGCCTCGGACATCCGGGCCGCGGAGGCATCGTCCTGCTCGCCGTCCCCGTCCACCCCGGAGGGCGGCGTCTCCTCGCCCGCGTCGGCGCCGGGGGACGGCGCCCCCTCGTCACCGTCGGCGCCGGGCACGGCGGATCCCTCGGTTCCCCCCGCGCCCGCTGCCGCCCCGTCCTCCGGCTCCTGCGGCCGGGGGGCCGACTCCGTGGTCTCCGGGTCCGTGCTCACAGCGTGCTCCAGTCGTGATCGGGATAGCGGTGCACCGGGGCCGACACATCGTCCAGCGCCCGGCAGATCTCGTCCGGAAGACTAAGCGTCTCCACTGACAACGCCGCCGAGAGCTGCTGTGCGGTGCGCGCGCCGACGATCGGCGCGACCACTCCCGGCCGGTCGCGCACCCAGGCCAGCGCCACCTGGAGCGGTGTCGAGGCGAGCCCGTCCGCTGCCGTCTGCACCGCGTCGACGATGCTGCTCGCCGTGTCGTCGAGATAGGGCGCGACGAACGGGGCCATGTGGTCCGACGCGCCGCGCGAGTCGGCCGGCGTCGACTGGCGGTACTTGCCGGTGAGCACGCCACGGCCCAGCGGAGAGGACGGAAGCAGTCCGATGCCGAGGTCCAAGGCGGCGGGCAGCACCTCGCGTTCCACGCCGCGCTGAAGCAGGGAGTACTCCATCTGCGTACTGGCGATGCGCGTCCGTGTGCCCTGTGCCGCGAGCTGCCAGGTCGCCGCCTTCGCCAGCTGCCATCCGCAGAAGTTGGACACGCCCGCGTACCGCGCCCGGCCGCTGCTGACCGCCAGGTCCAGCGCCTGCAGGGTCTCCTCCAGCGGCGTATGGGGGTCGAAGGCGTGGAGGTGCCAGACGTCCACGTAGTCCGTGCCGAGACGGGCGAGCGAGGCGTCGAGCGCGGAGAGCAGATGGCCGCGCGAACCGTCGAAGCGGCGCTCGGGATCCGGGATGCTGCCTGCCTTGGTCGAGATGACCAGGTCACGGCGTGGAACGAGTCCGTCCATGAGCTGCCCGAGCAGATACTCGGCCTCCCCGCTCGCATACACGTCCGCCGTGTCCACGAGGGTCCCGCCGGCCTCCCAGAACACCTTCAACTGCCCCGCGGCGTCATGCTCGTCCGTGTCGCGTCCCCACGTCAGGGTGCCGAGTCCGATCCGCGACACACGAAGGCCGGTACGGCCGAGATGCCTCTGCTCCATGAACGCCGAGATTACGGCCTGAACTTGCCTCGTGGGGGACCTGTGGACAAGCGACTTCCCGGATGCGCCGGCAGCGCGACACCGCGTGAACGGACCTCCCCACCGGGAGGACCGCCGCGCTATGGTCTGCGCACAAGGGACGTTACTGATCGGTAAGGGGAATCGGCCATGCAGCTCGGGATCAACCTCGGCTACTGGGGTGCCGGAATGGACACGGACAACCTCGCCGTGGCCCAGGAGGCGGATCGGCTCGGGTACGCGGTGTGCTGGGCCGCCGAGGCGTACGGCTCAGACGCCGCCACCGTGCTCACCTGGGTCGCCGCGCACACCGAACGTATCGACGTGGGCTCGGCCATCTTCCAGATCCCGGCCCGTCAGCCCACGATGACGGCGATGACCGCCGCCACTCTCGACTCGCTGTCCGGTGGCCGCTTCCGCCTCGGTATCGGTGTCTCCGGGCCGCAGGTCTCCGAGGGCTGGTACGGCGTCAAGTTCGACAAGCCGCTGGCCCGCACCCGGGAGTACGTCGAGATCGTACGGAGGGCGATGACGCGCGAGCGTCTGACCTACGAGGGTGAGCACTGGACCCTTCCGCTGCCCGGCGGCCCCGGAAAGCCGCTCAAGCTGACCGTCCACCCCGAGCGCGAGCACATCCCGCTCTACATCGCCGCGATCGGCCCGAAGAACCTGGAGCAGACCGGCGAGATCGCCGACGGCGCCCTGCTCGTCTTCTCCTCGGCCGATCTCCTGGAGGAGACGGCGCTGCAATACCTGCGCGCCGGGCGCGAGAAGGCGGGCAAGACCCTCGAGGGCTTCGACCTGTGCCCCACGCTCCCGCTGGCGTTCGGCGACGACAAGGACCTGGCCACGCTCGCCGACACCTTCCGGCCCTACACCTCCCTCTACGTCGGCGGGATGGGCAGCCGTAAGCAGAACTTCTACAACCAGCTCGCCCAGCGCATGGGGTACGAGAAGGAGGCGGCCGAGATCCAGGACAAGTACCTGTCCGGCGACAAGCAGGGTGCCGCGGCCGCCGTTCCGCACGAGATGATCGACCGCTGCTCCCTGCTGGGCTCCGTGGACCGCATCGCCGACCGTATGAAGGAATACGCCGAGGTCGGCGTCACCACGCTCACCCTGGCGCCCGCGGGCTGGACGCTGGACGAGCGGATCGCCGCGCTGCGGGCCGGAGCCGAGGCCCTGGAGCGCGCCGGACTGGCCTGACGGGAACGCGGAAAGTCACCACGGCCGTGGTGGGGGCTCGGGGGTCTTCCCCGCCACGGCCGTCACTGGGAACAACGCGCCCGGGCCGTCGCGGTTACGGGGCCGCGGTCCTCCGTTCGGCTCAGGAGCCCGGCACAGCTGTTGCAGTACCTCGGGGCCCGCATTTGACTCGTTCTTTGCGGAGTCCTGCAGAGAGGTGCCCCCGATGCCTTCGGTGAAGAGCCTGTTCGAGGAGATCCTCGACAACGACGAGTCCTTCCGGCTGTTCTGCTCGATCGCCGCCAGCGGCGAGTCACAGGGCGGCTGGGAGAACGGGCGCATCGCGGCACTCGTCCCGGCGAGCGAGCAGCGGCTCGCCCCCAGGATCGCCCGCCATGGCGCGGACGAGGACAAGCACGGACGGATCTTCAACGCGCTCTTGAAGAAGCGCGGACTCACGCCCGTTCCGGTGCCCGCGGAGACCGACTACACGATGCTCCTGGAACGCCGGGGCATCGGGCTCGCGCACGAGAGGCTCAAGGCCGACCAGCCGCTCACCGTGCAGGACGTCATCACCTACCTGGCGCACAGCAGGGTCACCGAACAGCGCGCCGCCGAGCAGATGGCGACGCTCCGCAGGCACTTCGCCGAGCACCCGGACGTGGGCAGGGCCGTTCGCATGATCTCCGGCGACGAGGACAACCATCTCGCGTACTCCCATGAGGAGCTGCTGTACTTCGTGACCGCAGGCCACGGCCGGTTCATCCGGCGGACACTGCGCGCGTGCGCGCTCGCCGAGATCCGTGTCCACCGGGACGTCAGCCTCGCCGTGATGGCCCACATGGGGCTCATCCTCGGCTGGTCCCGGGCCAGGTCGTCGCTGCTCGCGGCCGGAATCCGGGTGATGTACGCCTACGAGCGGCTCATCGGCTGGCGGCGCATGGTGAGCCTGAGCATGCCGGAACGGCGCGACGCGCTCGGCGGGCCCGCCGAGCGCGCCCCCGAGTTCGCCTGAGCCCGGCCCCCCTCCCCGGCACCGTCACAGCCACCCGCGCCGCTTGAACGTCCGGTACAGCACGACTTCGAGCGCCGCCATCACCAGGATCACCGCGGGATAGGACCACACCCAGTGCAGCTCGGGCATGTGCTCGAAGTTCATCCCGTAGATACCCGCGATCATGGTGGGCACCGCGGCCATCGCCGCCCACGCCGAGATCTTCCGCATGTCGTCGTTCTGCCGGACGCTCATCTGCGCCAGATGCGCCGACAGGACGTCGGAGACCAGCCGGTCGAGAGCCTCCACCGACTCGTTCACCCGGATCAGATGGTCGTTGACGTCACGGAAGAAGGGGCGCGACTTCTCCTGTACGAAGGGCACCGCCGCACCGTACGCCGCCTGCCCCGCCAGCCGGGACAGCGGCGGCCCCAGCGGTACCGTCGCCCGCCGGAACTCCTGGACCTGCCGTTTGAACATGTAGATCCGCGAGGCCGTGTGGCGTGACACGCCCCCCGAGGGCGAGAAGACCTCGGTCTCCACCTCGTCCAGATCGGTCTGGAGTTCGGTCGCCACGTCCAGATAGCGGTCGACGTTCGAGTCCGCGATCGAGTACAGCACCCCCGTCGGCCCGTGCCGCAGCATCTCGGGCTGCTCCTCCAGATGCCGCCGGATCGATGCGAGAGGCATGTTCTCGCCGTGGCGCACGGTGACCACGAAGGAGTCGCCCAGGAAGATCATCAGCTCGCCGGTGGAGACGGTGTCGCTGTCCGAGTCGTAGGACACCGGCTTGAGCACCACGAACAACGAGTCGTCGTACACCTCCAGCTTGGGCCGCTGATGTGCTTTCAGCGCATCCTCCACGGCCAGCGGATGGAGCCCGAACTCCTGGGTGACCAGTTCGAACTCTGTCTCGGTCGGCTCGTGCAGACCGATCCAAAGGAAGGTGTCGGAGGAGGCACGCGCCTCGGCGAGGGCGTCGGAGAGGTCCTCGGGGCCCTCGGTCCGGCGTCCGTCGCGGTAGACGGCACAGTCGATGATCACGGAGCGTATTCTCCCGTCAGGCGTACGGCTGTGCATGCCGGGGGGGGGGTGCCTCTATGTCTTTCGTCAAGCGAGGCGTGGGGTTCTGGGTTCGTAGAAGGTGCCGTCGCGGAGCATCGCGAAGAGCACGCTGATG
>NZ_JBEYVV010000017.1:0-134688 GCF_040644155.1 Streptomyces sp. NPDC047022 | reverse complement strand
CAGCCGCAATCTGGCACAACTTCCAGACCGGCCAGGCGGTCAGCCGCTCACTGACCGCCTTCGATCACTGACCGTATTTGGACAGACTCGTCTAGGGTGAAGTCATGCCAGCCAGCTATGCGTATCTCGGTCCCGAAGGCACCTTCACCGAGGTCGCCCTGCGTACGCTGCCCGAGGCCGCGACCAGGGAGCTCGTCCCGATGGTGTCGGTCCCGGCGGCGCTCGACGCGGTGCGCGGCGGCGAGGCCGAGGCCGCCTTCGTGCCGATCGAGAACTCGGTGGAGGGCGGCATCACCACCACGCTGGACGAGCTGGTGGCGGGCGAGCCGCTGATGATCTACCGCGAGGTACTTCTCTCGATCACCTTCGCGTTGCTGGTCCGGCCCGGTACCAAGCTCTCCGAGATCAAGACGGTCACCGCGCACCCCGCCGCCCAGCCGCAGGTGCGTAACTGGCTGAAGGCCAACCTGCCGGAAGCCGCCTGGGAGTCGGCCGCGTCGAACGCGGACGGCGCCCGTCTGGTCCAGGAGGGCCGCTACGACGCGGCGTTCGCGGGCGAGTTCGCAGCCGCGCGGTACGGGCTGACGGCCCTGGAGACCGGCATCCACGACGCGGAGAACGCGCAGACGCGGTTCGTGCTGGTCGGCAGGCCGGCCCGGCCCGCGGCGCCCACGGGCGCGGACAAGACGTCCATCGTGCTGTGGCAGCGCGACGACCATCCGGGCGGACTGCGCGACCTGCTGGGTGAGTTCTCCGTACGGGGAGTCAACCTGATGCTGCTGCAGTCCCGCCCGACCGGTGCGGGCATCGGCAACTACTGCTTCTGCATCGACGCCGAGGGCCATATCGCTGACCGCCGGGTGGCCGAGGCGCTGATGGGGCTCAAGCGGCTCTGCCTGCAGGTGCGGTTCCTCGGTTCCTACCCGCGCGCGGACATCGAGCCCGCCGATGCCCAGGTCCCGCCGCCCGGCGCATCGGACGACGATTTCATGTCCGCGGCCGACTGGGTGGCCCGCTGCCAGGACGGCCGGTTCTAGGCTGCCAGGACGGACGCTCCGGGTTGCCAGGACGGACATTCCAGGCCCCCAAGACGGTCGGCACTAGATCGTTCTAGACTGACGTACGACAGCGCCCGGTCCTACCTGCAGATTTTCGCTGTCCACAGGAGTTATCCACAGGTGGGCTTCTCGATCTGGGGACAAGTCGACAACGCAACGCGGGAGAGTCGACAAAGCCCCCCATGGGTCTCCAGCCGTGCACCGTCACGTCCGCGACAGTTGTCCACCCGTTTCTTTCGATCAACACTTCGGGGCGACCCTTTTGCACCCGAAAGTGCTACCGATCTCGGTTTGTACCAGGAATTCTCCCCTCCAGGAACGACTTCCGGAATGATCACTTCCGGAATCCACAGACCTTCCGCACAGCCTGTGGATAACCTGCGCGGGGTTGTGGATGCCTGTGGACAAGCGCGAGCCAAATGCCGCTTCCCGCAGGGAAGTCGAGTCAAGATCCCGCAGCGGTGATACCTCCTTCGAGGACTGGTGACGCTTTTCTTGACACGCGCCGCAATTAACCCATAACGGAACTTGGGTCACGGATCCGAATACAGAGTCGTGAGCCGGAACTTCACACCGGTAGCCTTGAGGGGTGATCGACCTTCGCCTGCTCCGTGAGGACCCCGACCGTGTTCGCGCCTCCCAGCGCGCCCGTGGAGAGGACGTCGCCCTTGTCGACGCCCTGCTCTCCGCCGATGAGCGGCGCAGGTCGTCCGGCGTCCGGTTCGACGAGCTCCGCTCCGAACAGAAGACCCTCGGCAAGCTGATCCCCAAGGCTTCCGGCGACGAGAAGGCCGCCCTTCTGGAGAAGACGGGCCGGCTCTCCGCCGACGTCAAGGCGGCCGACGCCGCGCAGAACGAAGCCGACGAGGAGACCAAGCGCCTGCTGCTCCAGCTGGGCAACCTGGTGCACCCGGACGTGCCGGTCGGAGGCGAGGAGGACTTCGTCGTCCTCGAGACACACGGCACCATCCGCGACTTCGGCGCCGAGGGCTTCGAGCCCAAGGACCACCTGGAACTCGGCGAGGCGCTCGGTGCGATCGACGTCGAGCGCGGCGCCAAGGTCTCCGGCTCGCGCTTCTACTACCTGACGGGCGTCGGCGCTCTCCTCGAGCTGGCACTCGTCAACGCGGCGATGGCGCAGGCCGTGGAGGCCGGGTTCACCCCGATGCTGACCCCCGCCCTGGTCCGGCCGCGCGCCATGGAGGGCACCGGCTTCCTCGGCCAGGCCGCCGAGAACGTGTACCACCTGGAAAAGGACGACTACTACCTGGTCGGCACCTCCGAGGTACCGCTCGCGGCGTACCACATGGACGAGATCGTCGAGGCAGACAGCCTGCCGCTGCGCTACGCGGGCTTCTCGCCCTGCTTCCGTCGCGAGGCGGGCACCTACGGAAAGGACACGCGGGGCATCTTCCGCGTGCACCAGTTCGACAAGGTCGAGATGTTCTCGTACGTCGCCCCCGAGGACGCCGAGAACGAGCACAAGCGGCTGCTGGACTGGGAGAAGCAGTGGCTGACCTCGCTCGAGCTGCCGTTCCAGGTCATCGACGTGGCCTCCGGTGACCTGGGCGCGTCCGCGTCGCGGAAGTACGACTGCGAGGCATGGATCCCGACCCAGGGCAAGTACCGCGAGCTGACGTCGGCCTCCAACTGCGACAGCTTCCAGGCCCGCCGGCTGTCGGTGCGTATGCGCGACGGCAAGAAGGTGCAGCCGCTCGCAACGCTGAACGGCACGCTGTGCGCCGTACCGCGCACGATCGTGGCCATCCTGGAGAACCACCAGCTGGCCGACGGCTCCGTGCGGGTGCCGGAGATCCTGCGCCCCTACCTGGGCGGCCGGGAGCTGCTGGAGCCCGTCGCCAAGTGAGCGCGGCCGACTCCACCGGTTCCGCATCCATATTTCCGTACAAGCTGATCGCGACCGATCTCGACGGGACGCTCCTGAGTTCCGGCGACACGATCTCCCGGCGCACCCGTGAAGCGCTCGCCGCGGCCACCGCGGCGGGCGCAAAGCACCTCGTCGTCACCGGTCGCCCTGTCTCACTGACACGCGACGTACTCGACGGCCTCGGCTACCGGGGGCTCGCCGTGTGCGGCCAGGGAGCGCAGGTGTATGACGCTGCGGAGCACCGGCTGCTGACGTCGGTGACGCTGGACCGGCAGATCGCGGGACTCGCGCTGGCGAAGATCGAGGCCGAGGTGGGCCCGCTGCTGCTGGCGGCCGGCCGGGACGGACTGGACGGCGAGGTGCTGGTGGGCCCGGGCTACCGGGTCCACGAGGGTCCGGTGTCGTACCAGCCGATCAAGGACGCGGCCGAGCTGTGGTCCGCGCCGCTGAACAAGGTGTATCTCCAGCACCCGACGCTGGGTGACGACGAACTGGCCGAGGCGGCGCGACAGGCCGCCGGGGGCCTGGTCGGGGTGACGATGGCGGGCCAGGGGATCGTGGAACTCCTCCCTCTGGGCCTGTCCAAGGCGACGGGCCTGTCTCTCGCGGCGCGCAGGCTCGGGGTGAAGGCGAAGGACACGATCGCCTTCGGCGATATGCCGAACGACCTTGCGATGTTCGCCTGGGCGGCCCGCGGCGTGGCCATGGCCAACGCCCATGACGAACTCAAGGCGGTCGCGGACGAGATCACGCTGTCCAACGAGGAGGACGGCATCGCGGTGGTGCTGGAACGGTTGCTGGGACAGCGGTTCTCGCGTCGCGGCTGATCGCTCTTCGCGTCGCGGTTGATCGTGTGACCGGGTAGCGGTTGATGTGTCGCGGAGGATGCGCGGATCGAACGCGCGCGGGGACTGACCCCGACCACGGCTTAGCAAGCCGGTGCCTTACCACTCGGCCAATCCTCCGGGTGGGCGGCCCGCGCGACACCGGTCGCGCGCTCGAAGCGGCCGCCCCGGGCAGCTCCTGTGCGGGCGGGGCTCGACGGAGGGGTAACTACTCCGGAAGCCGCCGCGGGCTGCCCTGCCGGGAGCTCGGCGAACTGCCGTGCATTGACATCGCCCAGCTCCTCTCCCAGTGTGTGGTGCCGGATCGGTCCGGCGTCGTGGACATCCACCACTGTGCCTGGTCGGGTGTGGTGGGCGCCACCGAATTACTCCGTAGGCGGCGGGGGTTTCGCGCAGTTCCCCGCGCCCCTGTCGGGCGGGCTGCGGCGCGTCGTCGGCTGCGGGTGCGTTGTGCGGATTTGCGCAGTTCCCCGCGCCCCCATCGGGCGGGCTCCGGCCCGTTGTCGGCTGCGGGTGCTTC
Organism: Streptomyces sp. NPDC047022; assembly: GCF_040644155.1. Taxonomy (NCBI): domain Bacteria; kingdom Bacillati; phylum Actinomycetota; class Actinomycetes; order Kitasatosporales; family Streptomycetaceae; genus Streptomyces; species Streptomyces sp. NPDC047022. The sequence goes on along the minus strand of NZ_JBEYVV010000017.1, from coordinate 130,377 downwards.
GTGGGGAATTGCGCAGTTCCCCGCGCCCCTGTCGGGCGGGCTCCGGCGCGTCGTCGGCTGCGGGTGCGTTGTGCGGATTTGCGCAGTTCCCCGCGCCCCCATCGGGTGGACTCCGGCCCGTTGTCGCCTGCGGGTGCTTCGTACGTAATTGGGTAGTTCTGCGGTGCCTTGGGTGCGCGAAGCGTGCTTCCAGGGGTGTGGGGAACTGCGCGAAATCAGGGCGCCGGAGTCAACGGGTTACCGGCGGCGCCACCTGCGGCGGCGGGCCTTGCTGAAGAACCAGCCTGCGGGCGGTTCGTCGGAGCGCCATGGCTGGGGGTCGGGCGCCTCGTTGCGCCAGCGGGCCGCCAGCATCCGGGCGCGGGCGGACGGCTCCGTGGCCGACGCGGACCGTATGAAGTCCTCGTCGAGGACGACGTCCTCCCAGGAGTCCCCGGCCTCGCCCGCCCCGTCTCCTCGTGGTGCCTGCGCTGCCATCCCGTTCCCTTCCGCTCTGCGTCACCTTGCCCAAGTGTGCCCAGGACGGTGTGAAGCCGCCGTCAAAGGCGTCTGTGGGGTACGGCCCGAACGCGGCCGTACCCCACGGAGCGGTGCTTCCTACTCCTCGCCCGCCAGCGTCAGCGCCCGCAGTTTGCGGCCCGCGTACCAGGTGGCGGCCACGGTCACCGCGACCAGCAGCACCGTGGCGGTCGGCAGCTTCACGTCCGAGGTGACCAGGGCGCTGTGGGAGACCTTCTGCGCCACCGCGAGGGCCCACTGCTGGACACTGAGCGTGCGCGCCCCGGAGACCAGCGAGCCGAAGAGCGCCTCCCAGACCAGCGCGTAGACCAGGCCGAAGACCACGGCGTGTCGGCTCACCGTGCCGAGCAGCAGGAACAGCGCGGCGTACGCGATGGAGGCGACCAGCGCCGCGACCGTGTAGGCGACCGCGATCTGCTGCCCGTTGCCGTTGAGGATCATGCCCGCGAGGAACGTCGGGAGGGCCGAGAACGCCATGGTGACGGCGATCGCGACGATCAGCTTGGTGAAGATGATCGTGGACCGCTTCACCGGCTTGGCCAGCAGGTACACCACCGAGCCGTCGTCGATCTCGGGCCCGATCGCACCCGTGCCGGCGATGACGCCGATGATCGGCACCATCGTGGCGAGGGCGAATCCGCCCAGGACGTCATGGGCGACCTGGTCGTCGGCGCCGGTCAGCGTCCGGACGACCGCGGAGATCACGATCAGCAGCACGGGCAGCGCGCCGAGGATGAGGGCCCGGCGGCGGCCGAGCAGGCCCCGATAAGTGAGCCGGGCGACTGTGGGGTCGTACATCTTCGGCCTCCTACGCCGCGACCAGATACGAGAAGACGGACTCGAGGGATTCGTCGGACGGGGAGACCGTGAGCAGACGGATCCCGTGATCCCGCGCGACCCTCGGCAGCAGGGCCGTGAACCTGCCGAAGTCGACCGCCTGGACGCGCAGCGCGCCCTCGCTGAGGTCGACCTCGATGCCGGTCGTCGACGGATCGGCGATCAGCGCGGCGGCGAGCGCCCGGTCGTCGCTGGAGCGCACGAGATAGCGGTGCGGGCGGTCGGTCATCAGCCGGCGGATCTTGCGGAAGTCACCGCTCGCGGCATGCCGTCCGGCGACGATCACCTCGATGTGCGAGGCGAGTTGCTCGACCTCTTCGAGGATGTGGGACGAGAAGAGCACCGTGCGCCCCTCGGCACCCATCCGCTTCAGCAGGTCCATCAGCTGCATGCGCTGGCGGGGGTCCATGCCGTTGAACGGCTCGTCGAGCAGCAGCAGGGAGGGGTCGTGCACAAGGGCGGACGCCATCTTCACGCGCTGCCGCATGCCCTTGGAGTACGTGGAGATCTTCCGGTCCTGCGCGTACTCCATCTCGACCGTGGCGAGGGCGCGCTCGGCCGCCTTGGCGCCGAGACCGTGCAGCTCGGCGTTGGCGACGACGAACTCGCGGCCGGTGAGGAAGTCGTACATCGCCTCGCGTTCGGGGACGATGCCGATGCGTTTGTAGATCTCCTCATTGCGCCACACGGGCCGGCCGTCGAGGGTGACGGTGCCGGTGGAGGGGGCGAGGAAGCCGCCCATCATGTTGATGAGGGTGGACTTCCCGGCGCCGTTGGGGCCCAGCAGGCCGGTGACCCCAGGGCCGATGGTCATCGTGATGTCGTTGACGGCGACCACGTTTCCGAACCAGCGGGAGACATGGTCGATGGAGAGCGTGGTCACAGTCCGGCCTTTCGGTAGCGGCGTGCCAGCAGGCCGTAGCTGCCCGCGATGAGCCCCAGGAGGACGAGGAGGAAGACGACTCCCTGGGCGGTCGAGGGCCCGTGTTCCCCGGGGTAGGAGGAGGTCGCGCCGAGGAAGGCCGTCTGCACGCCGTCGAGGAGCGTGATCGGCGAGAACAGGCCCATCCAGACGGTGGTGTGGACGTTCCCCGAATGCACGGTGGCGATGGCCTGGATGGTGGAGACGGCACCGTACGAGATGGTCAGGACGGCGATGACCGCGGCGATGCCGAAGCCACGCCGGGGCGTGGCGGCGGCGATGACCAGGCCGATCCCCGAGAACAGCACGGAGAGCAGTGCCACGGAGACCAGTCCCTCGGCGAATCCCTTCGTCTGGTGGGAGAAGTCCAGCTTGGCGAGGAGCGCGCCCACGTAGAGGACGAGCAGGGGCGTGGCCGTCAGGATGAACATCGCCGAGGCCAGCGCCGCGTACTTGGCCCGCACGTAGTCGATGGTCTCCATCGGGCGCGAGAAATACAGCGGCACGGTCTTGAAGCGCAGGTCGCGGGAGACGGCCTGGGGCGCCTGCGAGGCCGCGTACAGACCGATCAGGGCCTGCATGATGATCGCGTAGCGCGTGTACTCGACGGGAAGGTCCTTCGCCTTGGTGGCCACGGCGACCGCCACCATGATCAGTGCGGGCACGCACATGACCACGAACAGCAGCATCGGCAGCACCTTGGACTTCACCGAGCGGCCGAGGCCGTAGGCACCGCGCAGGGACTGCGAGTAGAGCGAGCGGCGGGCGTAGGAGCGGCCGAGGCGCGGGCCGTCGTACGCGCGGTAGCCGATGTTGTGGATCCGCGTCTGTTCGGCCTCACGGGCCGTGGGCTGCTCAACCGCCATGGCCGATCGCCTCCTTCCGCTGCTCGTCCTCGTTCTTGAAGACCTCCGCGATCTGGTGCCTGCGCTGCTCCATCCGGACCAGGCCGAGGCCCAGGTCGGCGACGATGTCCCGGACGAGGTCGTACGTCTGCTCGCCCTCCGCGGTCAGCAGCAGGACATGCCCGGCGCCCGGCAGGCCGCCGCCGTCGTCGTGCGTGGTCACCCCGCGCGCCAGGAGCGCGTCACGCACCGCGCGGGTGCCGTCGGGGTGCTCGTCGCTGTCGGTGACCTCGATCGCGAGAGTGGTGGTCGTCTGGGTGAAGTCACGGGTGGAGCTGGAGCGCAGCAGCTTGCCGCCGTCGACCACGACGACGTGGTCGCAAGTGCGCTCCAGTTCGCCCAGCAGATGCGAGGTGACCAGGACCGAGATGCCGAAGTCGGTGTGGACGCGGCGGATCAGGCCGAGCATCTCGTCGCGGCCGACCGGGTCGAGGCCGTTGGTGGGCTCGTCCAGGAAGACCAGTTGCGGGTCGTGCACCAGAGCCTGGGCAAGCTTCACGCGCTGCTTCATGCCGGTGGAGTAGCCGCCGATGGGGCGGTAGCGCTCCTCGTACAGGCCGACATGGCGCAGGGTGTCCGCCGTGCGCTCACGGGCGGCGGCCGGGGGCAGGCCCGACATGCGCGCCATGTGGACCACGAACTCCGTGGCCGACACGTCGGGCGGCAGGCAGTCGTGCTCCGGCATGTACCCGACGCGCTCACGGATGGCGCCACCCTTGGTGGCGACATCGAGCCCGAGCACCTCGGCGCGGCCCTCGGTGGCGGGGGAGAGACCCAGCAGGATCTTGATCAATGTGGACTTGCCGGCCCCGTTGGCACCGACGAGTCCCGTCACACCGGGTCCGATGTCCAAGGAGAGCCGGTCAAGGGCGGTCACCCTGGGGAACCGCTTGCTCAGGCTTTCGGTCGCGATCACAGTCACGTCCTAGACGGTAGTGACACGGACCACGCCGGTCGTCAGACCGCAGAGCAGTCTTGGCATCAGACTCCAGTCGTACGGGTCCGTAGGGGTCCATCTGAAGTCGAACGCGGCAGAGCTGTGCCCGGGGCCGTGCGTGGTGCCATACGCGAGGCCGCGCGTGGTGTCCGTGGCGGGGCCGCGCGTGGTGTCCGTGGCGAGGCCGCGCGTGGTGTCCGTGGCGAGGCCGCGCGTGGGGCACGCCGGGGTTGTCCACAGGCCGGGGCAGCGCTATTGACGCATCCTCTAACAACTGCGAGATTCACCGGGTCAAGTTACGGGCGCGTAGCACGGGCGGCGTGGATGGCTGCGCGCGGCGCAGTCGGCGCGGACGGTGGGGCGGTGGCATGACTCTGCAAGGGGCGCGCGAGCGCCGGGTGAGGACAGGCGGAATCGAGCTGTGCGTCGCCGAGCTGGGCGACCCGGGGCAGCCCACGGTGGTCCTCGTGCACGGCTATCCGGACAGCAAGGAGGTGTGGTCCGAGGTGGCCGTGCGCCTCGCGGACCGCTTCCATGTCGTGCTGTACGACGTCCGCGGCCACGGCCGGTCCACGGCGCCGAAGCCGCTGCGCGGCGGATTCACCCTGGAGAAGCTGACGGACGACTTCCTCGCGGTAGTGGACGCCGTCAGCCCGGACCGCCCGGTGCACCTGGTCGGGCACGACTGGGGTTCGGTCCAGTCCTGGGAATTCGTCACCGTGACGCGCACCAAGGGACGGATCGCGTCCTTCACCTCGATGTCCGGACCGTCCCTCGACCACTTCGGGCACTGGATCAAGCAGCGGACGGCCCGCCCCACTCCGCGCCGGGTGGGCCAACTGCTCGGCCAGGGCGCCAAGTCCTGGTACGTGTACCTGCTGCACACCCCCGTGCTGCCGGAGCTCGCCTGGCGCGGCCCGCTCGGCAAACGCTGGCCGAAGATCCTCCAGCGCGTGGAGAAGGTGCCCGGCGGCGACCATCCGGCCTCCTCGTTGCCCGTGGACGCGGCCCACGGCGCCTGGCTGTACCGCGACAACGTACGGGCCAGGCTCAGCCGCCCGCGCGCCGACGCGTACGCGCATGTGCCCGTGCAGCTCGTCACCCCGCTCGGCGACGCGTTCCTGTCGCAGCGGCTCTACGACGAGCTGGAGACATGGGCACCGCGGCTGACGCGCAGGACGCTGTCCGCGCGGCACTGGATCCCGCGCACCAGGCCGGATCAACTGGCCTCCTGGGTGTCCGAGTTCGTGACATCCGTGGAGAGCGGACGGTCCACGGCAACACCGACCGGGCGGCACACGGACCGGTTCGGCGGACAGCTCGTTCTCGTCACCGGCGCGGGCAGCGGCATCGGCCGGGCCACGGCGTGCGCCTTCGCCCAGGCCGGGGCACGGGTGGTGGCCGTCGACCGGGACGCGGAATCCGCGGCCCGCACGGCCGAGTTGGCCCGGCGGAGCGGCGCCCCCGAGGCGTGGGCCGAGACGGTCGACGTCGGCGACGAACGGGCCATGGAGAAGCTCGCCGAGAAGACCGCCGCCGAACACGGCGTGGTGGACGTGCTCGTGAACAACGCGGGGATCGGACTGTCCGGATCCTTCCTCGACACCTCCGCCGAGGACTGGCGACAGGTCCTCGACGTCAATCTGTGGGGTGTCATCCATGGCTGCCGGCTCTTCGGGAAGCAGATGGCGGAACGCGGACAGGGCGGCCACATCGTCAACATCGCGTCCGCGGCGGCATTTCAGCCGTCGAAGGCACTGCCCGCCTACAGCACCTCCAAGGCGGCGGTACTGATGCTCAGCGAGTGCCTGCGCGCGGAGCTGGCCGGCAAGGACATCGGGGTGTCGGCGATCTGCCCCGGCATCGTCAACACGAACATCACATCGACCGCACGCTTCACGGGCGTTGACGCGGAGGAGGAGCGGCGGCGGCAGAAGAGGGCGGCACGCCTGTACGGCCTGCGCGGCTATCCGCCGGAGAAGGTCGCCGACGCTGTCCTGCGATCCGTCGTGTACAACAAGGCAGTTGTCCCCGTCACACCCGAAGCACGCGGTGTCCGCCTGATGTCCCGCTTCGCACCCGGGGCGCTCCGTGCCATCGCGCGGCTGAACCCGCCGCTGTAGCCGCATGGTTGAGATGGCCTGGCACCTTCTCTGGTATCCATGCTCCCCGCCAGCTGAGTTGACGGACACTCCCGTCATCTCGGCTTGTGGCACGGCCTCTTGTGTTCTGTGTGAACGTTGATGCCTGACTCGCCGGGGGAGACGAACATCCTTCTGCAAAAGGGTGATTGAGCTGGTTGCCCCATGGGTCACTGAAATACGCGTAGTTGGCGAACCAACCTGTCAGGCAGTGGAGTTGTCCACAGGCTAGCCAAGTTGCCTGTGGATAACCACACTTGGCTGTGGACCAAACATCGAGCCCAAAATCATGTGCGTGATCCTCGTCTCTCCCGCACGCTGGAGGCATGACAGAAGGGAACGACGAGAGACGCACCGTGAAGGTGTCGAAGTACCTCTCGAAGCATCTGCGGCACCAGCCGGAACGGATCGGGATCACGCTCGAAGAGGGCGGCTGGGTGGAGATCGAGGCGCTGCTCGCAGCGATGGCCTCGCACGGATTCCGGGTCACGCGCGCCGAGCTGGACCATGTGGTCGCCACGAATGACAAGAAGCGGTTCGCGATCGAGGGCAGCCGCATCCGCGCCAGCCAGGGCCACAGCATCGAGGTCGAGCTGGGGCTGCCCGAGGCGACCCCGCCCGCGTACCTCTACCACGGGACCGTGGCCCGGGGCCTGGACGCGATCCGCGCGGAGGGCCTGCGGCCCATGACCAGGCACGACGTGCACCTCTCGGCGGACCGCGAGACCGCCACCCGCGTCGGCGGCCGCCGCGGCCGGCCTGTCGTCCTCTCCGTGGACGCCGGAGCCATGCACCGGGACGGTCACGTCTTCCACGTCAGCGCCAACGGCGTATGGCTCACCAAGGCCGTACCACCGCAATATCTGCGTTTTCCGGGCTCCCACTGACCTCAGGCCTGCGATTTCCGGACCGCTTGGCTGAGTGGCTGAGCGAAGTGGGGGACACCAGCACCGCGAGCGTCCCTTTACGCTCGAACCATGAGTCTGCGTCTGAGCACCGTGATCCTTCCGTACGTCCGCTGGCACGAAGGGGGGCGTTCCGCCTGGCAGCGTGCGGAGCAGCTCGGCTTTCACACCGCGTACACCTACGACCACCTCTCGTGGCGTTCCTTCCGCGACGGGCCCTGGTTCGGCGCCGTACCGACCCTCACCGCGGCTGCCGCCGTCACCGACCAGCTGCGCCTTGGCACCCTCGTGACCTCGCCGAACTTCCGGCACCCGGTCACCCTCGCCAAGGAGCTGATCTCCCTGGACGACATCTCCGGCGGGCGCGTCACCCTGGGTATCGGCGCGGGCGGCACCGGTTTCGACGCAACCGCGCTCGGCCAGGAGCCGTGGAGCCCGCGGGAGCGCGCCGACCGGTTCGGTGAGTTCGTCCCCCTCCTCGACCGGCTGCTCACCGAGGACTCCGTCACCCACGAAGGCGTCCACTACTCGGCACACGAGGCGTGCAACATCCCCGGCTGCGTCCAGCGCCCGCGACTGCCGTTCGCGGTGGCCGCGACCGGACCGCGCGGCCTGAAGCTCGCCGCGCGCCTCGGGCAGGCATGGGTGACGACCGGGGACCCGAAGCTGTACGAGACCGGCACCCCGGAACAGTCCGTGCAGGCCCTGCGCGCCCAGACCGAGAAGCTGGCCGACGCGTGCGCCGCGATCGGCCGCGATGTGACGGAGCTCGACAGGATCCTGCTCACCGGCTTCACCCCGGACCGCGGGCGTCCCCTGGAGTCGCTGGACGCGTTCGTCGACTTCGCCGGCCGGCACCAGGAGCTGGGTTTCACGGACATCGTGATCCACTGGCCGATCCCCGACTCCGACTTCGCCTCGGAGGTGAAGGTCTTCGAGCGGATCGCCCTGGAGGCACCCGCACAACTGGCCTGATCGTGACGGCGTGTGACCTGGCTGGTGAGAAGCGTCACCACGCACCCGTGGGGACTCTCGTACGCCCGTGCGGGCATATGCGCGAGAATGAGGCCCGTGACCTCAGCGACCCGACAGCCCGAGACGCCTGCTTCCGCGTCCTCCACCGTTCCGCCCCGGCTGATCGCAACAGATCTCGACGGCACTCTCCTGCGCGACGACAAGACAGTCTCGGAGCGCACGGTCGCCGCACTGGCCGCGGCCGAGGCGGCCGGTGTGGAGGTGTTCTTCGTCACGGGCCGCCCGGCCCGCTGGATGGACGTCGTCAGTGACCACGTCCACGGACACGGCCTGGCGATCTGCGGCAACGGCGCCGCAGTGGTCGACCTGCACGGCGGGCCCGGCGCCCACCGCTTCGTCAAGGTCCGGGAAGTGCCCAGGGAGAACGCGCTCGACGCCGTACGCCTGCTGCGGGAGGTCGCCCCCGGCACGGTCTATGCCGTCGAGCAGACCTACGGCTTCTACCAGGAGCCGGCGTACCCGAAGCTCCACATGGAGATCCCGGACCACCTCGCGCCCGCCGAGCAGCTGCTCTCACCGGACGCCCCCGGCGCCGGGGAACCGGTCCTGAAGATCCTCGCCTTCCATCCGGAACTGGACCCCGACGTGTTCCTCGCCCTGGCCCGCCGTGCCGTCGGCGACCGCGCGTCCATCACCCGGTCCAGCCCCAGCGCGCTGCTGGAGATCAGCGGACCCGGCGTCTCCAAGGCCAGCACGCTCGCGCTCTCCTGTGCCGAGCGCGGGATCTCCCCCGAGGAGGTCGTCGCCTTCGGCGACATGCCGAACGATGTGGAGATGCTCAGCTGGGCGGGCCGGTCCTACGCCATGGGCAACGCGCACCCGGACGTGCTGGCCGCCACGTCCGGACGGACTGTCGCCAACAACGAGGACGGCGTGGCCGTGGTGATCGAGAAGATCCTCGCGGAACGGTCGTAGGCCACAGCGGGGGCACCCGGGGCCTCGTTCACAGCTTCACGCCATGGGCCTTCAGCCACGGGACCGGATCGACACCCGACCCGAACTGCGGGGTGGACCGCACCTCGAAGTGCACGTGCGGTCCGGTCGAGTTGCCCGTCGTGCCCGACTGCCCGATCCACTGCCCGGTGGCCACCCGGTCGCCCGGGCTGACGGTGACTGCGGCGAGATGGGCGTACTGCGTGTAGCAACCGTCCACGTGCTTGAGCACGACCTCGATGCCGAACGCGCCCCCGCAGGTCACCCGCACCACGGACCCGGTCCCCACCGCCCGCACCGGCGTCCCGATGGGCACCGCGAAATCCTGACCGGTGTGCCGGTGCGCCCAGTGCTGACCGCCGTTGCCGAAGCCCGCGGTGAGGCGGTACCCCTCCACCGGTGTCACCCAGGGCCGGGCGGCCCTGCGTCCCGCCGGCCCCAGATGAACGGCGTCCCGGCACTTCCCCGACGCCGCGGACGCGTCGGCCTGCCTCTGCAGGGTCCACCGCGCCGCCTCCAGCTTCGCCTGGAGGGTCCGCTGCGCCGCGGCCAGCCGCACGATGCTCTTCCGCAGCGCCCGCCCCTGTGCCGACGCCCGTGCCCCCTCCTGCGCGATGCGGGCTTCCACGAGGCGGCTCCTCATCACCGCGTCGCCGGCCATAAGGTCCACCCGAGCGAGCGGGTCGTGATCCCGCGTCAGTTCTTTCGCGCTGCCCGGGTGCAGGGCGCGCACGGTGTCCAGGTGCGCCCCGCCCTGCTGATACTCGGCTCGCGCGATGGTGCCGAGATCCATGTGCAGGACGGCTGTCAGCCTGTGCTCCCCGGCGAGGAGCTGCTCGTCGCGCCGCGCTATCGCCTGCTGCTTCTCGGCTTCACGGCGCCCCGTCTCATATCGCCAGGTCAGCGAGGCCTCGTCTTCGGACAGTCGCGCCACCCGGGCGCTGATCCCGCTGTCGGCACCCCGGTCCGACGTCCCGCCTCCGGCTGCGGCGGACCACGCGGGCAACACCGCGACCGTGCACAGCGAGAGGGAAGAAACCAGAAGAAAACGGTGAAATGATTGCATGTCAACGATCGTGACCCGTGTTCCGTCCACCGTCCTGCCGACGTCCCACGCCCGGCCCAACAAAGCACCACGATCGGACGATCACCTTCCCCCACCAGAGTGCCAGGGGCACGGGGAACTGCGTGAAAGCCCACGACCCACCCGCACACCACATCCCACCGAAGGTGCCCCCACAGGGGCGCGGGGAACTGCGCAAAACCCACAACACACCCGCAGCCGACAACCCACCGAGGGTGCCCCCACATGGGCGCGGAGAACTGGGCAAAACCCCGCACCGCACCGCAGGTCACCGCACGTCACACCACACCGCAGTCCGTCTCCCGCTCCACCATCCCCCGCAACGGCCCTTCCACCGCCACCAGCTCGTCATACGCCCCCCGCTGCACCACACACCCCTCCACGAGCACGATCACCTCGTCCACCGCCTCGAGCCCCGCCATCCGATGGGTGATCAGCACCGTCGTACGCCCCTCCGTGGCGGCCAGCAGATCCGCCGTGAGCGCGTCGGCCGTCGGCAGATCGAGGTGCTCCGCGGGCTCGTCGAGAACGAGTACGGGGAAGTCGGCGAGCAGCGCACGAGCCAGCGCGAGCCGCTGCCGCTGACCACCCGACAGCCGCGCGCCATGCTCACCGATCAGTGTGTCCAGCCCCTCCGGCAGCCCCTCGACCCACTCCAGGAGCCGCGCGCGGCCGAGCGCGTCGCGCACCTGCGCCTCGCTCGCGTCTTTCCGCGCGAGCAGCAGGTTCTCCCGCACCGAGCTGTCGAAGAGGTGCGCATCCTGAGCGCACAGCCCCACCAGCCGTCGCACATCGTCCCCGTCGAGCGCGTACGCGTCGGTGCCGCCCACTGTGTAGGTACCGGCCTCAGCGTCCAGGAACCGCAGCAGAACCTGCGCGAGGGTCGTCTTGCCCGCACCCGAGCGACCGACGACAGCGATCCTGCGCCCCTGCTCAAGGGTCAGCCCGAAGTCACGAAGCGCGTGCCGCCGCTGACCGTCATGACGGGTGGTCAGCCCTTCCAGGACGAGCGGGAAGGGCGACGCGGGGGCCCGTTCCGGAGACTCCGGCTCGCTGACGGGCTCGGGGGCGTCCAGCACCTCGTACACGCGCTCGGCGCTCCTGCGCACCCGTTGGCGGTGCTGAACGGCGAGCGGCAGCCCCGAGACCGCCTCGAACGCGGCCAGCGGAGTGAGCACCACGACGGCCATGGCAACACCGCCGAGCCTGCCGTCGACGACGGCCCCCGCGCCCACGAGCGCGGCTCCGGCGACGGTCAGCCCGGTGACAAGTGCGGTGAGCCCGTCGCCGAGCGCGGTGGCTGCCGCCGCGCGGGAGGCGATACGGGTGAGCACGCCGTCGGCACGGCGTGCCCTGGCGTTCCGTTCTGCCAGCGCGCCCGAGACCGTCAGCTCGGCCGTCCCCGTGAGCAGATCGGTCACCCGGATCGCCAGTTCTCCCCGTGCGGGTGCCAGACTCCGCTCCGCACGGCGTGCGACGGCCGCGGTCACCAGGGGTACTCCGGCCCCGGCCGCCAGCAGCCCGGCGGCCAAGACGGCACCGGCCTCCGGCAGCAGCCAGGCGGTGAAGCCGACGGAGCCTGCCGAAACGGCGAGCGCGACCCCCACGGGCAGCAGCCAGCGCAGCCAGTAGTCCTGCAAGGCGTCCACGTCGGTGACCAGCCGCGACAGCAGATCACCGCGCCGGGTGGTCCTCAGTCCGGCCGGGGCCAGCCGCTCCAGACGCCGGTAGACGGCGACCCGGGTGTCCGCCAGGACACGCAGCACCGCGTCGTGCGACACGAGGCGCTCCGCGTACCGGAACACGGCCCGTCCGATGCCGAACGTCCGCGTGGCCGTCACCGCGACCATCAGATACAGCACAGGGGGCTGCTGCGAGGCCCGTGAGATCAGCCAGCCGGACGTGGCCATCAGCCCGACGGCGCTTCCGAGCGCGAGACTGCCGAGCAGCAGCGCGAGAGCGAGCCGCCCCCGCCGAGGGCCCGCCATGGCGCGGAGCCGGGCAAGGACGCCGCCCCGCCCCGCCTCCGAGACAGCAGCAGACACACGGCCGTCGTCGGCCGGGGCCGCATCCGCTGTCCCGCGTCGGGGCGTCGGCAAGGCGCCCGCTTGTACGGCACTTGCCGTCGAGGCGTGCTCCTCCATGTCGAGCCGCACAACCCGGTCGGCCACGCCGAGCAGCGCCGGCCGGTGCACGACCAGCAGCACCGTCCGTCCAGTGGCGAGCCGACGCACCGCCTCCACGACCTCCGCCTCGGTCGCCCCGTCCAGGGACGCCGTCGGCTCGTCCAGCAGCAGCACCGGCCTGTCGGCGAGGAACGCCCGTGCCAGGGCGAGACGCTGGCGCTGCCCGGCCGACAGTCCCGCCCCGTCCTCGCCGAGCACCGTGGCCGCCCCGGCGGGCAGCGCCTCCACGAACCCCAGCGCCCCTGCGTCGGACAGCGCCTTTCGGACCGCCGTCTCGTCCGCCTCCGGCCGGGCCAGCCGTACGTTCTCCGCGATGGTGCCCGCGAACAGTTGCGGGCGCTGCGGCACCCACGCGATCCGTGAACGCCACTCCTCCAGGTCGGCCGAGTCGAGATCGGCTCCCCCGACCCGTACCCGTCCCCGGGCGACCGGCACAAATCCGAGCAGCACGTTCAGCAGCGTCGACTTGCCGGACCCGCTCGGCCCGACGAGAGCGACGGTCTCACCGGGTCGGATCCTCAGCGACACCTCGGACAGCGCGTCGGACGAACGCCCCGGGTATCGCACGGTCACCTGCTCGAAGGCGATCTCGCCCGCCGTGGGCAGGCGCCGTGTGCCGGGCGTCGGCGTGGGCGTCTCCAGTACGGCGAACAACTCCTCGGCAGCAGAGAGCCCCTCGGCCGCCGCGTGATACTGCGCTCCCACCTGCCGCAGCGGCAGATACGCCTCCGGCGCCAGCACAAGGATGACCAGCCCGGTGTACAGGTCCATGTCCCCGTGGACCAGCCGCATGCCGATCGTCACCGCGACGAGCGCCACCGAGATGGTGGCGAGCAATTCCAGCGCGAAGGACGACAGGAACGCGATGCGCAGTGTCCGTACGGTCGCCCGCCGGTAGTCGCCGGTGATTCGCTTGATGGATTCGGCCTGTGCCTTGGCCCGGCCGAACACCTTGAGTGTCGGCAGCCCGGCGACCACATCGAGGAAATGGCCGGACAGCCGTGACAGCAACTTCCATTGGCGGTCCATCTGGGACTGGGTGGCCCAGCCGATCAGGATCATGAAGAGCGGGATCAGTGGCAGCGTGGCGACGATGATCGCCGCCGATACCCAGTCCTCCGTGACGATGCGGGCAAGCACCGCGACCGGCACGACCACGGCGAGCCCCAACTGCGGCAGATAGCGCGAGAAGTAGTCGTCGAGCGCGTCGATTCCGCGCGTGGCCAGGGCGACCAGCGATCCGGTCCGCTGCTGTCCCAGCCATCCGGGGCCAAGGGCTGAGGCCCTCTCCAGCAGCCGTCCCCGGAGCTCGGACTTCACGGCCGCGCTCGACCGGTGGGCGGCGAGTTCGGTGAGCCATGCGACCAATGCCCTGCCGACCGCTACGGCCGGCAGGAGGAGGAACGGGATACGCAGTCCGGCGACCGAGTGATGGCGCTGGAAGACACCGACCACCACCTCAGCGATCAGCATCGCCTGAGCGATGACCAGTACCGCTGCGACGGTGCCCAGCGCGACGACCGCCATGAGGAAGAGTCGGGTGCCACGGGCGTGACGCAGCAGTCGGGGATCGATCGGTTTCACGTGAAACATGCCCTTCCGGTCACGGGAGGGTGTTTCACGTGAAACACCCTCCCCCCCAGAACTTCAGTGCACGGCTCCGGCAGCGCCGTCGGCGATGTGTTGCGTACCGATGCGCTTGCGGAACACCCAGTAGGTCCACCCCTGATAGAGCAGAACGATCGGTGTGGCGATCCCGGCACACCACGTCATGATCTTCAGGGTGTAGGGGGTCGACGAGGCGTTGCTCACCGTCAGACTCCAGTCCGCGTTGAGCGTGGAGGGCATGACGTCAGGAAAGAGCGTCAGGAAGAACATCGCGACCACGGCGACGATGGTCACGCCGGAGAAGGCGAACGACCATCCCTCGCGCCCCGCCTGGTTCGCCACGAGCGCCGCCATGAGGGCGATCACGGCCACGATCAGCGCGATCAGGCTCCTGGAGTCGCCTCGGTCGACCTGTGTCCAGCCAAGGAAGAACAGTGCCAGCACGGCCGTCGCCAGTCCCACCCTCAGGGCCAGCTTCCGCGCCCGCCCCCTGATGTCACCGACGGTCTTGAGCGCCGCGAACACCGCGCCGTGGAAGGTGAACAGGGTCAGCGTCACCAGACCACCGAGCAGCGCGAACGGGTTGAGCAGGTCCCAGACGGTGCCCGCATAGTTCAGATGCTGGTCGATCTTCACGCCCCGCACGATGTTGGCGAAGGCCACACCCCACAGGAACGCCGGAAGCAGCGAGGTCCAGAAGATCGCGATCTCCCAGTTGCGCTGCCAGCCTTCCTCGGGCCGCTTCGCCCGGTACTCGAAGGCGACACCGCGCACGATCAGGCAGACCAGAATGATCAGCAACGGCAGATAGAACCCGGAGAAGAGGGTGGCGTACCACTCGGGGAAAGCGGCGAAGGTCGCACCTCCTGCGGACAGCAGCCATACCTCGTTGCCGTCCCAGACAGGGCCGATCGTGTTGATCAGCACACGCCGCTCGAGCCGGTCGCGGGCCAGCAGCCTGGTGAGGATGCCGACTCCGAAGTCGAAGCCCTCCAGGAAGAAGTAGCCGGTCCACAGAACCGCGATGAGGACGAACCAGACGTCGTGAAGTTGCATGATGTGAGCGCTCCCTCGGCCTAGTACGAGAAGGCCATCGGCTTGTCGGCGTCCTGGGAGTCGCCGCCGATCCTTGTGGGCGGGTTGAGATCGGACTCCGTGAGCTCCGGCGGCCCGGCCTTCACGTACTTCACGAGCAGCCGGACCTCGATGACCGCGAGGATCGCGTAGAGCAGTGTGAACACGGTCATGGATGTGATGACCTCGCCCTGGGAGACACCGGGGGAGACGGCGTCACGGGTGCGCAGCACGCCGTAGACGACCCAGGGCTGACGGCCCATCTCCGTGAATATCCATCCCCAGGAGTTGGCGATCAACGGGAAGGCCAGGGTCCAGATCGCGATACGCCAGTACCAGGTGGTCAGTACCGGGCCGAGTGCCTTCCTCTTGAACAGCACCAGGTTCGGCACCTCGTCCTCGCCCACGCGCAAATGGTGCGGCAGCATGAACTTCTTGCGGGTGAGCCAGAGACCGGCCAGACCGAGGGCGAAGGACGACATACCGAAACCGATCATCCAGCGGAAGCCCCAGAAGGTGACAGGGATGATGGGCCGGTAGTCGCCCGGACCGAACTTCTGCTGCTCGGCCTTGTTGGTGTCGTTGATACCGGGGACGTAGGAGCTGAAGTCGTCGTTGGCGAGGAACGACAGGACACCGGGGACGGACAGCTCCACGGTGTTGTGGCCCTTGCTCACGTCTCCATAGGCGAAGATCGAGAACGGGGCCTCGTCCTGGCCGTTCCACATGGCCTCGGCCGCTGCCATCTTCATCGGCTGCTGCTTGAACATGACCTTGCCGAGCAGATCGCCGCTGACCGCGGTGAGCAGGCCGGCGATGACCACGGTGATCAGACCGAGCCGCAGTGAGGACTTCATCACGGCGATGTGCTTCTTGCGCAGCAGATGGAAGGCGGCGATGCCGACCATGAACGCGCCGCCCGTGAGGAAGGACGCCGACAGGGTGTGGAAGACCTGGGTGAGCGCGGTGTTCTGGGTCAGAACGTGCCAGAAGTCGGTGAGCTCGGCGCGGCCCCTCGCCTTGTTGATCCGGTAGCCGACGGGGTGCTGCATCCAGGAGTTGGCCGCGAGGATGAAGTACGCCGACAGGATCGTGCCTATGGAGACCATCCAGATGCAGGCCAGATGGAGCTTCTTGGGCAGCTTGTCCCAGCCGAAGATCCACAGCCCGATGAAGGTGGACTCGAAGAAGAAGGCGATGAGCGCTTCGAACGCGAGCGGGGCACCGAAGATGTCGCCGACGAAGCGCGAGTAGGCGGACCAGTTCATGCCGAACTGGAACTCCTGAACGATGCCGGTGACGACACCCATCGCGATGTTGATCAGGAACAGCTTGCCCCAGAACTTGGTGGCACGGAGGTACTTCTCCTTCTCCGTGCGCACCCAGGCGGTCTGCAGACCGGCGGTCAGCGCGGCCAGCGAAATGGTCAGCGGGACGAACAGGAAGTGGTAGACGGTGGTGATGCCGAACTGCCATCGCGCCAGAGTCTCCGGTGCCAAAGCCATGTCCACGTCGTCTTCTCCTTACATCGCCGTGGTCACAAGCGGCAGCTTTGCCCTTTTTGCCCTGCACTACCGGGGCAACCAGGGCAACTTTGTGAACGCGTTCACATTCACAAGCAATTATGGCGCATAGAGGTTCGAGCCCGAACAGCCGGGGGGGTCCTAATCGGACAAGATCAAAAATGCCAGCCCCGGCACCGCCCCCTGGACCGCGACCACGGCCTCCGGCGCACCCGCGGACGACAGCACACGGGCAGGCGCGGGGCAGGGCGCGGGGAACTACGCACGCCCCCACGCACCCGCACCCGGCGCCCCCAAGGACACGCCCCCTAGGGGCGCGGAGAACTGTGCGAAAACCCGGCCCCGCAAGCAGAGCACTACAGCCTTGAGCGAAGCGCTACCGGCGGTACCCCTCCGCCGCCTTCAGGAAGATGTCGTTCCCCGCGGCCTCACCGATGGTCACTCGCACACCTTCGCCCGGGAAGGGCCGCACGACCACGCCTGCCTGCTCACAGACCGCGGCGAATTCCACCGTCCGCTCCCCCAGCCGCAGCCACACGAAGTTCGCCTGCGTCTCGGGCACCGTCCAGCCCTGGGCGCGCAGCGCGTCGACCACACGCGTGCGCTCGCTCACCAATGAACCGACCCGGCCGAGCAGTTCGTCCTCCGCGCGCAGCGAGGCGACCGCGGCGTTCTGCGCCATCTGGCTCACCCCGAACGGCACGGCGGTCTTGCGCAGCGCCGCGGCCACCGGCTCATGGGCGATCGCGAACCCGACACGCAGCCCCGCGAGGCCGTACGCCTTGGAGAAGGTGCGCAGCACACAGACGTTCGGCCGATCGCGGTACAGCTCCACGCCGTCCGGCACCTCGGCGTCGCGGATGAACTCCCGGTACGCCTCGTCCAGTACCACCAGCACATCGCCCGGCACCCGGTCGAGGAAGCGCTCCAGCTCGGCCCTGTGCACCACCGTGCCGGTCGGGTTGTTGGGGTTGCAGACGAAGATCAGCCGGGTCCGGTCGGTGATCGCGTCGGCCATCGCGTCCAGATCGTGCACCTCACCCGAGGTCAGCGGCACCTGCACCGCTGTCGCACCGCTGACCCGGGTGATGATCGGGTACGCCTCGAAGGACCGCCAGGCGTAGATCACCTCGTCGCCCGGGCCGCTCGTGGCCTGCAGCAGCTGCTGTGCCACGCCGACCGAGCCCGTGCCGGTCGCGATATGGGCCTCGGGCACCCCGAAGCGCTCCGACAGCTCGGCCATCAGCTCCGTGCACGCCATGTCCGGGTAGCGGTTGAAGGACGCGGCCGCCGAGGTCACGCTCTCCATCACGCCGGGCAGCGGCGGATAGGGATTCTCGTTCGAGGACAGCTTGTAGGCGACCGGGCCGTCGGCCGCGGCGGGCTTGCCCGGCTTGTAGGTGGGGATACCCTCCAGCTCGGCACGCAGCCTCGGGCTCATCTCGCTCACCGCAGTCCTCCTCGCGCACATCACCGGCTCATGACCGCCACCGGCATCCAATGCTTCTCACCTTATGAGGATTCGCGTCCGCTGCGAATGGCCTGTGGACAACCGCTTCCGCCGCCGCTCCGCATCCGCCCGGGAAGCCGAGGCGCATGAGTGCACGAACCCGGGCGCATCGCCGCACCAAGGCGCTTGAAGCGGGGGGCGCGTCGCCCTCCTCAAAACGCGCCGGTGGCTCGCGCCGTGGCGCGCATCCCTCGTGAAGGTGAGTTGAGGCCTCTTCGAAATATGGCCCCCTTGGCAGGCTCATGCGCGCCAAGGGGTCACGTACTGACTCTTTGCCGTCCAAGTCTCGCCACTTCCAAGGCATTTGGACGATGTTGACCATGCAGAAACGTACCTGTCAACGAGTGCATATGCGTCCGCACTACCCCACCGCATGAGCCCTACTATCGGCTCGCCATGACAGCAGCAGGGAAGCACCAGGTGAGCCGGGCGGAAACCTCCCGCCGAGGAAGCCGGCCAGGGCGGGCGGGCATCAGAGACGTGGCCGCTGCCGCCGGGGTCTCCA
Source organism: Streptomyces sp. NPDC047022 (assembly GCF_040644155.1). NCBI lineage: Bacteria > Bacillati > Actinomycetota > Actinomycetes > Kitasatosporales > Streptomycetaceae > Streptomyces > Streptomyces sp. NPDC047022. The sequence continues at coordinate 111,753 of NZ_JBEYVV010000017.1, read as the reverse complement.
TCACGACCGTCTCCGACGCCCTCAACGGCAAGGGCAGACTGCCGGACGCCACCCGACGCCATGTCCGCGAGGTCGCCGACCGGCTCGGGTACCGTCCGTCGGCAGCGGCTCGCACGCTCCGTACCGGCAAGTCGGGCCTCATCGGCCTGACCGTGACGACGTACGGGGATGAACCTTTCACCTTCACCGAGTTCGCGTACTTCGCGGAGATGGCGAGGGCCGCCACGTCGGCCGCCCTCGCCCGGGGCTACGCCCTGGTCATCCTGCCCGCGACCTCACGCCACGACGTGTGGTCGAACGTCGCCCTGGACGGCACGGTCGTCATCGACCCGTCCGACCAGGACCCGGTGGTCAGCGAGCTGGTCCGGCAAGGGTTACCCGTCGTCTCCGACGGCCGCCCGGCCGGCACGCTGCCGGTCACCGCCTGGGTCGACAACGACCACGAGGCCGCGGTCCTGGGCATCCTCGACCATCTGGCCGAGGCCGGCGCCCGCCGGATCGGACTGCTGACCGGGACCACCACCGACACCTACACCCATCTGTCCACGACCGCGTACCTGAACTGGTGCGAGCGCGTCGGACAGGACCCGGTCTACGAGGCCTACCCGGCCCACGACCCGTGTGCGGGTGCCGTGGCCGCCGACCGGCTGCTGGCCCGGCCCGACCGCCCCGACGCGGTCTACGGGCTCTTCGACCCCAACGGCACCGACCTGCTGGCCGCCGCCCGCCGCTACGGGCTGCGCGTACCCGACGACCTGCTGCTCGTGTGCTGCAGCGAGTCCGCCGTGTACGCAAACACCGAGCCGCCCGTCACGACGCTCTCGCTCAAGCCGCGCCGGATCGGCACCGCGGTGGTCCAGCTCCTCATCGACGCCATCGAGGGCGTCCAGGCGGAGCAGCCGGTGGAGCAGGTGATACCGACGGAGCTGATCGTCCGCACTTCGTCCGAGCGGCGCTCACCCCGTACGACGATCAGCCCGCCGCGCTCTCCCGAACAGGGCTAGGGTCTTTCGTTTGGATCAGGCCGGATCAGGGAGCGGGGTCTGATCCAAACGAGAGACCCTAGGCCGCCGGCGGACCGCGGGCGGCGCACAGGCTGCCCGCGGGCGTCCGGCATCCCGGACAACGGCATGGACACACCGCCCATTCAGGGCGAATGCCGCAGGGAAGCGGGGTCCTTCCCCGATTCACCACCCCTGGGTCATCACATGGTGCGAGCCGCATTCCTATGATGGGCCCACGACACCGCGGGCCGCTGCGACCAGGCAGTCCGATCCGGTGCAGATGCGGCGCGATGGTGGAGGGGTCGATGACTCAGGGGGCCGGCCAGGGACCCGCGGCGGAGCGAACGACAACGCTGCGCGACTTCCGGGTGCCCGCGTACGTCCACGAGCCCGACCCGTACGCACAGAGCACGCCCCCCGGAGCCGTCCCTCCCACCGCGCCCGAGGCCTACCCCGGCGGTTACGACGCCTATACGCCCACCGAGCGGGACATCCCGGTCATCAATCGCGGCGACACCCTCCAGGTGGCGGTCGACCCGAACGCCGTGCCCGGCCCGCAGGCCGCCGAGGGACCGGGACCGCTGTTCGTGGTCGGGGACGTGCACGGGTACCTCGACGAGCTCGTGGCGGCGCTCCAGGAGAAGGGCCTCATCGACGCCGCGGGCAACTGGTCGGCGGGGACGGCGCGGCTGTGGTTCCTCGGCGACTTCACCGACCGCGGACCCGACGGCATCGGTGTCATCGAACTGGTGATGAGGCTGTCCGCGGAGGCCGCCGCGGCCGGCGGCTACTGCAAGGCGCTCATGGGCAACCACGAGCTGCTGCTGATCGGCGCCAAGCGGTTCGGCGACACCCCCGTGAACTCCAGCGCGGGCACCGCCACCTTCCAGGCCGCATGGCTGCTCAACGGGGGCCAGAAGACGGACATGGACCGCCTGCAGGACCACCACCTCCAGTGGATGGCCCGTCTGGACGCGATCGAAGAGGTCGACGGGCATCTGCTGGTCCACTCCGACACCACCGCATACCTCGACTACGGCGACTCCATCGAAGCCGTGAACGACACCATCCGCGAGACGCTCACGCGCAATGACGCGGATGAGGTGTGGGACCTGTTCCGGAAGTTCACCAAGCGCTTCTCCTTCCGCGACGAGGGCGGCGCCGACGCAGTGCGCTCCCTGCTGGACATGTACGGCGGCAGCCGCATCGTCCACGGTCACAGCCCGATTCCGTATCTCCTGGGCGAGGTCGGTTCGGAGGACGGCGAGGAAGGCACCGGTCCGGTGGTCGAGGGTCCCCACGTCTACGCGGACGGCCTGGCCATCGCGATGGACGGCGGAGTGACCATGGCCGGAAAGCTGCTCGTCCAGCAACTTCCCCTGCACGACTAGCCTTTGTCGTCCCGGCCTTTCCGCGTGGAGAACCGGGGAAGGGTGCGGCGGCCCGGGGCCAATTTCCTCGAACCCCCTGTCACCGTGTGCCGTCGCCGCTCTACCATCGGATTATCCGTAGCAGGCTCCCCTCCGTTTCTGCCCGACGGCTCGTCAGCATGCCGAGTCCCAAGCCCTACGGAGCATCGGGGGATGCAGATGAACAGCGTTCCGCAGCACCTGCTGAGCGAGGACCGCCAGGACTATGAGCGGATCCTCGATGAGGCGCTGCGCTCCGCGCCGCACCGCCCGGACCTGACCGCTGTGGGCCAGCGGCTCAACCCCGAACAACTACGCACCATGGCACTGGACGCCACCGCACTCATCACGGCGGCGGCTGCCACCGAGTACCACCACTACGTGAAGATCCGCGAGGAACTGCGCCGCCCGGCGCCGCCCGACCGGTCCGCCCATGAGGGCACCGACGACGCCCTGGAGCAGGAGATGGACGCCCTGGGGCTCGCCGCCAGCGTCGGAGAGGCCACCGTGAGCGCCGGGCCCGGTGCCGTCGCCACGGTACTCGCCCCCTTCCTGGCCGGAGCCGCCGCCGCGATCTTCCTGCTCGTGGGATACACCCTCAAGGTGGTCGACCCCCATCAGGCGTTCGCGCGGACCCTCCTGACCACCGGGTGGATCTTCGGCGCGGTGACCGCCGCCACGATCCTGATCGCCGCGGTCGGTCTCCTGCTCACCGCCCTGCGCAACGGAACCTCCGACGGCGATGCCGGTGTCCAGGAGGAGCTGATGGCTCAGATCGCCCAGGCCAGGGAGGCATGGCACGAGGCCCTGCTGGAGCGGGGCATCCTGCCGTTCCTGCGCGACGCACTCGCCGACCCGGGGACGGCCGCGATGAGCCGTACCTCGCCGGAGACGGCGCCCAGCCGTATGCCGAACCTCGGCTACGGGCGGCCGGGGTTCAGCAGCCCCGACAGCGGCCCCGGCACGGGACCACGCCCGAGCTTCACCAGCCCCGACTTCACCAGCCCGGACTTCGGGGGACCCGAACACCGGCCGGAGTAGGGGCGCTTGCGGCGACGGCCGCCCCACTGCGCCGTGAGCCTCCGGACAACGGGGGGCGCCGCCCCGGGACCGGCCTGTCGTGCCGTCCCGGGACAGCGCCCATGAGCCATGCGCCGATGCCCGAGGTCAGTCGGCGAGCGGGAGATAGACCCGGTTGCCGTGCGCCGCGAACTCCTCGGACTTGACCTTCATGCCCTGCAGGGCGGCCTCGTCGTATTCCGGTTCGGGCGCGGCCTGGCCGTACTTCTCGGTGATGCTCCGGCTGATCTTCATCGAGCAGAACTTCGGCCCGCACATCGAGCAGAAATGAGCCGTCTTGGCCGGCTCCGCCGGGAGGGTCTCGTCGTGGAAGGCGCGGGCCGTGTCCGGATCGAGAGCCAGGTTGAACTGGTCCTCCCAGCGGAACTCGAAGCGCGCGTCGGACAACGCGTCGTCCCACTCCTGCGCACCCGGGTGCCCCTTGGCGAGGTCGGCCGCATGGGCGGCGATCTTGTAGGTGATGACACCTGTCTTCACGTCGTCGCGGTTGGGCAGCCCCAGATGCTCCTTGGGCGTGACGTAGCAGAGCATGGCCGTGCCCCACCAGGCGATCATCGCGGCGCCGATGCCCGAGGTGATGTGGTCGTATGCCGGTGCCACATCCGTCGTCAGCGGCCCAAGGGTGTAGAACGGGGCCTCGTCGCAGATCTCCTGCTGGAGGTCGATGTTCTCCTTGATCTTGTGCATCGGGACATGGCCCGGCCCCTCGATCATGGTCTGCACGCCGAAGCGCCTGGCGATCCGGTTGAGCTCCCCGAGAGTGCGCAGCTCCGCGAACTGCGCCTCGTCATTGGCGTCCGCGATCGAGCCCGGACGCAGCCCGTCGCCCAGCGAGTAGGTGACGTCGTACGCCGCGAGGATCTCGCACAGTTCCTCGAAGTTCTCGTAGAGGAAAGACTCCTTGTGGTGCGCGAGGCACCACGCCGCCATGATCGAGCCGCCCCGCGACACGATGCCGGTCTTGCGGTTCGCGGTCAGCGGCACGAACGGCAGACGCACCCCGGCGTGCACCGTCATATAGTCCACGCCCTGCTCGGCCTGCTCGATGACCGTGTCCTTGTAGATCTCCCAGGACAGCTCCTCGGCCCTCCCGTCGACCTTCTCGAGGGCCTGGTAGAGCGGCACCGTACCGATCGGCACGGGGGAGTTGCGCAGCACCCATTCCCGGGTGGTGTGGATGTTGCGGCCGGTGGACAGATCCATGACCGTGTCGGCGCCCCAGCGGGTGGCCCAGGTCATCTTCTCGACCTCCTCCTCGATGGAGGACGTCACCGCGGAGTTGCCGATGTTGGCGTTGACCTTCACCAGGAACCGCTTACCGATGATCATCGGCTCGGTCTCCGGGTGATTGACGTTGGCCGGCAGAACCGCCCGGCCCGCCGCGATCTCCTCGCGCACGACCTCGGGCTCCACGTTCTCCCGGATCGCCACGAACTCCATCTCGGGCGTGATCTCACCGCGCCGTGCGTACGCGAGCTGTGTGGCCGGCGTACCCGGACGTGCGCGGCGCGGCTGACGCGGGCGCCCGGGAAACACCGCGTCGAGGTTGCGCAGCCCGCCACGAGGCGAGGTGTGCTTGAGTCCGTCGTCCTCGGGACGGACGGGACGGCCCGCGTACTCCTCGGTGTCGCCGCGGGCGATGATCCAGTTCTCCCGCAGTGGCGACAGTCCCCTGCGGACGTCCGTCGTCACAAGCGGATCGGTATACGGGCCGGAGGTGTCGTACAGCGTGACCGACTGCCCGATGGTGAGGTGCACTTGGCGGACGGGCACGCGCAGGTCGGGGCGCGAGCCCGCGACATACGCCTTGTGCCAGCCGATGGTCCTGCCGTCCGCCTGGGACTGTTCGTCCTGGTCGAGGGCAGGCATGGGTGCATCCTTGTTGGTCATGAGACCTACTCCCTACGCCGGCATTACCCGGTAACAGGTTCAGCGGTCGACGCAGCGGTTTCCGCCGGCGATGTTCCACGTGAAACATCGCGCCTGCGGAGGTCAGCGCCCTCTCAGCCCGGTGCTCCGAGCTCCCGCGTGTGCAAAGGTTCCCTCACGCTAGCGTCTCTTTACGCTGGCTGAACAGTAGGCCTTGCGCCTTCTTGCAATGATGCGTCGGTGACCACGACACAGCATCCGCCCCCCTATCCGTCCTCCGAGCCGCCCGGCCACCATGGCCGCGAGGACGGACACGGGCATGGCCACGGTCACTCCCACAGTCACAGTCACGGCCCGGCGGCCCCTGTCTCCCGGCAGCTGCGCAAGGTCATCGCCGCGATCCTCATCCCGTTCACCGCGGCGGTCATAGCCGGCCTTGTGATCCTGTGGCCCGGTGGTGTGCCGTCGCACCAGCGCAGCGGCCTCGGCTTCGACCGGCAGACGCAGCAGGCGACGGTCACCCGGGTCGTGGAGGTGGACTGCAAGTCCGTGAACGCCTCGGGTGGCGGGACCCCCATCGGGGACACCTCCGCCGCCGGCGGGTCCTCCGGACCGCAGAAAGCGAGCGGCACCTGCAAGAAGGCGACGGTCCAGGTCGACACCGGCAAGGACAAGGGACGTACGTTCACGGAGATCGTCCAGCCTGACCAGTCACGGCAGTTGGATCAGGGCGAGAAGGTCGTGGTCGCATACGAGCCCTCCGCGCCCAGGGATCTGCAGTACTCGGTCACCGATGTGAACCGGAAGCTCCCCATGGCGCTGCTCGCCGGGATCTTCGCCGTCGCCGTGGTGATCGTGGGCCGGATGCGCGGTGTCATGGCCCTCGTCGCTCTGGCCGTGAGCTTCCTCGTCCTCAACCTCTTCATCCTGCCGGCGATCCTGGGGGGCTCGAATCCGCTTCTCGTGGCCGTGGTCGGATCGAGCGCCATCATGCTGATAGCCCTCTATATGTGCCACGGGCTCTCGGCACGCACCTCGGTCGCGGTGCTGGGCACGCTCATCTCCCTGTCGCTCATCGGCCTGCTGGGCTCGGAGTTCATCGACTGGGCCGCGCTGACCGGGAACACGGACGACAGCACCGGTCTGATCCATGGCCTGTTCCCGCGCATCGACATGAGCGGACTGCTGCTCGCAGGCGTCATCATCGGCTCGCTCGGTGTGCTCGACGATGTGACCGTGACACAGACGTCGGCGGTCTGGGAGCTGCACGACGCCAATCCGACCCTGGGCTGGCGAGGCCTGTACCGCGCGGGTATCCGCATCGGCCGCGACCACATCGCGTCGGTCGTCAACACCCTCGTTCTGGCGTACGCGGGCGCCGCGCTGCCTCTGCTGCTTCTGTTCTCGATCGCGCAGAGCGGTGTGGTCACGGTCGCGGACAGCGAGCTGGTGGCCGAGGAGATCGTCCGCACGCTCGTCGGGTCGATCGGCCTCGTCGCCTCCGTGCCCGTCACCACCGTGCTGGCCGCCCTCGTGGTGTCGGCGGACCGCCCGGGGACGACCGCCGCCCCGGCCACCGGCCCGGCTCCCGTACCGGCCCGAGGAGGAAGAGGCCGGCGCCGCAAGCGCTGACGCGCTCCGGGCCGCCTGTGCGGCTCCACAGGCCCTGCGAATAGCCGAAGAACCGTTACGGCACTGTTCCGTGCCCCGCACCCGCGAGGAACCGTTACAGCGCCTCGGACGGCTTCAGCCCGCGCTCTGCTCCTCCGCCAGGATCCGGTCGAGCGCCTCGTCCAGATGTGCGTCGAAGTCGGCGAGGGAGCCTTCCTGCCCGAGCGGCACCAGCTTGTCCGTACGGTCGAGGAAGGCCACCAGGGGCACGGCCCCGGACTTGAACAGCGCCCGGTCCGCGCCCACCTGGAGCCGGATCAGGACATCGCCGAAGGTGTCCGGTTCGGCGGGCGCGATATGCACATCACCCTCACCGCACGGCCGTCCGACCCCGTCGACCAGCAACTCGCGCCCGAACGCCCAGGTCACGGGGGCATCCCCGGGCAAATGAAAGGTCAGCCGCACGGCATACGGATCACAGGTCTCGTAGAGCAGCTCCACCGGGATACGGAACGAAAGCTCCTCCGAGACGAGAAAACTCATCATGACCTCTGCCTGCACCGACTCGCGCATCGCCTACCCCGTCAGTAGCCGTCGACTGGCCAGGATTGATCCCCTGACACCTGCTGGAAGTTTGCTGAACGTGCATGGCAGATCACAAGGAGTGAGTTTTCAGATGCTGATAGAGACGGTGAGTGTCCCTAGCAGCTTTCCGATCTCCGCCTGCAACCGACGGGCCGCGGGCAGCAGCCGGTCGGCCTGATGCGACGGCAGGGAGATGGCCACCGCCGCGGCCGTCGCCCCGGCCGTGATGGGCACGGCGGCGCAAACCGTCCCGAGCGCGTACTCCTGGCGCTCGATGACGGGTTCCATCCTCCCCAGGCGTTCCAACCGCCGCAGGAGAGCGCGTTCGTCCCGCACGGTGTAGGGGGTGAGTGACTGTACGGGGCAGCGGTCCAGGTGGTCCCGGCGCGCCTGCTCGCTGAGCTGGGACAGCAGACACTGGCCGATGGCGTGCGCGTGGGCGGTCTCGCGGAAGTCGGCCCACTCCTCGACCGCGGGATTGCCGGGGGTGTCGGCGACGCCGAGCACATCGATCTCGCCCTCGCGGTAGACCGCGTAGTAAACCGGGGCACCGATCGAATCACGCCATTGTGCGAGCGCGTCGTCCATCATGCTGCGACGTTTCTGCTGCGCCGCGCTGCCACCCAGTTGCTCGGCGGCCTCACCCAGGAAGAAGAGGCCCTTTTCCCGGCGCAGATACCCTTCATGGGTCAGAGTGCGCAGCAGGTGGTAGGCCGTGGGAAGCGCCAGACCGACCTCGCGGGCCAGCTGCTTGGCCGGGGCCCCGTACTCGCGGTCGGCGACCGCTTCCAGCAGCCGCATCGCTCGCTGCACGGATCCGATGAGAGTGGTGGACTGCGGCGGCTCGGGCGGAAGGTGCGCCTCCGCCGTTGATGCGCGCCGCTGTACGGGCGGTGCGGGTACGTCTGCGCGTGCGATGCCGACCGTGGCCAAGGATCACTCCCGGAGCGCGAGGGTGGCCTCCCGTGCGGGGACACGGGAGGGGATGCGCCGCGCGCGGGGCCTGCCGCGCGTCGAACTCCGGACTCTAACGGTCGGCCGCCGTCCGTCGACTGCCTCGGCGGGGAAACTTCCCTCGCCCGAGGGAACCCCGTTTTTCTGTTACCGGCAGCATGTTTTAGACCGATCGGCCCTTCCCCGCCCCGGGCGCGTCCTCCCCCTGTCCGGCAATGCCCGGGCGGCTCACCAGTCGCCGCGTGACGCCGAGCCCGACATGAACTTCCGCACGATGTAGATCAGTCCGCCGACCAGCGCGACGAACAGCAGCACCTTGAACAGCAGCCCGATGACGATGCCGACGACGGTCGCGATCAGGCCTCCGAAGACGACCAGCGCGATGACCGGCACCGCAACCCACTTCACCCACCACGGCAAACCCGCGAAGATCTCTCGCATCGCCCTTGTCCTTGTCTCTCCGCCCCCTGCCCCACGCCCGTTGCGGGGGCACTGCTCACGGGGTTCTCGTTCTGCTTCGATGCTAGGGCCGCACAGGGCCACGGCCCACGGCCCGCATCCCTCGTCCTCCCCTGATCGTCCCCCTAGGGAACCCTGAGACGTGTCTCAGCTCTCGGGCGGAGAGAACACCACCAGAACCCTCAGATCCTCGGTGATGTGGTGAAACTTGTGGGCAACACCGGCCGGCACATAGACGACGCTGCCGCGCGCGATCTGGGTGGTCTCCATGCCCACGGTGATCGAGGCGCGTCCGCTGACGACGAAGTACACCTCGTCCTGCTGGTGCGGCTTCTGCGGATCGAGGTCGCCCGCGTCGAGCGCGTACAGGCCGACGGACATGTTCCGCTCCCGCAGGAACTGCAGATAGGCACCGTCGTTGGCCGCGCGCTCCGCTTCCAGTTCGTCCAGCCGGAATGCCTTCATCGAAGTTGCCTGCCTCGCTCTGTTCTCGCCGGTGATCGCGTCTGCCACGATCAGACACATGAAGAATTTCGTAGTCAAGACGCTCGCCAACGCGGGGGCCCTGGCCGTCGCCGTCTGGCTCCTCGACAAGATCACTCTCACCGGTGCCGGCACAGGCAAGAAGATAGGCACGCTGATAGTCGTCGCGCTGCTCTTCGGCCTGGTGAACTTCCTGGTCAAGCCGATCGTGAAGGTGCTGACGTTTCCGCTGTTCATCCTGACGCTCGGCCTGATCACGCTGGTCGTCAACGCCCTGATGCTGCTGCTCACCTCGTGGCTGGCGGGCAAACTGGATCTGAGCTTCCATGTCGAGGGCTTCTGGACCGCCGTCCTGGGCGGCCTGATCATCTCGATCGTCTCCTGGGCGCTGCACATCGTGCTGCCCGACGAGGACTGAGTGAACCGTATGGCCTACCGAGTCTGCTTCGTCTGCACCGGGAACATCTGCCGGTCCCCGATGGCCGAGTCCGTCTTCCGCGCGCGTGTCGAGGAGGCCGGTCTCGACGGGCTGGTCGAGGTGGACAGCGCGGGCACCGGCGACTGGCACGAAGGGGACGGCGCCGATCCGCGCAGCCTCGACGTCCTGGAGGAGCACGGCTACGACAGCGATCACACCGCCCGGCAGTTCCAGGCTTCCTGGTTCTCCCGGCTCGACCTGGTGATCGCGCTCGACTCCGGCCATCTCAAGGCCCTGCGCCGCCTCGCACCCACCCCCGAGGACGAGGCGAAGGTGCGTCTGCTGCGCTCGTACGACCCGGCCGCGGACGACGACCTCGATGTGCCCGACCCGTACTACGGGGGCAGGGACGGCTTCGAGACGGTCCTTGAGATGGTGGAAGCGGCGAGCACCGGGCTGCTCACCGCGGTACGCGAGCACGTGGAGGGACGGGCGGCATGACATCAGGGGATGCGTCAGGGGCTTTCGGCGGGTCCGGCGCGGGACACGGCGACGGCACGCGCGCGGTGCGGGCGGGGCTGCCCGAGCCGGTCACATACGAGCCGACCCTGCCGGGGCCCGTTTTCGCCGCACACTTCCACCTGCCCGGCGAGCCGGTCGGACCGTACACGTACGGGCGTGACGGGAACCCCACCTGGACCCATCTCGAACGCGCCATCGGCGAGCTGGAGGCGCCCGGCGCGGACGACGTGGAGACGCTCGCCTTCGCCTCCGGTATGGCCGCGATCTCGGCGATCCTGTTCTCCCAGCTGCGTGCCGGTGACAGTGTGGTGCTCCCCTCGGACGGCTACCAGGCGCTGCCCCTGGTGCGCGAGCAGCTGACCGCGTACGGCATCGACGTGCGCACGGCGCCGACCGGCGGGGACGCCCAGCTCGATGTCCTGGCCGGAGCGAAACTCCTGTGGATCGAGACCCCCTCGAACCCGGGGCTCGACGTCTGCGACATACGGCGGCTCGCCGAGGCAGCCCATGCCCAGGGCGCCCTCGTCGCCGTCGACAACACCCTGGCGACCCCGCTCGGCCAGCGCCCTCTGGAGCTGGGCGCCGACTTCTCCGTGGCCAGCGGTACCAAGATGCTCACCGGTCACGGCGACCTGCTGCTGGGGTACGTCGCATCACGGGACAGCGGACCGATGGCCTCCGTGCGGCGCTGGCGCAAGATCGTCGGAGCGATCCCCGGCCCCATGGAGGCATGGCTCGCACACCGCTCCCTGGCCACGCTCGAGCTGCGGGCCGACCGGCAGAGCTCCAACGCGCTCGCGGTCGCACGGGCGCTGCGCGACCGTCCCGAGGTGACCGGACTGCGGTATCCGGGCCTGCCCGACGACCCCTCACACAAGATCGCGGCGCAGCAGATGCGGCGCTTCGGTTGCGTGGTGTCCTTCTGCCTGCCCGCGCGCGCACGTGCCGATCGTTTTCTGGACGCCCTGAGCCTCGTCGACAACGCGACGAGTTTCGGCGGCGTGCGCTCCACCGCCGAGCGGCGAGGGCGCTGGGGCGGAGACGCGGTCCCGGAGGGCTTCATCCGTTTCTCGGCCGGCGCCGAGGATCCGGGAGACCTGGTGGCCGATGTGCTGCGCGCACTTGATGAGTCGGCGGGGTGAGCAGGATCTGGACGTGCCGTCCGGACGGCATACGTACGATGGACGGTCCGAGCCTCCCCCCTCGTGGCTCGGACCGTCCCGGTTCCCTGCGGGAAGAACCGCGCGAACAAGGCTAGTTGACTCTATGTCAGTGTCCAATCACAGTAGCGACAGAGACCTATCGACTTATTTATAGTTGGCCGCGTCCCAGGGTGCGGAGGGGAGACGACTGCATGGATCTGGCCCTGCTGCGCACCTTCGTGACCGTGCACCGGGCCGGTTCCTTCACGCGCGCCGCGGCACTGCTCGGCCTCTCGCAGCCGGCGGTCACCTCCCAGATCCGCACACTGGAACGGCAGCTGGGCCGGCCCCTTTTCCTGCGCCAGGCCCGCGGGGTGACGCCCACGACGATCGGCGACGAACTCGCCCACAAGGCCGCCCCCCACCTCGACGCCCTGGTGGAGATCACCGAGTCCGGGCTCGACGAGTACTCGTCGCTACGCACCCTCCACCTCGCCGGACCTCCGGAGTTCACCGCCGAGCGCGCCCTGCCCGCACTGGCGGAGCTGACCGATGACGACGGGCAGGGACTTGCCCTGCGCGCCTCCTTCGGGAACGCCGAGGAAGCCCTGGAGGGGCTCGCCGCGGGACACCACGACCTGGTTATCACCACGACCCGGCCGCGCGGTGCCCTCCTCACAGCGACCCCGCTGTGCGACGAGGAGCATGTCCTGATCGCGGCGCCGCGCTGGGCCCCCCGCATCGGGGGCCATCGGAAGCTCCGAGGGGCGATGGCACACGCGCTGGAGAACCTTCCGGTGGTCGAGGTCCATGAATCCCTGCCGTTCGTCTCCCGCTACTGGGCGTCCGTCTTCGACTCCCGCCCCGCCGCCTCGGGCACCGTGATCGTCCCCGATCTGCGCGCGGTCCTCGCCTGCGCCGCCACAGGGGCCGGACTCGCCGTACTGCCCCGCTACCTATGCGCCCCCGCGCTGGAGCGGGGCGAGGTGGTGACGCTCCATGAACCGACGATTCCACCCTTGCGGACCTATTTCCTCGCCGTCCGGACCGGGACACTGGCCATGCCCCATATCGCCAGGTCCCACGAATGGCTGCTGCGGTCGGCGGCCCTCTGGGCCTGACCTGCGGCTGAGGACACATCGATACGGACGGCGGCGGCCATCCCGTAATGGCGATCGCGGGCGCGGGCGATGGCGTGGCACCACTGATTCACCCCGAGTGGACTCCGTGTGGGGTGAGTGATGTTTCACGTGGAACGTGCTGGGCCACATTTCCCCCATGACCGTTCGCCCTGTGGTCAAACGCACCGCCCGCGCCATTCTGCTCGACGGAAACGATCTTGTTCTGATCAAGCGCACAAAGCCCGGCGTTGATCCCTACTGGGTCACACCGGGAGGTGGAGTCGAGCCGTCCGACACGACCGTGGTCGACGCCTTGCACCGCGAAGTGCACGAAGAACTCGGCGCCAAGATCACGGATGTGGTGCCGTGCTTCGTGGACACGGTCGAGCACATCGGAGAGGACGGGGGCGCGACCGGTGTGAAAGTCCAGCACTTCTTCGTCTGCCGTCTGGAGTCCATGGATGAGCGCCTGCGGCACGGACCGGAGATCGAGGAGCCCGCAGGCGAGTACGAGATCGTCCGAGTCCCCTTCACCAGGGTCGGCATCGCCTCCGTCCATCTCGTGCCGCTGTCCCTGAGGCACTATCTCGACGGCAACATCGAGGGCGTACGGGCCATGCACGCACCCGATCTGGGCTGACTCCGGGCCAGGCTCACTGACGACCGGTCCTGATCAGGTCGGCACTGTTTCACGTGAAACATCCATCCCTGTCCTGCACGGTCGGGGATGACATGGCCAAAAGCCTGTGCGTTCCCTCGCAAAGCGGTGGACACCAGCGGCTCATGTCGGACAGCCTGACCTGCGTGTCGACACCTCTCCTCGCCGCTCTGCCCATCCGCCGTCTGACGCACCGCGATCTCCTCGCCTGCGCCGACTTGTCCGAGGACCGGGGTTGGCCCCGCGAGGAACACAAGTGGGGGCTCCTCCTCGCCGCCGGAAAGGGATACGGCATCGATGCTCCAGACGGAGGTCTCGTCACCGCCTGCGTCGTGACGGAATACGGGTCCCCGCAGCGTCCGGATCTGTGTGCCATCGGCATGGTGCTCGTCGCCGAGCGGCACGCCCGTCAGGGAGTCGGCCGTCGGCTGATGCGGCATGTGGTGACGGAGACGGGCACCACCACACCGCTCACGCTCTACGCGACGCCCAACGGCCGTCCCCTCTATGAGGAACTCGGCTTCAAGGTCACGGGCAGCTCCGAGATGCTGCGCGGACACTTCGCTGCCGAAGGACCTCCGTCGGCGGTCGCCACCCGCCCCGCCACGGGGGAGGACCTCGCCTCACTCGTCCAGCTCGACAAGGAAGTGTTCGGCGTCGACCGCACCCACATGATCACGCGGCTGCCCGCCTTCTCCGACCAGTTGCGCGTCGCGGAGGAAGACGGACGGATCACGGGGTACGCGGCCGTCTGGCCAAATATGAACACGCATGTCGTGGGCCCGCTCATCGCCCGCGACACCGAGACGGCGAAGGCACTTGTGGCTTCTCTTGCCGCCCGCACCGACCGGCCGTTGCGCATCGATGTGGACGTACGGCACGAAGACCTGCTGACGTGGCTGAAGGAGCGCGGGCTCGCCTCCGTCACATTCACCTCGCTCATGACGTACGGCATCCCCGACCTCCCCGGCGACTGGACGCGGCGCTTCGCCCCACTGACGGTGGCGGCCGGCTGAACCCGGGTTCAGACCCCGTTCTCACTCAGCGGTGGACCGGGGCGCGCCGTTCACCGAGTACGGCCCCGGCCACGACCGTGCCGGAGGCCGTCTCACGGTGCTCCAGGGCGGCGGAGACGAACGCCAGCAGCAGCGCGGACAGGGCGAGGAGCGCACCCACCCAGTTGGGGGCGGTGTAACCGAGACCGGCGGCGATCACGATGCCGCCGAGCCAGGCGGACAGCGCGTTGCCGAGGTTGAAGGCGCCGATGTTCACGGCCGAAGCGAGGGTCGGGGCGCCATGGGCGTGGTCCAGGACCCGCTTCTGCAGCGGAGGCACACTCGCGAAGCCAAGGGCCCCGATCAGTACCAGGGTGATCGCCGCGAGGACCTTGTAGTGGGCGGTCAGGGTGAACAGCGACAGGACGAGAGCCAGGCCGCCGAGCGACACATACAGCATCGGCATCAGTGCGCGGTCCGCATACCTGCCCCCGATCAGGTTGCCGCCGACCATGCCGAGTCCCAAGAGGACCAGCAGCCAGGTGACCGAGCCCTCGGAGAAGCCCGCGACGTGGGTCATCATCGGTGCGATGTAGGTGATGGCCGCGAACACTCCGCCGAAGCCGAGGACGGTCATCGCCATGGCGAGCAGCACCTGTGCGTTCTTGAAAACGGCCAGCTCTTGGCGCAGGCGGACACCTTCGGGCTTGGGCATCTCGGGCACGAGCCGAGCGACACCGAGCAGCCCGGCCACCCCGAGTGCGGCGACGAGCGCGAAGGTGACGCGCCAGCCGGCGGACTGTCCGACGAATGTGCCGAGCGGGACACCGATGACGTTGGCGACGGTCAGGCCACTGAACATCATGGCGATGGCGCTCGCCCTCTTCTCCGGGGCGACCAGCTCCGAAGCGGCCACGGAGCCGATGCCGAAGAACGCTCCATGGGCCAGGGAGGCCACCACCCGGCCCACCAGCATCAGCCCGAAGGCCGGGGCCACGGCGGAGAGCAGGTTGCCGAGGATGAACAGGCCCATCAAGAACATCAGCATCCGCTTACGGGACACCTTGGTGCCGAGTGCGGTCATGATCGGGGCGCCGAACATCACCCCCAGGGCATAGCCCGTCACCAGGAGCCCGGCGGTGGGGATGGAGACCCCGAAGTCGTTCGCGACCTGGGGCAGCACGCCCATGATCACGAACTCCGTCGTGCCGATTCCGAAGGCCCCGATCGCGAGGGCCAGAAGCGCGAGAGGCATGAGACAGCAGACCTTCCAAACGGTTGCATGAGCGTGTTGCGAACTCACACAATAATTGCAGACGCGTGTTACTTGCAAACGCGGGCTATTGCTGCTGTGTTCTATCCTGGATACGAGCCGCTCCAGAACGGAGGAGAACGCCATGACAGCGACGGAACCCGCGCTCACCGCCCTGGCCCAGGGCTGGTGCGCCCTCTCCCTGTTGCACGGGAAGATCGAGGCCCGTGTAGAACGCGCCTTGCAGGCCCAGCACGGACTGAGCGCCCGGGAGTACTCGCTGCTGGACGTGCTCAGCCGCCAGCACAACGGCGAGGGCGGGCATCTGCAGATGAAGCAGGTGGCCGACGCGGTGGTCCTCAGCCAGAGCGCCACGACCCGGCTCGTCACCCGGCTCGAGGACCGCGGCCTGCTCTCGCGCTACCTGTGTCCTACGGACCGGCGCGGCATCTACACGAATGTCACCGCCGCCGGACTCGAACTCCTTGAGGCGGCCCGCCCCACCAATGACGCCGCGCTGCGCCAAGCACTCGATGAGGCGGCGAAGAACCCCGAGCTTGCTCCGCTGGTCCGCGCCGTCTCGTCGTTGAACGCTCCCGCCTGAGGGGTCCCGCGCACTGCCCAGGGCCGCCGGTGCGCACCCGCATAGGGTGCGGGCATGGGAGATCTTGAGATACGCCCCGCCACCCCGGACGACGTTCCCGCAGTCGTCGCCATGCTCTCCGACGACCCGCTGGGCTCACAACGGGAGTCGGTGGACGACCTGACGCCCTATCTGAGCGCGATGGAGCGGGTGACCAGCGATCCGAACCAGCACCTCGTGGTCGCCGTACGCGAGGGAAACGTCGTGGGCACCCTCCAGCTCACGATCATTCCGGGACTGTCCCGCAGGGGCGCGACCCGCGCGCTCGTCGAAGCCGTACGCGTCCACCGCGATGAACGCGGCGGCGGCCTCGGTACACAGCTCATCGAGTGGGCGATCGGCGAATCCCGGCGCGAGAACTGCCGGCTTGTCGAGCTCACCTCCGACGCCACCCGTACGGACGCTCACCGCTTCTACCAGCGGCTCGGCTTCACGGGCTCGCACATAGGGTTCAAACTCCCCCTCTGAGCGGCCTCGGTTTCCCCCGTGTATTGCCGGCGGGTGTCGTGTTTCACGTGAAACACGACACCCCCCAGGGTCCTTTCGGGTCAGCCGATCCCCCGCCATCCCTCCGGGTCCACTCCGCCGGGCACCGGGGAGCCCTCGTCGTACGGCCGACGGGTGAAGACAAACGATCCGACGTCCAGATGGCTCACGGCTCCGTCCGGGCGCCGCACGGCCCGTAGAAGCTCTCCGGCGTAGTAGCCCTCGAGGCCCGTCCACGTCCCATCACCATCAGCCCGGAACCGGGAGCGCCGACCGGGGCCCGACAGCGGTTCCAGTGAGACGAGTCCATCCGTCGTGAGGCGCAGGGCGAAACCGCGCGTTCCCCAGTACCACTGCCCCGCCAACTCCAGTACGGACGGGTCGACTTCTCGCAGGGGTCGCCATGGTTCGGGGATCCGCGGTTCGGCCTCGGCGACAATCCGGACGAGATCGGCGGCCGCCTCGGACATCAACGGCCCGGACGTGCAGTTGGCCAGGACTACGGCTGCGACGTCATCCTCGACGCTGAAGGTGAGGCAGGCGAGAAAGCCTGGCAGCGACCCCGTGTGCCCGAGAAGGAGTCGTCCGTCCGAGCGGCGGATCTCCAGACCCAGGCAGTACGCGTATCCCGTGGCCACGTCGGCGGGTTCGGGGGGAGCCGCCGGGGTCCGCATCTCCAGCAGAGACCCGGCGCTCAGCACTCGGTCGTCGCCCCGGACGAGGAAGGCCGCGAATCTCGCCAGGTCCCCTGTTGTCGACCAGAGTTGCCCGGCCGAGGCCATCCGGCCGAGGTCCTCGGCCGGTTCGGGCAGCAGGACATCGGCCCACGGGTGGACCGCCCAGCCGTCCGCGTACGGCGCCTGTGGGCGCACACCCGTACGGTGCAGGCCCAGAGGTTCGAGCACCTCCCGGCTCAGGACCTCCTCCCACGAGGCTCCGCGTACCTCCTCGACGAGCGCGCCGAGCAGGCTGTAGCCAGGGTTGGAGTAATGGAAGCGCCGGCCGACCGGATGCACGAACGGCTGCTCGCCCAGCACATCCCGGAGCCGGGGACGCAGCGAACCCGGTGTCCGCTCCCACCATGGCGCGGGGGACTCGGCCGCCAACCCTCCTGTATGGGCGAGCAGTTCGGCAATGGTCGCCTCACCCACCCCGGTGCCGGGAAGATGCTTCTCCAACGGGTCACCGAGATCCACCAGCCCCTCGTCACGCAACCGCAGCACAAGGACCGCGGTGAAGGTCTTGGTGATCGAACCGATCCGGTACTGCATGTTCTCGTCCGGCGCGGGGCCGTCCTCGCAGGTACGCGAGCCGTGCCACACCGACCTCCCGCCGCGGACGACCGCCGCCGCCAACGACGGCGCCCGCCCTTCGGACTGCGCGACAGCGATGCGGTGCAGCAGGGCCCGGCGCGTGGCAGGAAGCAGCTCTTCTTGCGATGTCGTCATGGCTACAGTCCATCCGGCATCGGTTGTCCCGTCGAGTCCGGGTGCCGGCTCGCGGGTGGCCAAGGCCGTCACGCCAAAATGTGCCGACAGCAGGCCGATCAGGTCTGCGCCATGTCCACGAAGCGGGAGTAGTGGCCCTGGAAGGCGACCGTGATCGTCGCCGTCGGGCCGTTACGGTGCTTTCCGACGATGATGTCCGCCTCGCCCGCGCGCGGCGACTCCTTTTCGTACGCGTCCTCGCGGTGCAGCAGGATCACCATGTCGGCGTCCTGCTCGATCGAGCCGGACTCACGCAGGTCGGACACCATGGGTTTCTTGTCGGTGCGCTGCTCGGGGCCTCGGTTGAGCTGCGAGAGAGCGATCACCGGCAGCTCCAGTTCCTTGGCCAGCAGCTTCAGGTTTCGCGACATCTCGGAGACTTCCTGCTGCCGGCTCTCGGACCGCTTCGAGCCGGACTGCATGAGCTGCAGATAGTCGATGACGACCAGTTTCAGGTCGTTGCGCTGCTTGAGGCGCCGGCACTTGGCGCGGATCTCCATCATCGACAGGTTCGGCGAGTCGTCGATGTAGAGAGGGGCCGCGGACACATCCGGCATCCGGCGCGCGAGGCGGGTCCAGTCCTCGTCCGTCATCGTGCCGGACCGCATGTGATGCAGGGCCACACGGGCCTCGGCGGACAGCAGACGCATCGCGATCTCGTTGCGGCCCATTTCCAGCGAGAAGATCACGCTCGGCAAGTTGTTCTTGATGGATGCGGCACGCGCGAAGTCCAGGGCCAGCGTCGATTTACCCATGGCGGGACGGGCCGCGATGATGATCATCTGGCCGGGGTGCAGCCCGTTGGTGAGCTGGTCGAGATCGGTGAAGCCGGTCGGTACACCTGTCATCTCGCCCGACCGTGACCCGATCGCCTCGATCTCGTCGAGTGCGCCCTCCATGATCTCGCTGAGCGGCAGATAGTCCTCCGCCGTGCGCTGCTCGGTCACCGCGAAGATCTCGGCCTGGGCGCTGTTGACGATTTCGTCGATGTCGCCGTCGGCCGCGTATCCCATCTGCGTGATACGCGTCCCGGCCTCGACCAGGCGGCGCAGCACCGCGCGTTCGTGCACGATCTGCGCGTAGTATTCGGCATTCGCGGCGGTCGGTACCGTCTGCACCAGCGTGTGTAGATAGGAGGCGCCACCGACCTTGGTGATCTCTCCGCGCTTGGTCAGCTCGGCGCCGACCGTGATGGGATCGGCCGGCTCGCCCTTCGCATAGAGATCGAGGATCGCCTGGTAGATGGTTTCGTGAGCGGGCCGGTAGAAATCGTGGCCCTTGAGGACCTCGACGACATCTGCGATCGCATCCTTGGACAGAAGCATGCCGCCGAGTACGGACTGCTCGGCGTCCAGGTCCTGCGGCGGGACACGCTCGAAGGCGGAGCCCGCGCCGTCCCAGTTGCCACCGTCCTGACCGCGGTCGTGCTGCTCGTCGCGGCCTCGACCGCCCTCGCGGCCCCGGCGGGAGGCGGGAACACGATCACTGGGACCGCTGTCGGCCCACGGATCGTCCAAGGGCTCGGAAATGCTCACCGGGCCGCCTCCTCCCGTCCGCCGTGCGGACCTCGCCGCGCCCCTCTTTTCTAGGGCATGGCACTGACATCTCGAGAAGCCCGGCTCCGGTTCAGACGTGTCGGTCTCACATGTCTTCCGAGGACGGAGGACGGAGCGGGCGCCGGACCACGTTAGGCCCCTCGGGGGCGTCAGCCAATCTGGTTATCCACAGGCCATGTGGACGAGCTTCCCGATGCTGTGGAGAACTCCGCGAAACCTGTGCACGACACGGTGGACAGCCCTGTGAACAAGCCCTCAGCCCCTCCGCAGAAGAGCGCCTGACCAGCATCTTTCCCATCCACCGGCTGTGCAGAAGAAAAACTTCCCCCGTCGGACCAAGATCCCCTCGAAGGGTGCACAGCGCCGCGCCGCACATAGATTCCAGTAAGGGGCACAAACACTTTGCATCTCTTACCTGTGGACGGTTAGATTGATGGCCATGACACAGGCTCCCGCGACGCCCCTCGCTCCCCGACGCCGGCACGACCGGGAGATCGTCGCACTCGCTGTGCCCGCCTTCGGCGCACTCGTCGCAGAGCCACTGTTCGTGATGGCCGACAGCGCGATCGTCGGCCATCTCGGCACTGCCCAGCTGGCAGGTCTCGGTGTCGCCTCGGCACTGCTCACCACAGCGGTGAGCATCTTCGTCTTCCTCGCCTACGCCACCACGGCCGCGGTCGCCCGCCGGGTCGGCGCGGACGATCTCCGCGCAGCCGTCCGCCAGGGCATGGACGGCATCTGGCTGGCCCTGGTACTGGGGACCGCCGTGATCGCCGTCGTCCTGCCCACGGCCCCCGGCATCGTCGGCCTCTTCGGCGTCTCACAGACAGCCGCGCCTTTCGCGACCACGTATCTGCGGATCTCGGCGCTGGGCATACCCGCCATGCTGGTCGTGCTCGCCGCCACGGGTGTTCTGCGCGGGCTGCAGGACACCAGGACGCCCCTGTACGTGGCCGTCGCCGGTTTCGCGGCGAATGCCGCCCTCAATGCGGGCCTTGTCTACGGCGCCGGCCTGGGGATCGCCGGATCCGCCTGGGGGACCGTCATCGCCCAGTGCGGCATGGCGTCCGTGTATCTGTATGTGGTCGTCCGTGGAGCTCGACGGCACGGCGCCTCATTGCGGCCCGACCTGGCCGGGATACGGGCCTGCGCACAGGCAGGCGTCCCCCTGCTGGTCCGTACGCTCTCGCTGAGGGCGATCCTGATGATCGCCACCGCCGTGGCGGCACGGCTCGGAGACGCGGAGATCGCCGCCCACCAGATCCTCCTGTCGTTGTGGAGTCTGCTCGCCTTCGCCCTGGACGCCATCGCCATCGCCGGGCAGGCCATCATCGGACGCCATCTCGGTGCGGACGACCCGGGGGGTGCCCGGGATGCCTGCCGCCGCATGGTGCAGTGGGGCGCTTCCATCGGGGTGGCGCTCGGCCTCCTGGTGCTGGTGAGCCGCCCGCTCTTCCTCCCCTTGTTCACCGATGACACCGCCGTCCACCACGCGGCGCTGCCCGCTCTGGTGATCGTGGCCGCCGCGCAGCCCGTCTGCGGAATCGTCTTCGTACTGGACGGCGTACTGATGGGTGCCGGGGACGGCCCCTATCTCGCCTGGGCGATGCTGCTGACCCTGGCGGTCTTCACTCCGGCGGCCCTGCTCGTCCCGGTGCTGGGCGGCGGGCTCACCGCCCTGTGGGCGGCGATGACGTTGATGATGGCCGCGCGACTGCTCACACTGTGGCTGCGGACGCGTTCGGGAAGCTGGATCGTGACAGGAGCGACGCGGTGACGCCGTGACCCGCTGCGGGGTGGGCGGATGGCACCGAACGCGAATCGCGTCTACACAGCCCTGTTTCACGTGAAACGGAAACCTCGCACGGCCAGGGTTTCGCGCCGTCATCGCGAATGGGGCCGCACCCTGGAGGGTGCGGCCCCATTCAACGCTTCAGAGAGCGTGCTCTCAGGCAGCGACGACCTCGATGTTGACCTTGGCGGCAACCTCGGGGTGCAGACGCACGGACGTCTCGTGGGCGCCCAGCGTCTTGATCGGCGCGCCCAGCTCGATGCGGCGCTTGTCGACCTCGGGGCCACCGGAAGCCTTGATCGCCGAGGCGACATCGGCCGGGGTGACGGAACCGAAGAGACGGCCGGAGTCGCCGGAACGGACCGAGAGGCGGACCTTCACACCCTCGAGCTGGGCCTTGATCTGGTTGGCCTGCTCGATGGTCTGGATCTCGTGGATCTTGCGAGCACGACGGATCTGCTCGACGTCCTTCTCGCCGCCCTTGGTCCAGCGGATCGCGAACTTCCGCGGGATCAGGTAGTTGCGAGCGTAACCGTCCTTGACGTCGACGACGTCGCCGGCGGCACCGAGGCCGGAGACCTCGTGGGTGAGGATGATCTTCATGAGTCGGTCACCCTTCCCTTATCGCGCGGTGGACGTGTAGGGCAGCAGCGCCATCTCACGGCTGTTCTTGACGGCCGTGGCGACGTCACGCTGGTGCTGCGTGCAGTTGCCGGTCACGCGGCGGGCACGGATCTTGCCGCGGTCGGAAATGAACTTCCGCAGCATGTTCGTGTCCTTGTAGTCCACGTACGTGACCTTGTCCTTGCAGAATGCGCAGACCTTCTTCTTCGGCTTGCGCACAGGCGGCTTCGCCATGGTGTTTCTCCTGTGTGATCAAGAAGTTTGGGATACGGCCCGCCCTTGAACCGGCGCCAGGTCCGAGAACCCGGCCCGAAGTCCTAGAAGGGGGGCTCGTCCGAGTAGCCGCCGCCACCACCGCCGCCGCCGGAGCCACCGCCCCAGCCGCCGCCACCGCCCTGGCCACCGGCAGGAGCGCCGGTCGCCCACGGGTCGTCGGCCGGAGCGCCGCCCTGCTGGCCGCCGCCGGGGCCACCGCCCCAGCCGCCGCCACCCTGGCCGCCACCGCCTCCGTAACCACCCTGGCCACCCTGGCCACCACGGCCGCCGGCCGTCTTGGTGACCTTGGCCGTGGCGTTGCGCAGGCTCGCGCCGACCTCGTCGACATCGAGCTCGTAGACCGTGCGCTTGACGCCCTCACGGTCCTCGTAGGACCGCTGCTTCAGCCGGCCCTGCACGATGACGCGCATGCCTCGCTGAAGCGACTCGGCGACGTTCTCCGCCGCCTGACGCCAGACCGAGCACGTCAGGAACAGGCTCTCGCCGTCCTTCCACTCGTTCGTCTGACGGTCGAAGGTGCGGGGAGTGGACGCGACGCGGAACTTCGCGACCGCCGCACCGGACGGGGTGAAGCGCAGCTCGGGGTCGTCGACAAGATTGCCGACGACCGTGATGACGGTCTCGCCTGCCATGGGGAACCTCTCGGCGGGTTTGCTGCTGGCTGCTTGCTGCTACTCGAATCCCGGGATCAGCTGAGCGGAGCTCAGTGGGTCTCGGGACGGAGGACCTTGGTCCGGAGGACCGACTCGTTCAGGTTCATCTGGCGGTCGAGCTCCTTGACGACCGCAGGCTCGGCCTGCAGGTCGATGACCGAGTAGATGCCCTCGGGCTTCTTCTTGATCTCGTACGAGAGACGACGACGGCCCCAGGTGTCGACCTTCTCGACCTTTCCGCCGCCGTCACGGACGACAGAAAGGAAGTTCTCGATCAGCGGGGAGACAGCACGCTCCTCGAGATCGGGGTCGAGGATGACCATCACCTCGTAGTGACGCATGTGGAACCCACCTCCTCTGGACTCAACGGCCACGGTCGTTCCGTGGCAGGAGGGTTGTGATGCGTACGCAACGGTATCGGCCGCCACTGACAATCGGGGTCGGTAGGCGGTTGACCCGGCTGAGCCTGGGCAGACACCGGTGCAGACGGTACAGAGTACCCGCACACGTGCTTCCGGTTGAAATCCGGCCGTGGAGCGCCACAATCTGTAC
Source organism: Streptomyces sp. NPDC047022 (assembly GCF_040644155.1). Classification (NCBI taxonomy): domain Bacteria; kingdom Bacillati; phylum Actinomycetota; class Actinomycetes; order Kitasatosporales; family Streptomycetaceae; genus Streptomyces; species Streptomyces sp. NPDC047022. The sequence goes on along the minus strand of NZ_JBEYVV010000017.1, from coordinate 88,122 downwards.
ACATCGGGTGTGTATGGCGCTACGATGCGCCGCCTTCCGCAGGAGGTGCCCATGGCACAGGTATTGCGACCCAACACCACCGGTTCACTCTTCGCCACGGACGGCAAGGCCCATCCCCTCCAGGACACGCTTCTCGTGGTGACCCTGGTGCTCGGGCTCACGGCCTTCATCACAGGTTTCTTCCACGGCCTGCATCTGCTCAGCTCCTGGACCGGCCTGGTGGGGATCTTCACCGGCGCCTACGGACAGTTCATTTCCATCACGACCCGTGAGCGCTTCGGTCTGATCCTCGGGTTGGGCGCCTCGGCCATCGGCTTCTTCCTCGGCATGGCTCACGGCGGTCTCTTCGGCGGGCTCATCGGCCACTGACCACCCGGTCGCCGGACGGTCCGCGAGGCTGTCGGGCGATCGGATGGGCACATAGGTTCCATACAGCCATTCGGGGCGCTCGCAGGGCGCAGTAGGCTTCGCGCGAGAGCCGGAGCCCCTGTACCCATGGGGACACACCAGCCCGAGGAGCGCCCCGAATGAGCCTGACCCTGAGGACGATCAGCCGCGAGCAGCATCTGGCGTACATCCAGAGCCTGCCGGCGGCTAGCCACATGCAGGTTCCGGCCTGGGCGGATGTCAAGGCCGAGTGGCGTTCCGAGAGCCTCGGCTGGTTCGACAAGTCCGGCGAGCTGGTGGGCGCGGGACTGGTGCTCTACCGCCAGCTGCCCAAGCTCAAGCGTTACCTCGCCTATCTGCCCGAGGGTCCGGTCATCAACTGGTTCGCGCCGAATCTGGACGACTGGATCCAGCCGATGCTGGCGCATCTCAAGCAGCAGGGCGCCTTCTCGGTGAAGATGGGCCCGCCGGTCATCATCCGGCGCTGGGAGGCGGGCTCCATCAAGCAGGGCATCCAGAACCCGGACGTGAAGCGCCTGCGCGACATCGAGGCGGACTTCATCGAGCCGCGTGCCTTCGAGGTGGCCGACAAGCTCCGCCGCATGGGCTGGCAGCAGGGCGAGGACGGCGGCGCCGGCTTCGGCGACGTGCAGCCCCGTTATGTCTTCCAGGTACCGCTCGCGGGCCGCTCCCTGGAAGAGGTCCACCAGAACTTCAATCAGTTGTGGCGCCGCAACATCAAGAAGGCGGAGAAGGCCGGCGTCGAGGTGGTCCAGGGCGGCTACCACGACCTCGAGGAATGGCAGCGGCTGTACGAGATCACGGCCGTGCGCGACCACTTCCGGCCCCGCCCGCTGTCGTACTTCCAGCGCATGTGGACGGCCCTCAACACCGAGGACCCCAACCGCATGCGGCTCTACTTCGCCCGGCACAACGGGGTGAACCTGTCCGCGGCGACGATGCTGGTCGTCGGCGGTCACGTCTGGTACTCCTACGGCGCCTCCGACAACATCGGGCGTGAGGTCCGGCCCTCGAACGCGATGCAGTGGCGGATGCTGCGCGACGCGTACGCGCTGGGTGCCACCGTCTACGACCTGCGCGGCATCTCCGACTCGCTGGACGAGACGGACCACCTCTTCGGCCTGATCCAGTTCAAGGTGGGCACGGGCGGCCAGGCCGCCGAGTACCTCGGTGAATGGGACTTCCCGCTCAACAAGCTGCTCCACAAGGCACTTGACATCTATATGTCGCGCCGCTGACACCGCCCCCGTCCGGGGCCGCGCAGTCGGCCCCGCGTCGCCCCGCCACTCCGGCGGATCCGACACAATTCCCTCTCAGACCTCTGACACACGGCAGCCACGAGAAAGGTTCCGGGACCGGCCATGGCGCTCACGCTCTACGTCGACACCGCGCGCTGGCGGGCACACCACAAGCACGTGCAGGAGCAGTTCCCGGGGCTCGTCCCCGTCTGCAAGGGCAACGGCTACGGCTTCGGCCATGAGCGCCTGGCGGAAGAGGCGACCCGGCTGGGCTCGGATGTTCTGGCTGTCGGCACGACCTACGAAGCGGCCCGGATCAAGGACTGGTTCGGCGGCGACCTGCTGGTGCTGACGCCGTTCCGGCGCGGCGAGGAGCCCGTACCGCTGCCCGACCGTGTCATCCGCTCGGTGTCGTCCGTGGACGGCGTGTACGGGCTCGTGGGCGCTCGTGTGGTCGTCGAGGTTATGTCCTCCATGAAGCGGCACGGTGTGAGCGAGCAGGACCTTCCGCATCTGCACGCGGCCATCGAGAACGTGCGGCTCGAGGGCTTCGCCCTCCATCTGCCGCTCGACCGCACCGACGGCTCCGACGCCGTCGAGGAGGTCATCGGCTGGATGGACCGGCTGCGCGCGGCCCGGCTGCCGCTGCACACCATGTTCGTCAGCCATCTCAAGGCCGAGGAACTGGTGCGGCTGCAGCAGCAGTTCCCGCAGACACACTTCCGCGCCCGGATCGGCACCCGGCTGTGGCTGGGTGACCACGAGGCGACCGAGTACCGCGGGGCGGTCCTGGACGTCACCCGTGTCGCCAAGGGCGAACGCTTCGGCTACCGGCAGCAGAAGGCGGCCTCCGACGGCTTCCTGGTCGTCGTGGCGGGCGGAACGTCCCATGGCGTGGGCCTGGAGGCCCCCAAGGCCCTGCACGGCGTCATGCCCCGCGCCAAGGGCGTCGCCCGGGCCGGTCTCGCCACGGTGAACCGGAACCTCTCGCCCTTCGTCTGGGCGGGCAAGCAGCGCTGGTTCGCCGAACCCCCGCACATGCAGGTCTCGATCCTCTTCATCCCCGCGGACGCGACGGAACCCAAGGTCGGCGACGAACTGGTGGCGCATCTGCGGCACACCACCACCCAGTTCGACCGGCTCGTGGACCGTTGAGCGGAACACAGCCGCGCACGGCGCCCTTGGCGGCAGCCGCGGGCGCAGACGGCGATACAGCGCTGACAGCACGAAGGCCGTACACGGGATTCCGTGTACGGCCTTTGCCGTGGCCTCTCGGCACTCTGTTCGCTCAGGGCGAACCGTAGCGCGTGGGCTCGGCGTCCTGGCCGCCCCACTCCACATACGGCCCCCCGGAGTGCAGCGCGTGCCGCGGCGGACGGGCGGCGGCTCCGAGCACGAAGACGTCGGGTGTCCCGTCCAGTACACCGCCCGAGGGGTCGTCGTCACCGGCCCGGCGCACCGCATCCCGCTCGGGCATGAAGATGTCGCGCACGACGACGGCGCACAGGTAGAGGGTGCCCAGCAGGTGCACCGCGATGGCGACCTGGTACCCGTCGTCCGGCAGGCCCTTGTGGGCGTCTGCGCTGGTCGTGTACGCGAGATACATCCAGATCCCGAGGAAGTAGCCCACCTCGCACGCCTGCCAGATCAGGAAGTCCCGCCAGCGTGGGCGGGCCAGTGCGGCGAGCGGGACCAGCCACAGCACGTACTGCGGCGAGTAGACCTTGTTGGTGAGGATGAACACCGCGACGATCAGGAACACGAGCTGGGCGAAACGCGGGCGGCGCGGGGCCGTGAGCGTCATCGCGGCGATACCCGCACAGGCGACCAGCATCATGACCAACGCGCTGGCGTTGGCGGCATCCGTGGTGATCTCGATGTTCCGCCACCGCGAGATGAACAGGAAGACGGAGCCGAAGTCGATGGCGCGCTCCTGGCTGAAGCTGTAGAACTTCGACCAGCCCTCGGGGGCGAGGAGCATCACAGGCAGATTGACCACGATCCACGCACCCACGGCCCCCAGCACCGCGGTCCCGTACTCCCGCCACTTGCCCGCCCGCCAGCACAGCACGAAGAGCGGTCCGAGTACGAGGAACGGGTAGAACTTGGCGGCCGTCGCGAGACCGATCAGGACGCCGAAGGCGAGGGGACGGCCCCGCGACCACATCAGCATCGCGGCGGCCAGCAGCGCCACGGCGAGCAGATCCCAGTTGATGGTGGCGGTCAGCGCGAAAGCGGGCGCAAGGGCCACCAGGAGGCCGTCCCAGGGCCGACGGCGGTGGACACGCGCGGTGCATACGGCGATGACAACGGCGCACACCATGAGCATCCCGGCGTTGACCATCCAGTACATCTGCTCCTGGGCCTGGAGGGTGCCGCCCTGGACCGGCCATGAGGCGATCTCCATGAACACACCGGTGAGCACCGGGTACTCGAGGTAGCTCATGTCGCCGGGGAGCTTGTCGAAGTAGGGCACGCGCCCGTCGGCGAACCCACGGGCCTGGTAGAGGTGCGGAATGTCCGAGTAGCACGCGTGGGTGTACTGCGAGCTGGCGCCGAAGAACCAGCCGCTGTCGTAGCACGGCAGCTTCTGGACCATGCCGAGGGCGAACATTCCGATCGCGACGAGCGCCACGATGCGCACGGGAGTCCACCAGGACGTCCCGAGCAGCGCGTGCCGTCCGACAGGACCGCCGATCAGCTCACTGCCGGCCGCGGCGACCTCGTCCTCCCTGGTCGGCCTGACCGTGTCCGGCTCATGGACGCTCACTCGTGTCGTCTCTGCACTGGGCATGGGCTCATCCTGCCGTATCCGCATAAGAAAACGACGGGGCCGTCACACCCGGCGGGTGTGACGGCCCCTCTCTGTCAATGTTTCACGTGAAACACTCCGTTTCACGTGAAACACGTTCCGTGACGACTATCCGGTGCCGCCGGGGCCGCCGATGAAGCCACCGTTTCCGTTGCCCCGGGTACTTCCTCCGGGCCCGGTGGTCTCCGTCGGCGTCGTTCCGCCCGTCGCACCGGCGTCGGTGCCTCCATTGTTGTTGCCGCCGTTGAAGCCACCGTTGCCGCCACAGTTCCAGCCGAACTTGCCGCAGGTGTCGCTCGGCGTCGGCGTGGGCGAGATGAACGACCGGCTGGGCGTGGGCGAGGGCGAGGGGCTCTGCGTCAGGCTCTGCGTGGGCGTCGGAGCCGCGGTCGGGCTCGGGGTGTCGTTGACGATCTCACCGATCGGCTGAGGCGTCGGGAACGGCTGCGGACTCTGGCCCTGTAGAGCCTCCGCCATGTAGTCGTGCCAGATCTCGGCGGGGAACGAGGCGCCGTGGATCTTCTTCTGGCCGCCCGTTCCGTACATCTGCAGGAAGGTGCGGTTCTTGTTCGCCGCGTTGTCGTCCATGCGGTACATGCCGATGGAGGTCGACAACTGCGGTGTGTACCCGACGAACCAGGCGGACTTGTTGCCGTCCGTCGTACCGGTCTTGCCCGCCACGTCGCGGCCGGGCAGCTGTGCCGCGGTACCGGTTCCCTTGTCCACCACGGTCTTCAGAACGTCGCTCACGTTGTCGGCGACCTGCGAGGTGAAGGCCTGCTTGGTCTGCTTGACGTGCTGGAAGACCGGTCCGCCCCGGTCTTCGACCTTCTCGACCGAGTACGGGTCGTTCTGCTGACCGCTGGCCGCGAAGGTCGCGTAGGCGCCGGCCATACGGATGGCACTCGGGGAGGAGGTACCGATGGAGAACGAGGGGAAGTTGGCGCTGGCCAGGCTGGAGTCCAGGATGCCCGCGTCCAGAGCCGACTGCTTGACCTTGTCCAGACCGACATCCATACCGAGCTGGACGTAGGCGGTGTTGACCGAGAACTGCATCGCCTGACGCAGATCGATCTTGTAGTCGGGCGGGTTGCCGACCGACTCATTGCCATCGTTGGTCTGCAGCCACTCCTCGCCCTTCTCGTTCTTCCAGACGTTCCCGTTGTATTCCTTGATCTTCAGCTTGTTCTTGCCGCTGTAGAAGCTCTTCGGGGAGACGACGGTGCGCTCGTCCTGCGCCTGCTCATCCCCTAGATCCGGATTGCGCACGCCCCACTTCATCGCGGCCGCCAGCACGAAGGGCTTGAACGTCGAACCCACCTGGGCACCGGTCGCGTCGGCGTTGTTGGTGAAGTGCTTGGTCGCGTCCTCACCACCGTAGATCGCCTTGATGGCACCGGAGGAGGGCTCCACGGACGCGCCGCCGAACTGGACATAGGTGTCCGTCTTCGGGCGATCCTTCGGCTTGATGTTCGCCTGCTGGACCTTCTTGACGGCGCTCTCGAGCTCGCCGACCTTCTTCTTGTCGAAGGTCGTGTGGATCCGCAGACCACCCGTCTGCAGCTTCTGCTGGGTGACGTGCGTCTGATCGCTGTGGGTGACCAGATAGCTGTTGGCCAGGTCGACGAGATAGCCGATCTGCCCGCTCAGCCGGGTGTTCGACCGCGGGTTCTGGACATGCGGCAGGGTCCTGTACTTGTCCCGCTCCGCGGCGCCGAGATGACCGTACTGGACCATCTTGTTGAGGGTGTCCTGCATCTGCAGCTCGGCCCGGTGCTGGTTGGCCTGGGGTGTGGCGGACGGGTCGATGGAGGTCGAGCCCGCCGGGTCGTAGTACGTGGCGCCCTTCAGCATCGCCGCCAGGAAGGCGCACTCGCCCGGGTCCAGCTTGATGGCGGGCTTGTTGAAGTACGCGTGCGCGGCGGCCTCGATGCCGTAGGCGTTCCGCCCGTAGTAGGCGGAGTTCAGATAGCCGGCCAGGATTTGGTCCTTCTTGACCGTGGCGCCCACCTTGACCGCGACGAAGATCTCCGTGAACTTCCGGGAGACCGTCTGGGACTGGTCGTCCAGCATCGCGTTCTTGACGTACTGCTGGGTGATGGTGGAGCCACCCTGGGTCTGGCCGCCCGTTGCCATGTTGTAGACGGCGCGGGCGATGCCCTTCGGGTCGATGCCGCTGTCTGTGTAGAAGGTCTTGTTCTCCTGGGAGATGACGGCGTAGCGCATCGCCTGGGGGATCTGCGAGAGGTCGACGATCTGGCGGTTCGTCTCGCCGCCCGTGGCGACCATCTCGCTGTTGTCGGACCAGTAGTAGACGTTGTTCTGGGCCTGCGCGGTCTTGGCGATGTCGGGAACGCCCACCATCGCGTATCCGATGCCCGCGACCGCCACCAGGCCTCCTATGAAGCTGATGAACAGTCCGGTGACCAGCTTCCACGACGGTACCCAGCGGGCGGCTCCGTACTTGCCTGCACGCGGGTAGTCGATGAAGCGCTTCTTGGCGGGACCGGATGCCCGTCCCCTGCCGCGCCCCGGCCCGTTCGGGCCGCCGGGACCGCGTCCAGGGCCATCGGGTGCTCTACGCCGACCGCCCCCACTTCTCTGCGACGCTCGCCTGGCCTCAGCGCGACTGCCGTACGAGGGTTCTTCACCCCCCACCCCATGAGAGTCGGAAGGAGACCCGGTGGCGCCTCGCGGTGCCGCGCGGCGGCTGGGGGGCGCCGGCTGACCGCGGCGGGTCGCGGCGCGTCCGCCTCCCTGCGGCTGCGGCGATTTGCGACGGTGCTCGCTCATCGAACGATTACTCCTCGGGCAGGCGCATCCTGGCGCGCCTGGAAACGGCGGCTGGTTTCCGGTCCCCCCAAAGTACGGATGCGGTCGTTTGTGCATTCACCCGTACTGCACCGAGGACGAGGACGTTCCCTGGCGCCACTCGGTTCCCGGCGATGTGCATGCCGCACAGACTACGCACCGCCAAAACCTGCCTGACCCAGAACTTCACCCTAAAAAGTGCAACTCGCCTCGCCCGAATCGCGGATGTGACCCCGTTCACCCTGTCCCCTCTTGTCGCGCGCGGAGGGGCGTTCTATCGTTCTGATGTATCGACTCGATACATCAGCGTGAGATAAAGACCGTGCGGACGAGACAGTGACAGGGAGGAGGCGCACATGAGCCGGCGTTCCGGGATCCTCGAGTTCGCCGTCCTCGGCCTGCTCCGCGAGTCCCCGATGCACGGCTATGAGCTGCGTAAACGGCTCAATACATCATTGGGTGTATTCCGCGCGTTCAGCTACGGGACGCTCTACCCGTGCCTCAAGACGCTGGTCGCCAACGGCTGGTTGACAGAGGAGTCGGGCGGCACCTCCGAGGACGCCCTCGCCGCTCCGCTCGCGGGGCGCCGCGCCAAGATCGTCTACCGGTTGACGGCGCAAGGTAAGGAGCACTTCGAGGAACTGCTCTCGCAGACGGGTCCCGACGCGTACGAGGACGAGCACTTCGCCGCTCGTTTCGCCTTCTTCGGACAGACGTCCCGCGACGTGCGCATGCGCGTCCTCGAGGGCCGCCGCAGCCGACTGGAGGAGCGCCTGGAGAAGATGCGCGCCTCGCTGGCACGCACCCGGGAGCGCCTCGACGACTACACCCTCGAGCTCCAGCGCCACGGGATGGAATCCGTGGAGCGCGAAGTGCGCTGGCTGAACGAGCTCATCGAGAGCGAGCGGGCCGGACGGGACGTCAGGGGTCCCGCCGCCGACGGCTCCACTCACCACAGCACATCTGGAGAGACGGGCGGCCTGCCCCGGCACCGGGACAGCACCCGGCCGGATCCGTCCGACGACACCACCGCGTGAGGTCCAGTCGGGGCTTCACCTCGTATACACAGGGAGCAACCGGAATGGGTTCGGTTCGCGTAGCCATCGTCGGCGTGGGCAACTGCGCCGCATCGCTGGTGCAGGGCGTCGAGTACTACAAGGACGCCGACCCGGCGTCCAAGGTCCCGGGCCTGATGCACGTCCAGTTCGGCGACTACCACGTCCGTGACGTCGAGTTCGTCGCCGCGTTCGACGTGGACGCCAAGAAGGTCGGCCTCGACCTGGCGGACGCCATCGGCGCCTCGGAGAACAACACCATCAAGATCTGCGACGTCCCGTCCACCGGTGTGACGGTCCAGCGCGGCCACACTCTCGACGGTCTCGGCAAGTACTACCGGGCCACCATCGAGGAGTCCTCCGAGGCCCCGGTCGACGTCGTCCAGGTGCTCAAGGACAAGCAGGTCGACGTCCTCGTCTGCTACCTGCCGGTCGGCTCCGAGGACGCGGCGAAGTTCTACGCCCAGTGCGCCATCGACGCCAAGGTCGCCTTCGTCAACGCCCTCCCGGTCTTCATCGCCGGCACCAAGGAATGGGCCGACAAGTTCACCGAGGCGGGCGTCCCGATCGTCGGTGACGACATCAAGTCGCAGGTCGGCGCCACCATCACGCACCGCGTCATGGCGAAGCTGTTCGAGGACCGGGGTGTCATCCTGGACCGCACGATGCAGCTGAACGTCGGCGGCAACATGGACTTCAAGAACATGCTCGAGCGCGAGCGCCTGGAGTCCAAGAAGATCTCCAAGACGCAGGCCGTCACCTCCCAGATCCCCGACCGGGACCTCGGCGAGAAGAACGTCCACATCGGCCCGTCCGACTACGTGGCCTGGCTGGACGACCGCAAGTGGGCGTACGTCCGCCTCGAGGGCCGCGCCTTCGGTGACGTCCCGCTGAACCTGGAGTACAAGCTCGAGGTCTGGGACTCCCCGAACTCCGCGGGTGTCATCATCGACGCGCTGCGCGCCGCGAAGATCGCCATGGACCGCGGCATCGGCGGCCCCATCCTGTCGGCGTCCTCGTACTTCATGAAGTCCCCGCCGGTCCAGTACTTCGACGACCAGGCCCGCGAGGCCGTCGAGAAGTTCATCAAGGGCGAGGTCGAGCGCTAAGGACCACGCGAGCAGCGTGTGCCAGGACCGGTCCGCCGGTCTTCGTGAGTCCCCGGGTCATGTGCCCGGGGACTCTCGTGTGTGAGGCTGTGCCCATGTCCGTCCTGCGTGACCTGAGCGTCCTCCTGCGCTTCAGGAACTTCAGACGCCTGCTCGGCATCCGCCTCCTGTCCCAGGGGGCCGACGGCGTCTATCAGGTCGCACTCGCCGCCTACGTTGTCTTCTCCCCGGAGAAGCAGACCTCGGCCACGGCGATCGCCTCCGCGATGGCCGTGCTGCTCCTTCCGTACTCCCTCGTCGGCCCCTTCGCCGGTGCCCTGCTGGACCGCTGGAGGCGCCGCCAGGTCTTCCTGTACGGAAACCTGTCACGGTCCCTGCTGGCCTGTGCGACGGCTGTCCTGATGCTGAGTCATGTGCCCGACTGGCTCTTCTACGTCTCCGCACTGTGCGTCACCGCGGTCAATCGCTTCGTCCTCGCGGGCCTGTCCGCCGCCCTGCCCCGGGTGGTCGACGACGAACGCCTGGTGATGGCCAACTCCCTCTCACCGACGGCCGGCACGCTCGCCGCGACCGCGGGCGGCTCTCTCGCCTTCGCGGTCCGTCTGGTGGCGGCGGACTCCGACGCCGCGGTGGTGCTGCTCGCAGCGGCCCTGTACCTGGGTGCGGCCCTGACCTCGCTGAGCCTGGCACCCGGGCTGCTGGGCCCCGACCGGGAGGCGGCCCCGCCACGGCTGGGAGCGGCCCTCACCGGCACCTTCCGCGACATGGTCGCGGGAGTGCGTCATCTCGCGGCACCGGCGCGCCGGGAGACCGCCTGGGCGCTTGCCGCGATGACGCTGATGCGGTTCTGCTACGGCGCGCTGCTGGTCCTGCTGCTGATGCTGTGCCGCTATGCCCTGTCCTCGAGCTCGGACCAGGGACTCGCCCTGCTGGGGCTGGCGCTGGGCGTGTCCGGCGCCGGGTTCTTCGCCGCCGCCGTGGTGACACCGTGGGCGGCGGGGCGGCTGCGGCCCGGTGGCTGGATCGTCGTGTGCGCCGCGTCCGCCGCGGTTCTGGAGCCCGCCCTCGGTCTCCCGTTCGCCACCGGCCCCATGCTGGTCGCCGCCTTCGTCCTGGGACTCACCACACAGGGCGCGAAGATCTCCACGGACACGATCGTCCAGCACACGGTCGAAGACGCCTTCCGGGGCCGGGTCTTCTCCGTCTACGACGTGCTCTTCAACGTCGCCTTCGTCGGCGCCGCGGCGGTCGCCGCACTGATGCTTCCCCCTGACGGCCGCTCGGCGGCCCTGGTGGTCACGGTCGCCTGCGTCTACGCAGCGGTTGCTGCCGCTATGTACCGCTTCGGATGCCGGTAAGTGTCACATCAAAGCCACAGAGTCCTACCGGACTTCTACGTTGTCAGTGCGCACCGATAGCTTACGTGGGTCTTACTTCGCGCCACACGCGCCTCTCACGTCCCAAGGGGGACCCCGACAGTGACCACTCCGCCGTCCCAGGGCCAGAACCCGTACGCTCAGCCGCCTAACGCGCCCTTGGGTCAGCAGCCCGGCCAACCGGGCGTTCCGCCACAGCAGTTCGGACAGCCGGGCGTCCCGCCGCAGCAGTTCGGACAGCCTGGTGTTCCGCCGCAGCAGCCTGGACAGTCCGGTGTTCCGCCGCAAGGTGGCGCTCCCTACGCACCGTTCCCGAACCAGGGCGGACCCGCGGCCCCGATACCCCCACAGAAGGGCAAGAGCGGGAGTAAGAAGGCGCTGCGCATCATCGGCAGCATCGTCGTCGCCATCATCGTCCTGGTCGTGAAGTTCGGCATCGGCTGGTGGTTCAGCGAGACGGACGCGGAGACCACCTCGGTGGGTGCGTGCATGCACAACGACGGCACGCAGTTCGACCCGAAGCTCAAGGAGGTCGACTGCTCCTCCAGCTCGGCGCAGTACAAGGTCGTCAAGAAGTTCGACGGCACCAGCGACGGCGACAAGTGCAAGGACGTCCCGGACGCCACGATCTCCTACTACCAGTCGGGGGCCGCACATGACGTGGTGCTCTGCCTGAAGGACAACAAGTAGCCATCGGCCGCATGGTCCGCATCGGTGCGGGCACGGCAGAGGGGCGATGTTTCACGTGAAACATCGCCCCTCTTCCTTCACCCCGGGGTCATGTTTCACGTGAAACATGACCCCGGCCCCCGTCTCATCCCTGCTCGGCCCACCACTCCTTGAGCGCCGCTACCGCCGCGTCGTGCTCCATGGGCCCGTTTTCCAGACGCAGCTCCAGCAGGTGCTTGTACGCCTTGCCCACGACCGGGCCAGGGCCGACCCCCAGGATGTCCATGATCTGGTTGCCATCCAGATCGGGGCGAATAGCGTCGAGCTCCTCCTGCTCCTGGAGCTCGGCGATACGCTCCTCGAGGCCGTCGTAGGCGCGGGAGAGCGCGACGGCCTTGCGCTTGTTGCGGGTCGTGCAGTCGGAGCGGGTCAGCTTGTGGAGCCGGTCGAGGAGCGGACCCGCGTCGCGCACATAGCGGCGTACCGCGGAGTCCGTCCACTCGCCGGTTCCATAGCCGTGGAACCGCAGATGGAGCTCGACCAGGTGTGAGACGTCCTTCACCAGATCGTTGGGGTACTTCAGCGCCGCCATCCGTTTCTTGGTCATCTTGGCACCGACCACCTCGTGATGATGGAAGGAGACCCGGCCGTCCTTCTCGAACCGCCGCGTCCTCGGCTTCCCGATGTCATGCAGCAGCGAGGCAAGCCGCAGCGTGAGGTCGGGCCCCTCCTTCTCCATCGCCATGGCCTGTTCCAGCACGATCAGCGTGTGGTCGTAGACGTCCTTGTGCCGGTGGTGCTCGTCACGCTCCAGCCGCAGCGCCGGAAGCTCCGGCAGAACGCGGTCGGCGAGTCCGGACCCGACCAGCAGCGTCAGTCCCTTGCGGGGGTGGTCGGAGAGGATCAGCTTGTTCAGCTCGTCCCGCACGCGTTCGGCGGACACGATCTCGATGCGTTCCGCCATGCCCTTCATGGCCGCGACGACCTCGGGAGCGACCTCGAAGTCCAGCTGAGCCGAGAAACGCGCGGCCCGCATCATCCGCAGCGGGTCGTCGGAGAACGAATCCTCCGGCGTACCCGGGGTGCGCAGCACGCGGGCCGCAAGGTCATCGAGCCCGCCGTAGGGGTCGATGAACTCCTTCTCGGGCAGGGCGACGGCCATCGCGTTCACCGTGAAGTCGCGCCGGACGAGATCGTCCTCGATGCGGTCGCCGTACGACACCTCCGGCTTGCGCGAGGTCCGGTCGTAGGACTCGGACCGGTAGGTCGTCACCTCGATCTGGAAGCGCTGTACGGCGTCCCCGACGCGAGCGTCCTTCTGCGCGCCGACCGTCCCGAAGGCGATACCGACCTCCCAGGTGGCATCAGCCCACGGCCTCATGATCTTCAGGACGTCCTCAGGGCGGGCGTCGGTCGTGAAGTCCAGGTCATTGCCGAGCCGGCCCAGCAGGGCATCCCGCACCGACCCTCCGACCAAGGCGAGCGAGAATCCGGCCTCCCGGAAACGGCGGGCGAGGTCATCGGCGACAGGGGACACCCGCAGCAGTTCACTCACTGCGCGGCGCTGCACCTGGCTCAGGGGGCTGCTGGGACTGTCTTCGTTGGCGTTCGGCACAGCAGAAAAGGGTACGTGGCGCGCGCGGCGGCAGGCGCCTCCATTAATCGTGCACAAGCATCCCGTAAACATGCACAAGCGTTCCGCCCGCATGTTTACCTGGATCACCACGCATACAGGACAGCCCGGCCGCCGGCTCCGATCTTGGGGCGCGGACTGGGGCACTTCTGTTCCGCGGGCATCGTTACCATGCCTGGACGGACATTCCGACGACCACTGACGACGACGAGGGACGGGCGAGCGCGTGGCCGACGAGGCAGACTTCCAGGGGATGAGTCCCTCACCTGCCCGCCGGTGGCTCCGGCGCACCGGAGCACTGCTGGCGGGTGCGCCCCTGCTGGCCGGCCTGCTGCAGCTGCCCGCCGGTATGCCGGCCCACGCCGTCGAGAAGAGCGCCCCCGCGGAGGCCGGCGGCTCCCGGACGGTCAGCGTCTCAGTCGACACGCTCACCCCCAGCGCGCCCACCGACAGCGACACCCTGACCGTGTCCGGCACGGTCACCAACAACAGCAAGCAGGCCGTCACGGATGCCCATGTGGGCCTGCGAGTGAGCCCCGACACACTGAGCAGCCGCTCCGCCATCGACCATGCCGCGCAGCGCACCGGCTACCTGCCCGGCGTCGACGGCGCCGAGATCGGCGGCAAGTACGTCGAGGACTTCGACAAGCTCGCCCCGGGCGTCTCGCAGACGTTCAGCATCTCGGTGCCCGTCAAGGACCTGGACCTCGGCGACGACGGCGTCTACCAGCTCGGCGTCTCGCTCTCGGGCCAGACCGCCGCCCAGCCGTACGAGCAGGTGCTCGGCATCCAGCGGACCTTCCTGCCCTGGCAGCCCGACGCCCCCTCCACCAAGACGAAGACCACGTATCTGTGGCCGCTGATCTCCAACGTCCATATGACCGCGGAGACGCTTCCCAACCAGCAGCAGACCCCCGTCTTCCAGAACGACGACCTGGCCAAGGAGATCTCTGCGGGAGGCCGCCTCTCCCAGCTCCTCTCCCTGGGCAAGAACCTCGATGTCACCTGGGTGATCGACCCGGACCTGCTGGCCTCCGTGGACGCCATGGCGAGCGGCTACAGCATCAAGGGGGACGGTGACAAGGTCACGGCGGGCAGGAACCAGACGGTCGCCAAGCAGTGGCTCGGCGAGCTCGAGAAGGCGGTCCAGAACAAGGAGGTCGTCGCCCTCCCCTTCGCCGACCCCGATCTGGCCTCGCTCGCGCACAACGGCAAGAACGTCACCGGCTCTCTCAGCCATCTGAAGGACGCCACCGACGTGGCGTCGAGCACAGTGGAGACCGTCCTCCATGTGAAGCCCGACACCGACTTCGCCTGGCCGGTGGACGGGGCCATCGACCCCTCGATCGTCAAGGTCGCGACTTCCGCGGGCGCCGACAAGGTGATCGCCCGCAGCGACAGCCTTCAGGACGACCGTCTGTCCTACACGCCCACCGCCGCCCGCCCCATCGGCTCAGGCACCACGGCGGTGGTGGCGGACGCAGGCCTCTCGACGGCGTTCGAGGACGATATGACCTCGGCCTCCGGGTCCACGCTCGCCGTGCAGGAATTCCTGGCCCAGAGCCTGATGATCAACCTTCAGGAGCCGGGGAAGGAACGCAGCATCGTCGTCGCCCCGCAGCGGATGCCGTCCGCGAGCCAGGCCGCCTCGATGGCGCAGGCGCTGACGGCACTCCAGGGCGGCCACTGGTCCCAGCCCGCCGGCCTATCGGACGCGGCCAAGGCCAAGCCCGACCCCGATGCCGCGACGAACGTGCCGTCCACCTCCCGCTACCCCTCCTCGCTGCGCAAGGAGGAGCTGCCGCAGTCGGCGTTCCAGCTGATCGAGGACACCCAGGACAAGCTCGACAGCTTCAAGGTGATCCTGAACGAACGCGCACGGGTCGTCACGCCCTTCGGCAGGGCCATAGACCGCGCCATGTCCACCTCCTGGCGAGGGCACCCCACCCGGGCACTGGTCTTCCGGCAGGGCGTGAGGTCGTACCTCGACCTGCTCACCAGCCAGGTCCGGCTGATCAAGAAGTCGGAGACGAAGCTCTCGGGCCGCAGCGCCACGATCCCCGTGACGGTGCAGAACAACCTCATGCAGGGCGTCGGCCATCTCGTGCTGCGTCTCACATCGCAGCAGCCGACCCGTCTGAAGGTCGGAAACGGCCCCTACTACGAGCAGCCCATCTCCGTCTCGGGCGGGCACAGCCAGTCCGTGAAGTTCACCACCACGGCCAACGCCAACGGCAGGGCCGCGGTCGTCGCCCAGCTCTTCACGGAGGACGGCCAGCCATACGGCACCCCCGTCACCTTCGATGTGAACGTCACCGAGATCACGCCGACGGTGATGCTGGTCATCGCCGGCGGTGTCCTGCTGCTCGTACTCGCCGGCTTCCGCATGTACACCCAGCGCAAGCGGGTGGCCGCACGCCAGGCCGAGGAGGAGCCGGACAGCGGTTCCGAGGACCCGGACGCCGCCCCGCAGGGGGAGGGCCTGAACGAGTCCGCGGACGGCACCGTAGACACTGGGGACACGGTAGGTTCCGCGGAGAAACCCGAACAGGAGTCGGATACGCACACCGGGGCAGACGACCCGGAGCAGCCGAGTGACCCGGCAGCGGACACCGCACCGGAAAGCACCGACCCCTCCGGCACGGGTGAGAGAGTGGACCGTTGAGCGATGTCGTGGCCGGTGAGCCTGGTGACAATGAGGTGGGGCAACCATGAACGCGCCGTACGACGGTGACCGCGGCCGGAGCGCCGCGGGCGGCTCGGGCTACCCCGAGGGCCCGCCGCCGCACGAGCACGGAGAGCACGGACAGCCCTCACGGATGGACTCAGGACCCGAGACGGACGCCTATCCCCAGGACGCCTATCCCCAGGACGCGTACCCCCAGGACGCCTACGGTCAGGACCCCTACGGGGCACAGGACCTCACTGCCCAGGATCCGGTGGCCGAGGCCTTCTACGACCGTGCCGCGCACCCGCAGCCGGCGCCTGGCACGTATCAGCAGCATCCCCCCCACGCGCAGCCGCAGACGCCGCCGTACGCCCCGGACCCCCGGATGTGGACGCGGCCGTCCGCGCCGGAGCCGGAGGGGCCCTCGCAGCACCTGGCGTACGGCGACCCCCGCACGGCGCAGTTCACGGGCGCCGACGACCAGGCCGCCCGGGCCGGCGAGGAGCACCACGAACCGGATGCCTTCGCGCATCTCTTCCGGGACCAGCAGCAGGGCGGCGGCCGGCAGTACACGGAGCGGCCGGCGGTGCCCGGCCCGGCCTACGCACCGTCCCCCGGCCAGAGCCCCGCGGGTCAGTACGCGGGATCCGCCTACGCTGCCCCCATGTCCGCGCAGGAACGGGCTTACGCCGCCGCCCCCGGAGCGGCCTCCGTACCCGCGTCGGCGCCCGCGGCCGCCCCCGAGGCGGTCCCCGGGGAAGCACCGGCCGGGAAGAAGGGCGGACGGGCCTCGGGCCTGCTGAAGTCCAGCGCCGTGATGGCGGCGGGCACGATGGTCTCCCGGCTCACCGGCTTCATCCGCTCGGCGCTGATCGTGTCCGCACTGGGTGTGGGTCTGCTCGGCGACACCTTCCAGGTCGCTTACCAGCTGCCGACGATGATCTACATCCTGACCGTCGGAGGCGGCCTCAACTCCGTCTTCGTCCCGCAGCTCGTGCGTGCCATGAAGGAGGACGACGACGGCGGCGAGGCGTACGCGAACCGGCTGCTCACCCTGGTCATGGTTGCGCTGGGCGCACTCACCGTGGTCACGATCCTCGCCGCGCCGCTCCTCATCCGTCTGCTGTCCGACCCCGTCGCCAGCGACCCGGCGGCCGACGCGGTCGGCGTGACCTTCGTCCGCTACTTCCTGCCCTCGATCTTCTTCATGGGCATCCACGTGGTGATGGGGCAGATCCTCAACGCCCGCGGAAAGTTCGGCGCGATGATGTGGACCCCGGTCCTGAACAACATCGTGATCATCGTGACGCTCAGCATGTTCATCTGGGTGTACGGCTCCGCGGCGAACTCCGGGATGAAGGTCACGACCATCCCGCCGGACGGCCAGCGCCTGCTCGGCGCCGGTGTCCTGCTCGGGCTCGTGGTCCAGGCCGTCGCGATGATCCCGTATCTGCGGGAGACCGGGTTCCGGCTGCGGCTGCGCTTCGACTGGAAGGGCCACGGTCTGGGCAAGGCGGCCACCCTCGCCAAGTGGACCATCCTGTTCGTCCTCGCCAACCAGGCGGGCGCGATCGTGGTGTCCCAGCTGTCCACGGCCGCGGGCAAGGCATCTCCCGTCGAGGGCACCGGCTTCGCCGCCTACGCCAACGCTCAGCTGATCTGGGGCCTCCCGCAGGCGATCATCACCGTTTCCCTGATGGCCGCCCTGCTGCCGCGCATCTCGCGCTCCGCCTCGGAGGGCGACGCGGGTGCCGTCCGCGACGACATCTCCCAGGGCCTGCGCACCACGGCCGTGGCGATCGTGCCGATCGCCTTCGGCTTCATCGCACTCGGCATCCCGATGTGCACCCTGATCTTCGGGTCCTCAGGCACCGGCGCCGCCACCAACATGGGGTACATGCTGATGGCCTTCGGCCTCGGCCTGATCCCGTACTCCGTGCAGTACGTCGTCCTCCGCGCGTTCTACGCGTACGAGGACACCCGCACCCCCTTCTACAACACGGTCATCGTGGCCGCCGTGAACGCGGGCGCCTCGGCAGCCTGCTACCTCCTGCTCCCGGCCCGCTGGGCCGTGATCGGGATGGCGGCCTCGTACGGCCTCGCCTACGCGATCGGTGTCGGTGTCGCCTGGGCCCGGCTGCGCAAGCGGCTGGGCGGCGATCTGGACGGTGCCCGGGTGATGCGTACGTACGCGCGGCTCGGGATCGCCTCGGTGCCCGCGGTGCTGCTGAGCGGCGCGGTCTGCTACGAGGTCGGCCAAACGCTGGGGCAGGGTGCCGGCGGCTCGTTCCTCGCCCTGATCGGCGGCGGGGCCCTGCTGCTGGGCGTCTTCTACGTCGCCGCACGGAAGATGCGCATCGAGGAACTCAACTCAATGGTCGGAATGGTGCGCGGGCGCCTGGGGCGCTGAGGCGGGGGTACGCGCACAACCATCGTCCGCCGCCGTGTGTCGTGCATAGCGGCGGACTATGGGCACAATTGGTTTCTGCGTCGGACAGCGCGCAACGGATGGGGAGGCAGGAACGACGGTGGCGGAACGGAGCACGGCTGCCGTCGACGTGGCAGACAACAGCGGTGACGAGCCGCTGACCGCCAAGGCGGACCAGTCCACGTCCGACGGGGTGACCCAGGACCGGGAGCGGGACACGGACAGCGACGAGGTACAGGGGAGCGCTGCGGCAGAGCGCCCCGGGAAGACCTCGCCGCCCGAATTGCACAGCGGCCACAAGCTTGCCAGACGCTACCGCCTCGAGGAGTGCGTCACCCGTCTGGACGGATTCAGCAGCTGGCGCGCCATGGACGAGAAACTCCGCCGCGCCGTCGGTGTGCACATACTGCCGGCGGACCACTCACGGGCACGCTCCGTGCTCGCCGCGGCGCGCTCGTCCGCCCTCCTCGGTGATCCCCGTTTCGTGCAGGTCCTGGACGCGGTGGAGGAAAACGATCTCGTCTATGTGGTGCACGAGTGGCTGCCCGATGCCACCGAGCTGACCACGCTGCTGTCGTCGGGGCCGCTGGAGGCGCACGACGCCTACCACATGGCCACGCAGGTCTCCCAGGCGATGGCGGCCGCCCACCGTGAGGGGCTCTCCCATCTGCGTCTGAACCCGGGCACCGTGCTGCGCGCCTCGTCCGGCCAGTGGCGTATCCGAGGGCTCGCCGTGAACGCCGCTCTGCGCGGCATCAGCTCCGACACCCCGCAGCGGACCGACACGGAGGCCATCGGGGCTCTCCTGTACTCCGCCCTCACCCAGCGCTGGCCTTACGAGAGCGACGCCTACGGTCTGTCCGGGCTGCCCAAGGGCGTCGGCCTGATCGCTCCCGATCAGGTGCGTGCCGGCGTCCATCGCGGTCTTTCCGAGCTCTCCATGCGGGCGCTGGCCAACAACGGCGCCACCGCCTCACGCCATGAGTCCCCGTGCACGACGCCCGAGGAACTGGTGAAGGCGATCGGCGAGATGCCGCGCATCCGGCCGCCGGAGACCACTTTCACGGCCCCGCCCGAGTATCAGCGCACGACGTACCAGCAGGGCACCTACGGGCGTTCCACGGCCCGTCCGGGCGCCACCCAGGCCGTGCCCGTCCCGCCGCCCCCGCTGCAGAGCCCCACCGGCAGAGCCCTCAAGTGGGCCGTCTCGGCCCTGCTCATCGCAGCACTGGGCCTCGGCAGCTGGCAGCTCGCCGAGGCCCTGATGGACAACGGCAAGCCGGAGAACACGAACCGGACGCACACGACGGACGGCGGCGACAAGAACGGCATCGCTCCCAAGCCGGCCGCGTCGATAACGATCAAGGGTGCCAAGGAGTTTGTCGCCAAGCCCGACGCCCAGCACCCCGGCGACGTCGACAAGACGTACGACCACAACCCCTCGACGTACTGGAAGACCAGTACCTTCGTGGACGGTCCGGCCCTCGCACCGTACAAGCCGGGTGTGGGCATCATGTACGACCTCGGTTCGGGACAGAAGCCCGCCACGGCTTCCATCGGGCTGCTCTACGGCGGCGACCACACGACGATCGATCTCTACGCGGCCGATTCGCTGACACCGCCGTCGCTGGACTCGATGAAGAAGATCGGCACCGTGACCACAAGCGGGACCACCGCCACGGTGAAGATCGCCGAGCCGGTGAAGACCCAGTACGTCCTGGTGTGGATCACGGCCTTGCCGTACTCGGGCTCGGACGGATACACCGGCGCCGGCTACCGGCAGGCGATCACCGAAACGAAGTTCACGGGCTGAGTACGCGTTGATGGGGAGGGGGTCCGATGGCGGATGAAGCCGGATACGGCGACGCAAGCGATCAGGACCTCCTCGCCCGTCATGTCAGTGGCGATCCCGAAGCCTTCGGTGAGCTCGTGCGGCGGCACCGCGACCGGCTCTGGGCCGTGGCCCTGAGGACGCTGGGGGACCGCGAGGAGGCCGCCGACGCCGTCCAGGACGCCTTTGTGTCCGCCTACCGGGCCGCCCACACCTTTCGCGGCCAGTCGGCCGTCACGACATGGCTGCACCGGATCACGGTCAACGCCTGCCTGGACCGCGCCCGTAAGGCCGCGTCCAGGAAGACCTCACCGGTCGATGACACGGAACGGCTGGAACAGCTCCTGGAGCCGCATGAATCGGCCTCCGCTCCAGCCGAACGCAATGATCTCCACAGGGAAGTGGTGGAAGCCCTGGGCGCCCTGCCGACCGAACAGCGGGCTGCCCTCGTACTGGTCGACATGCAGGGCTATCCGGTGGCGGAGGCCGCACGCATCCTCGATGTGCCGACCGGGACGGTGAAGAGCCGCTGCGCGCGTGGCAGAGCCAGACTGCTGCCGCTGCTGACACATCTGCGCAAGGAGGACGGCAGCGGTGACGACAAGAAGTCGGGCGGCGGACGGAACCGGACGCAGAAGCCATCCGTCCCACCCGCAGCGGGACCACAGGATGCAGGGCAAAGCGATTCAGCTGCTGTGAAGGGCGGAGGTGGACGAGCGTGACATCCACGACCGACACAGCCGGACATCCGGATGTCGAGGAGCTCTCCGACCTCAGTGAAGGTCTTCTCCCCGCGTCCCGCACCACGGACGTACGGCAGCACCTGGACAGCTGCCCTCTCTGCACCGACGTATACGGCTCGCTCAGGGAGATCCGCGATCTCCTCGGCACCCTGCCGGAGCCGGCACGGATGCCCGCCGACGTGGCGAGCCGTATCGACGCCGCCCTCGCCGCTGAGGCCCTGCTGGGCGCCGGGGCCACCGCCGAGGACGCCCTTGCGTCGGCATCGCCCACCGCGCATGTTTCACGTGAAACATCGCCCTCATCCCCGGTCGACCGCCCCTCGGGCCACTCCCGCGCGGCCACCGGACCAGGGCGGGCCACACGGACGCGCCGGAGTGGTCGCAGGGTTCTCGTGCTGGGGACCGCCGTCGCGGCAGCGGCCCTTGGCCTGGGTACGCTGCTGGTCCAGACGCTGGGTGACAACGGCTCGGGCAGCTCCCCGCAGGCCTCCCAGCCCCGCACGGATGCGGCGCACACCTACTCCCCGGGCACTCTGCAGGGGCAGGTGACGGACCTGCTCGCGACGAGGAAGGGTGGCCGGTCCAGCAGTGCCAAGCCGTGGGGGGCCGAATCGGAGCCCGGTACCACGGGGTCACAGGGCATGCGCCCCAACCAGACGTTCCAGGACACCAGCGTCGCCCTTCCCACCTGTATCGAACAGGCCCTGCACACCGGCCAGACCGCGCTCGCCGCCGATCAGGGGGTGTACCGGGGAACGACCGTCTACCTCGTCGTGACTCCCGATGCCTCCGACAGCACCAAGGTCACGGCCTACCTGATCGACTCCACATGTGTGAAGCAGGCATCGGCCTCTCCTGGCAAGGTACTTCTGACCACCTCGTACAGCCGGTCCTGAGGCCACCCGCATCGGAGAGTTTCTGTCCGCGCCCCGCTTGGCAACTGTGTGCGGTGACACGGCTCCGTGTGCCCGGACACACCGGGAATGCGGGCCCCTTAGGATCCGTTGGGTGGGGTGGAAGTACCGAGCCAACCTCCACAGAGCAGCAGCAGTCCCCAGAGACGAGGAATCAAGCCGTGAGCGACGTCCGTAACGTGATCATCATCGGCTCCGGGCCCGCCGGCTACACAGCCGCGCTGTACACCGCCCGCGCATCGCTCAAGCCGCTGGTGTTCGAGGGTGCCGTTACCGCGGGTGGCGCGTTGATGAACACCACCGAGGTGGAGAACTTCCCCGGCTTCCAGGACGGCATCATGGGACCTGAGCTCATGGACAACATGAGGGCCCAGGCCGAGCGTTTCGGCGCCGAGCTCGTTCCGGACGACATCGTCTCCGTCGACCTCAACGGCGAGATCAAGACCGTCACGGACACCACGGGTACGGTCCACATGGCCAAGGCGGTCATCGTCGCCACTGGCTCCCAGCACCGCAAGCTGGGCCTGCCGAACGAGGACGCCCTCTCGGGGCGCGGAGTCTCGTGGTGCGCCACCTGTGACGGCTTCTTCTTCAAGGACCAGGACATCGCCGTGATCGGCGGCGGTGACACCGCGATGGAGGAGGCCACCTTCCTCTCCCGGTTCGCCAAGTCCGTGACCATCGTCCACCGCCGTGACACCCTGCGCGCCTCCAAGGCGATGCAGGATCGCGCCTTCGCCGACCCGAAGATCAAGTTCGTCTGGGACAGCGAGGTGGCTGAGATCAAGGGCAGCCCGAAGCTGGAGGGCCTGACGCTGCGCAACCTGAAGAGCGGAGAGCTCAGCGAGCTGCCGGTGACCGGCCTGTTCATCGCGATCGGCCACGACCCACGCACCGAACTCTTCAAGGGACAGCTCGACCTCGACGACGAGGGCTACCTCAAGGTGGAAGCTCCCACGACCCGGACCAACGTCACTGGCGTCTTCGGCGCCGGCGACGTCGTCGACCACACCTACCGCCAGGCGATCACCGCGGCCGGCACCGGTTGCTCCGCCGCCCTCGACGCCGAGCGCTTCCTCGCTGCCCTCGCCGACAGCGAGCAGCAGGCATAAGCCGAGAAGGCCTCCGCCTGATCCCCTTCCGATCACCCCCACCGCACCACCGAGTTAAGGAGCCCGCCGTGGCCGGCACCCTCAAGAACGTAACCGACAGCACCTTTGAGCAGGACGTCCTCAAGAGTGACAAGCCTGTCCTGGTGGACTTCTGGGCTGCCTGGTGCGGTCCGTGCCGCCAGATCGCCCCGTCACTCGAGGCCATCGCTGCCGAGTACGGCGACAAGATCGAGGTCGTCAAGCTCAACATCGACGAGAACCCCGCCACGGCCGCCAAGTACGGTGTCATGTCGATCCCGACCCTGAACGTCTACCAGGGCGGCGAGGTCGCCAAGACCATCGTCGGCGCCAAGCCGAAGGCCGCGATCGTCCGTGACCTCGAGGACTTCATCGCCGAGTAGACGGCGCCGCGGCCAAGGCGGTGATGTTTCACGTGAAACACGAATGGGCCAGCCCTCGGGGGGCTGGCCCATTCGCATGTCACATCGCATGCCTCGGGAAGCGGAAGCCAGGATCAGCCACGAGCGCGCCGCCGAGCCCTCACAGCGGGCGCAACACCGGCTCCTTCTGTACGGCTCCCAGAAGCCGGTCCAGCGCCAGCTCGACGTCTTCCTTCCAAGAGAGCGTCGTACGCAGCTCCAACCGCAGCCGCGGATGCCTCGGATGTGTGCGCACCGTCTTGAAGCCCACCGCCAGCAGATGCTCGGCGGGCAGCAGACACGCCGGTTCCTTCCAGCGGGCGTCGCCGAACACCTCGATCGCTTTGAAGCCCCGACGCAGCAGGTCCTTGGCGACCGTCTGGACCATCACACGACCGAGTCCCTGCCCCTGATATCCGGGCATGACGAAGGCGGTGATCAGCTGCACCGCATCCGGCGATATCGGGCTCGTGGGAAATGCCGTGGACCGCGGGACATAGGCGGGCGGTGCGTACAGCACGAAGCCCACCGGTACGTCGTCCACATAGACCACCCGGCCGCAGGACCCCCAGTCCAGCAGGACGGCGGAGATCCACGACTCCTTCTCCAATGCGGCGGTTCCGGCCGTTACCGCGGCCTCACCGCTGACTGGGTCCAGTTCCCAGAAGACACACGCGCGACAGCGGCTGGGAAGATCCGGAAGGTTGTCCAGCGTGAGCGGTACGAGCCGACGCCCCATGAAGGCTGTTCCTCGCTTCCTTCGCCCGCGGCGTCGCGGGCGGCTGTGAGAGTGCTCCGCTCCCTGAGCAGGCTGCCGACGAACCCGCCGACCGCTCCCAGGCTCAGGCCCGCGGTCAGCAGTCCGGTACGGCTCATGGTTCGCATGGCCCCGCCTCCCCGATGAAGGTCCTGCCAGGTGGATGCGCCATACCCGAGCGCATCGTATCCATGATGCGATTCCATCGATACAGAGTGAAAGCAAAGAGCGGACCGTGTTCCGGTACACACCGGACACGATCCGCTCTCCTGGCCTACTGGCCGGAACGTCGAGCCACCCGCGGAGACTCAGTCCTCGGATTCCTCGGAGGCGTCGTCGAGAAGGCTCCTCTGAAGGACAGGTCCCTCTCCCGGGGCGAGCGAACCGAGGATTCGCTCAAGATCCTCCATCGACGCGAACTCGACGGTGATCTTTCCCTTCTTCTGGCCGAGGTCGACCTTCACCCGGGTCTCGAAGCGGTCCGAGAGCCGGGTCGCGAGGTCACTCAGCGCAGGGGACACCCGAGCACCGGCGCGCGGTCCCTTGGCACGGGGTGCGCTCTTCGGCCGAGACCCCATGAGGGTGACGATCTCTTCCACAGCCCGCACGGACAGACCCTCGGCGACGATCCGATGGGCGAGCCGGT
Organism: Streptomyces sp. NPDC047022; assembly: GCF_040644155.1. Classification (NCBI taxonomy): domain Bacteria; kingdom Bacillati; phylum Actinomycetota; class Actinomycetes; order Kitasatosporales; family Streptomycetaceae; genus Streptomyces; species Streptomyces sp. NPDC047022. The sequence goes on along the minus strand of NZ_JBEYVV010000017.1, from coordinate 63,493 downwards.
CCTGCTCCTCCGAGTCCTCGACGGACAGCAGCGCCCGAGCGTGGCCCGCGGAGAGCACCCCGGCGGCAACCCGGCGCTGGACCGCCGGCGACAGCTTCAGCAGCCGCAGGGTGTTGGAAACCTGAGGCCGCGACCGGCCGATTCGGTCCGCGAGCTGATCGTGGGTGCAGTTGAAGTCCTTGAGGAGCTGGTCATAGGCGGCTGCCTCTTCCAGCGGATTCAGCTGGGCCCGGTGCAGGTTCTCGAGCAGGGCGTCCAGAAGGAGCTTCTCGTCGTCCGTAGCCCGCACGATCGCCGGAATGAACTCCAAGCCCGCCTCACGGCACGCCCGCCAGCGGCGCTCACCCATGATCAGCTCGTAGCGTCCCGAGCCCACCTGCCGCACCACGATGGGCTGGAGAAGACCGACCTCCTTGATGGAGGTGATCAGCTCGGCGAGGGCATCCTCGTCGAAGACGTCACGAGGCTGCCGGGGGTTCGGGGTGATGGAGTCCAGGGGCAGCTCGGCGAAGTGGGCACCGAGGGGTGGCATGGAGGTCTCGGTGGCTTCGTGCGCCGAGGGCTCCTCTGTTTCATGTGAAACAGCCGGAAGCGTCGCCACCTTCGCGGCCGCGACGCCGCGGTCGGTCGTCAGCGTTGCCGCCGCCGAGGTGGACGAACCGCTCCCCGCCCCACCCGGAGCGGCCGCCTTCTCACCTGTCGGGGCAGCAGGGATCAGCGCGCCCAGGCCACGACCCAACCCCCTCCGTCGCTCGCTCACTGGATCCCCTCCACCATGCTCTGTTCCGTCTGTGCGCCGACGTGGGCCTGCTGCGCGTCATAGTGGACGCCAACACCCTTCAGCGCGATTTCACGTGCCGCCTCAAGATAGGAGAGTGCGCCACTCGATCCAGGATCGTAGGTCAATACCGTCTGCCCGTAGCTGGGAGCCTCGGAGATACGGACGGAGCGAGGAATGCTCGTCCGCAGGACCTCGTCACCGAAGTGGGTGCGCACCTCTTCCGCGACCTGGGACGCCAGACGCGTCCGTCCGTCGTACATGGTGAGCAGGATGGTCGACACATGCAGGGAGGGGTTGAGATGCCCTCGGACCAGGTCGACATTGCGGAGCAACTGGCCCAGTCCTTCCAGGGCGTAGTACTCGCACTGGATCGGAATGAGCACTTCCTGGCCGGCGACCAGCGCATTGACCGTCAACAGTCCCAGTGAGGGCGGGCAGTCGATGAGGATGTAGTCCAACGGCTGCTCATACGCCTGGATCGCCCGCTGCAGCCGGCTCTCCCGAGCCACCAGGGATACCAGCTCGATCTCGGCACCGGCGAGATCGATCGTCGCCGGAGCACAGAAGAGACCTTCGACATCCGGGACCGGCTGGACGACCTCTGCCAGGGGCCTGCTCTCGACCAGCACGTCGTAGATGGACGGGACTTCGGCGTGGTGGTCGATTCCCAGGGCGGTGGACGCATTTCCCTGAGGGTCGAGGTCGACCACCAGGACTCGGCCACCGTGCAGGGCGAGAGACGCAGCGAGGTTCACCGTCGTCGTGGTCTTGCCGACCCCGCCCTTCTGGTTGGCGACCACCATGACACGGGTCTGCTCGGGCCGTGGCAAGCCTTCACCGGCTCGGCCCATCGCCTCCACGGCAAGTTGGGCGGCGCGACCGATGGGAGTGTCGTCCATCGGGGGCGGTGTTTCACGTGAAACATCCTCCCCCATCGATTCGGTACGGGGACCGGGGACCGGATCGGTCATCGGTCCCGCGATGTTGGCGTCGGACCGCAAGGATTCACTCTCCTCGACTTCAGGCTCGCTATGAACAGAGCCTCCCATGCCTTTGGGGTCGTGAACCAGTGAGGTCTGTTCTTCTGTGGAGAAATCCACCTCTGTGGACAACTCCGCGCCCTTGCGCGGGGACGAAGTACCACGAGTGGACGGACCCCTGGGGGATCCAAGGGGCTTACGCTCTCGGGGTTCGGCCGCGGCCCGGCCTCGACTGATGATGCCGTGCAGGAGTGAGCGACGTTTCACGTGAAACACGATGCACAGCAGCTCCGGCCGAATCTCCGCGACACTCCGAGATACGACTCTCCGAGATGCGCGGTTTTGACAGCTTATGCCGCATAAGACGGGTTGGATCGGCCACAGCCGGCCGCAGTCGGCCAGGCAGACGAATCGCCAGCCACCCGGCCTCCGCGTCACACCTGCCGCCGCACCACGGCGGTCAACGTCGGCGGCGCACCCGTCCTGTCCGGGCCGCCTTCGCTCGCTTCGCCGCAAAGCGCACGCCGCCCGGGCTCTCCCCGACCTCTACGCGCACCACTGTCGACAGCGGCTCCACGACTCCCTCGCCGACATGCAGAACCGATGTCCCCACGGCTCCGAGCTTGGCCAGAGCGGTGGCCGCGCTCTTCAGCTCCTCTTCCGCAGTGTCGCCCTTGAGCGCCAGCATTTCCCCGTAAGGACGCAGCAGTGGAATGCCCCAGGTGGCCAGCCGGTCCAGCGGCGCGACGGCACGTGCGGTCACGACATGGACCGGAGGAAGTGTGCCCATGACCTCTTCCGCGCGACCACGGACGACGGTCACATGATCGAGCCCCAGCAGCTCGACGACTTCGGTGAGGAAGTTGGTGCGCCTCAGCAGGGGCTCGAGCAGCGTGATCCTGAGGTCGTCACGGACGAGTGCGAGCGGGATTCCCGGCAGTCCGGCACCCGAGCCTACATCGCACACGGTCACCCCCTCGGGGACGACCTCCGAGAGCACAGCACAGTTCAAGATGTGCCGCTCCCACAGCCGGGGCACTTCCCGTGGGCCGATCAGACCTCGCTGCACACCTGCCTCGGCGAGCAGCTCCGCGTAGCGGACCGCATCCGCGAAGCGATCACCGAACACGTCGCGTGCCTGCTCGGGCGCAGGGGGAAGCTCTGCTGCCTCCGTCACGGGGACCGTCCTTCCGTACCGCATGAGCGCACTGAGCGCAGAACACCAGGGCTTATCAGGGACCACCGGCTGCCGGGACCGCTCAGGACCACAGCCGCGAGGACTACCAGGCTGACAAAGTTCGGCCCCGTCTGCGCTACAGACGGGGCCGGAAAAACTTTCTGACCGGATCAGGCGGGCAGCACGACGACGAACCGCTGCGGCTCTTCGCCCTCGGACTCGCTGTTCAGCCCCGCGGCCTTGACCGCGTCGTGCACCACCTTGCGCTCGAACGGCGTCATCGGCTTGAGCTTCACGGGCTCACCGGTGCTCTTCACCGCAGCCGCCGCCTCGGCTCCGATCTCCGAGAGCTCCGAGCGCTTCTTGGCACGGTAGCCCGCGATGTCCAGCATCAGCCGGCTGCGGTCACCGGTCTCCCGGTGCACTGCCAGGCGCGTGAGCTCCTGGAGCGCTTCCAGCACCTCGCCGTCCCGGCCGACCAGCTTCTGCAGATCACGGCTGCCGGCGTCGCTGATGATCGACACGGACGCGCGGTCGGCCTCGACGTCCATGTCGATGTCACCGTCGAGATCGGCGATGTCGAGCAGACCCTCGAGGTAGTCCGCCGCGATCTCGCCCTCCTGCTCCAGGCGGTTCAGGGTGTCTGCGCCCTCGGCAGCGGCGGAGGTGGTGCCTTCCGTCACGGGATGGACTCCTTCTTACTTCTTGGACGCTTACTTCTTGGACGGGGACTTGGGCCGCTGTGGACCCTTGCGGCCGGACTGGGCCTTGCTGCGCGCGCCGTTGCCGGGCTGGGAAGCCGACTTCTTGGCGCCACCGGCCTGCGTGGGGCTCTCCGGCTTGGCGTCCTCGGGCTCGTCGGACTTGCTGAGCGACGTGGACGGCGTACCCGGCTCGTCGGCGGCCTTTGCACCGCCCGACTGGCGCTGGGCCTTGGTCTGACGCTTGGGCTGCTGACGCTTGGGAGCCACGTCGGTGAGGGGCGTACCGTCCTCGGCGGTCGCGACGGCCACCGCCTCGCCCTTCTCCACGGTGCCGTCGGGCTGGGCGGCGAGGCCCGCCTTGCTCAGGCTGTTGATGAACTTGCGCTCGAACTCGTTGCGCTCGCGGCCCTTGGCGACGATCGCCTTGACGATGTCCTTCTCGCTCCGCTTGCGGATCTTGCCGTGGTGCTCGACGTGCTTGGTCAGGCGCTCCAGGTAGGCGGCCTGGGCCTTGGAACCCGGGGTCGGGTTGTTGTGGATCACATACATCTGCTGGCCCATGGTCCACACGTTGGTGGTCAGCCAGTAGACGAGGACACCGACCGGGAACCTGATGCCGAAGAAGGCGAACATGATGGGGAAGACGTACATCAGCATCTTCTGCTGCTGCATGAACGGCGTCTTCACCGTGGTGTCGACGTTCTTCGTCATCAGCTGTCGCTGTGTGTAGAACTGCGACGCCGACATCAGGATGATCATGATCGCGGTGACGACACGGACGTCGGTCAGCGAGGCGCCGAGCTTCTGGACCGTGTCGGCGCCGTCGAGGAACTTGGCGGCCAGCGGGGCGCCGAAGATGTGGGCCTTCTGGGCGCTGGAGAGCAGCGGCTGGTTGATGACGCCGATGGTCTTGCCCGACGCGATGCCGTTGAGCACGTGGTACAGGGCGAAGAAGAACGGGGACTGCGCCAGGATGGGAAGGCACGAGGAGAGCGGGTTGGTGCCCGCGTCCTTGTACAGCTTCATCATCTCTTCGGACTGGCGCTGCTTGTCGTTCTTGTAGCGCTCCTGGATCTTCTTCATCTCGGGCTGGAGCGTCTGCATGGCCCGGGTTGCCTTGATCTGCTTCACGAAGAGCGGGATCAGGCAGATACGGATGAGGATCACCAGGGACACGATGGACAGGCCCCAGGCCCAGCCCGTGTCGGGACCGAAGATCTTCCCGTACACCGAGTGGAACTGGACGATGACCCAGGAGACGGGTGTGGTGATGAAGCTGAAGAGGCTGGCAATCGTGTCCACTAATCATGCTCCTTGGGCATGGGACGAGGTCTCTGCGACCGGGCTCGAGGGGGCGTCCCCCTCGGTGGCCGGTTCAGCGGCGGAGGGCCCGCCCTTGCGTGCACGCCAGGCGCCACGCAGCATTTCGTGCCACCGCGGACGCTTGCGTGGCGGGACATGGTCCACACCACCGAGCGACCACGGATTGCACCGCAGGATGCGCCAGGCGGTGAGTGCCGTCCCCTTGATCGCACCGTGCCGGTCTATGGCCGTGTAGCCATAGTGGGAGCACGAGGGGTAGTACTTGCAGACCGGCCCGAGCAGCGGACTGATCGTCCACTGGTAGAGCTTGATCAGAGCCAGCAGCGGGTACTTCATCGCGCGCCCCCTCCTCCCAGTAGCCGTTGAAGGGCGGCATCCAGGTCTCGGGCCAGCTGTGCTTGGTCGGCGTCACCCGCACCGGGCAGCGCTCGTACGACTACAAGGCTACCGGGGGACAACAGGGCCACTCGGTCACGCATCAGATGGCGAAGCCTGCGCTTCACCTTGTTGCGTACGACCGCTCCACCCACGGCCTTGCTCACGACGAAACCCGCACGCGTCAGGGGAGCGCTCTCCCCAGGCGCGTGCGGGTCCGTGGCACCGCTGCGAAGGTGGACGACGAGAAGCGGGCGTCCGGCCCGACGTCCTCGGCGTACCGCGGTCGCGAAGTCCTCGCGCCGCCTCAGCCGATGCTCGGTAGGCAGCACGTCATGACCTGTACGCGATCAGGCGGACAGGCGGGCGCGACCCTTGCCGCGGCGAGACGCCAGGATGGCGCGGCCGGCACGGGTGCGCATACGCAGCCGGAAGCCGTGGGTCTTCGCGCGACGACGGTTGTTCGGCTGGAAGGTGCGCTTGCTCACTCGGGGGCTCCAGAAATGATTCGACGGTTGGCGGGGTGTCGTCTGGCTGTCACCGTGCGCCCACGAGTAGCTCGCAATACGCCCGAGTGCACCGCTTCCCGATCACCGAAATGTGCCCTGGTCGGAACACTGAAGCGTGATCTGTGCCCATCGGAGGCAGGCGGCAGCAGCCATCGACAACTCGACCTGGTCACGGTACGCGGGGCTACGCCATCCGGTCAAACCAACGACCCGTGGGAGACACTTGTCCACAGGCTGGGGACAACAACTTGAACCGTACCGGTTGCCCTGACTACCGTGGCTGGACTCCGATTCGTTCCGTTGTCCCTGCCCCATCCGATTTGGATCCCGACACTCCCGCGACCACACGTTCGTGGGACCTGTGAGAGAGCGTGCCCTGTGGCTGACGTACCCGCCGATCTTGCCGCAGTGTGGCCGCGAGTACTCGAGCAGCTTCTCGGTGAGGGGCGGGGACCGGGGGTCGAGGCCAAGGACGAGCACTGGATCAAGCGCTGCCAGCCTCTCGCGCTGGTGGCGGACACCGCCCTGCTCGCGGTGCCGAACGAATTCGCGAAGGGCGTCCTCGAGGGCCGGCTCGCACCGGTCGTCAGCGACACGCTGAGCCGTGAGTGCGGCCGTCCCATCCGTATCGCGATCACCGTCGACGAATCGGCGGGCGAGCCCCCGGCCGCGTCCCCGCCGGCCCAGCCGCGCTACGAGGAACCTCAACTTCCGCCCCATCAGAGCCGCGACCCGTACGACGGCCAGGGCGGCTACGAGGGATACGGCCGCCATCGTGTCGAGGGCCACCGCGTCGGGCGCCCGGAACAGCTCCCCACCAACCCCGGCGACCAGCTGCCCACCGCGCGTCCGGCCTACCCGGGCGAGTACCAGCGTCCCGAGCCCGGTGCCTGGCCGCGTCCCGGTCAGGACGACTACGGCTGGCAGCAGCAGCGTCTCGGCTTCCCCGAGCGCGACCCCTACGCGTCGCCCGCACCGGACTACCGCACGCAGTCGCTGGACCGGCCGCCCTATGAACAGCAGCGCCCGGAATACGAGCAGCCGCGACCCGACTACGACGGCGCACGTCCCGACTACGACCAGCCACGGCCCGACCGGCGCGAGCTGCCGGACTCCTCCTCCGGCAACGGCCAGGTACACAGGGGCGGTCCGGTCGGGCGGGGCCCCACCACCGGCGCCCCGGGTCCACTGGCCGCACAGCCGGCTCCGGCCACCGGACCGGGCGAGCCCACTGCGCGCCTCAACCCGAAGTACCTCTTCGACACATTCGTCATCGGCGCCTCCAACCGGTTCGCGCATGCCGCCGCTGTCGCCGTCGCCGAGGCACCCGCGAAGGCGTACAACCCCCTTTTCATCTACGGCGAGTCGGGGCTCGGCAAGACGCACCTGCTGCACGCGATCGGGCACTACGCGCGCAGCCTCTACCCGGGCACGCGCGTGCGCTATGTGAGCTCCGAGGAGTTCACCAACGAGTTCATCAACTCCATCCGCGACGGCAAGGCGGACGCGTTCCGCAAGCGCTACCGCGACATGGACATCCTGCTGGTCGACGACATCCAGTTCCTGGCGCAGAAGGAGTCGACCCAGGAGGAGTTCTTCCACACCTTCAACACGCTGCACAACGCCAACAAGCAGATCGTGCTGTCCTCGGACCGGCCGCCCAAGCAGCTGGTCACCCTGGAGGACCGGCTGCGCAACCGCTTCGAGTGGGGACTGATCACCGATGTCCAGCCGCCCGAGCTGGAGACGCGGATCGCGATCCTGCGCAAGAAGGCGGTGCAGGAGCAGCTCAACGCCCCGCCGGAGGTGCTGGAGTTCATCGCCTCCCGCATCTCGCGCAACATCCGTGAGCTGGAGGGCGCGCTGATCCGGGTGACGGCGTTCGCGTCGCTCAACCGCCAGCCCGTGGACCTCGGTCTGACGGAGATCGTCCTCAAGGACCTCATCCCCGGAGGCGAGGACTCGGCTCCCGAGATCACCGCGACCGCGATCATGGCGGCCACCGCGGACTACTTCGGGCTCACGGTGGAGGACCTGTGCGGCACCTCCCGCGGCCGTGCGCTCGTGACCGCCCGCCAGATCGCGATGTACCTGTGCCGCGAACTGACGGATCTGTCGCTGCCGAAGATCGGCGCGCAGTTCGGTGGCCGCGACCACACGACGGTGATGCACGCCGATCGCAAGATCCGCGCGCTGATGGCCGAGCGGCGCTCCATCTACAACCAGGTGACCGAGCTGACGAACCGCATCAAGAACGGCTGACGGCCGCACCCGCGCGACACCGAGGGCGCCCCGGGACTCTCCCGAGGGCGCCTTTCCGCGTTCTGGTGCTCAAGGCGCCGGACGCACTCCGCGCTTCCGCGGGACACCCGGTGTTCGAATACTCGCCGGGTTACGGCCACTCTCCACAGATCTGCCGACTTTCTTCCGTCCACACCCTGGGGACTGCGGAGTTGTCCAGATCGTGTCCACAGGCAGCAGGGTCGGCGAACTGTCCGCCCAGCTCAGCGGGTTGTGGATTCGTGGATGGACGATCTCCACAGGTTGTGGACGAAACGGAGATCCACAGGCTGTGCATGAAGTTGTCCACCGGCAACCCACAGGCTGCGGCCGGTTGTCCCCAGTGTTCCCCAGCTTCTCCACATGCCTGTCCACTGTTCGGCAACGAGACGCGCCCTCTCACCGGCGCGAGTGAAAGCCGTCACACCAAGGTGCTGGGTTGGCCTGTGGGAAAGGTGGGTAAAGCTGGGGACGACACTGGGGAGAAGTGACCCCAGGCTGTGCACGGGGTGTGCAGAACTTTCTGTTCTCCACAGAAACCCCGGGTTGTCCACGGGCTCCACCCACAGGACCAGTGGACAAAATTTCGCCTCTGACCTGCGACAACGCGGTTATCCACGGTATCCACAGGCCCTACTACTACTCCCAACTAGAGATAGCTGGGATTTCGCTTCGAAGCGGGCCCTGTGCACAACTCGCTCTCCGGCTCCCGACTGCCCCTCGTCACGACTTGACCCCGAGAGGCACCTACTGTCAGTGCCGTGCGTCAGACTGTTCCCCGGTGTCCTTCCCCTCACAGGGATCCCCGACACCGAGTCAGACGACGAAGGCCAGGCAGGGCGAGAACGCCGGCAACAGCAGGAGGCGGCTTACGGTGAAGATCCGGGTGGAACGCGACGTACTCGCGGAGGCAGTGGCCTGGGCGGCGCGCAGCCTTCCGGCTCGTCCGCCGGCGCCTGTCCTCGCCGGCCTGCTGCTGAAGGCCGAGGACGGCCAGCTGAGCCTGTCCAGCTTCGACTACGAGGTCTCGGCGCGTGTGTCCGTGGAGGCGGAGGTCGACGAGGAGGGCACGGTGCTCGTCTCCGGCCGCCTGCTCGCCGACATCTCCCGCGCCCTCCCCAACCGCCCGGTGGAGATTTCCACAGACGGTGTACGGGCGACGGTGGTCTGCGGCTCCTCGCGGTTCACACTCCACACCCTGCCTGTGGAGGAATACCCCTCCCTGCCCCAGATGCCGAACGCGACGGGCACGGTCCCCGGCGAGGTCTTCGCCTCCGCCGTCCAGCAGGTCGCCATCGCCGCCGGCCGTGACGACACGCTGCCCGTCCTGACCGGTGTGCGGATCGAGATCGAGGGCGACACTGTCACCCTGGCCTCCACCGACCGCTACCGCTTCGCGGTCCGTGAGTTCCTGTGGAAGCCGGAGAACCCGGACGCGTCCGCCGTCGCCCTGGTGCCCGCCAAGACCCTCCTGGACACCGCCAAGGCGCTCACGAGCGGCGACAGCGTCACCCTGGCGCTTTCGGGCTCGGGTTCGGGCGAGGGCCTGATCGGCTTCGAGGGCGCCGGACGCCGGACGACGACCCGTCTGCTGGAGGGCGACCTCCCGAAGTACCGCACGCTGTTCCCGACAGAGTTCAACTCGGTCGCCACCATCGAGACCGCCCCCTTCGTGGAGGCCGTCAAGCGCGTGGCCCTGGTCGCCGAGCGCAACACACCGGTGCGCCTCAGCTTCGAGCAGGGCGTGCTGATCCTGGAGGCCGGTTCCAGCGACGACGCACAGGCTGTGGAAAGGGTCGACGCCAACCTGGAGGGCGACGACATCTCGATCGCCTTCAACCCGACCTTCCTGCTGGACGGTCTGAGCGCGATCGACTCCCCGGTCGCCCAGCTGTCCTTCACGACGTCCACGAAGCCCGCTCTGCTCAGCGGCAAGCCGGCCATGGACGCCGAGGCGGACGTGGCGTACAAGTACCTGATCATGCCGGTGCGGCTGAGCGGCTGAGGGCCGCGCACAGGCGAGGGGCCGCCATCCGCGGCCCACGTCTGAGCGCTTATGCCCACAGATGTGCGTGAGCGTCCGGGTCTAGGCTCGGACACAGGTACGAAAGTGCCCCTCATGCCACATCGCACCCTAAGGAACACCTGATGGAGCTCGGTCTCGTCGGCCTCGGCAAGATGGGCGGCAATATGCGCGAGCGGATCCGCCGCGCAGGCCACACCGTCGTCGGATACGACCGCAACCCGGACCTCGCCGATGTCCAGGGCCTCGAAGAGCTTGTGGACAAGCTCGCGGCACCCCGGGTGGTGTGGGTGATGGTCCCGGCCGGCGCCCCGACCCAGTCCACGATCGACGAGCTCGCCGAACTCCTGGAGCCCGGCGACATCGTCGTGGACGGCGGCAACTCCCGCTGGACGGACGACGAGAAGCACGCCGCCGAGCTGGCGGCCAAGGGCATAGGTTTCGTCGACTGCGGCGTCTCCGGCGGCGTCTGGGGCCTGCAGAACGGCTACGCGCTGATGTACGGCGGCGACGCCCGCGATGTCGCCAAGGTGCAGCCGGTCTTCGACGCCCTCAAGCCCGAGGGCGACTTCGGCGCGGTGCACGCGGGCAAGGTCGGCGCGGGCCACTTCGCGAAAATGGTCCACAACGGCATCGAGTACGCCATGATGCAGGCCTACGCCGAGGGCTGGGAGCTGCTGGAGAAGGTCGACTCCGTGGAGAACGTCCGCGAGGTCTTCCGCTCCTGGCAGGAGGGCACGGTCATCCGCTCCTGGCTTCTGGACCTCGCGGTCAACGCCCTCGACGAGGACGAGCACCTGGACAAGCTGCGCGGCTGGGCGGCCGACTCCGGCGAGGGTCGCTGGACCGTGGAGGCGGCCATCGACAACGCCGTACCGCTCCCGGCGATCACGGCCTCGCTGTTCGCCCGCTTCAGCTCGCGGCAGGACGACTCGCCGCAGATGAAGATGATCGCCGCGCTGCGCAACCAGTTCGGCGGCCACGCCGTCGCGAAGAAGTGATCGTCGCGAAGAAGTTATCCACGGACACGAACACGTGATCCACAGCGAGAAGAAGTAGTCCACAGGACCGCCCGGCGGTCCACAACCACTGGGGGAGGTCGGCGAACGACCATGCACGTCACGCATCTGTCGCTGGCCGACTTCCGCTCCTACGCCCGGGTCGAAGTCCCGCTCGACCCGGGCGTCACGGTGTTCGTCGGTCCCAACGGACAGGGCAAGACGAACCTGGTCGAGGCCGTCGGATATCTGTCCACACTCGGCAGCCACCGGGTCTCCTCCGACGCCCCCCTGGTCCGCATGGGCGCCGAGCGCGCGATCATCCGCGCGCAGGTCAGACAGGGCGAGCGGCAGCAGCTGATCGAGCTGGAACTGAACCCGGGCAAGGCCAACCGCGCCCGTATCAACAGGTCCTCGCAGGTCAGACCGCGTGATGTGCTCGGCATCGTACGGACCGTCCTGTTCGCCCCCGAGGACCTCGCACTGGTCAAGGGCGACCCAGGCGAACGGCGCCGATTCCTGGACGAACTGATCACCGCGCGCTCCCCGCGCATGGCGGGCGTGCGCTCCGACTACGAGCGGGTCCTCAAGCAGCGCAACACCCTGCTCAAGTCGGCCGCGCTGGCGCGCCGCCACGGCGGGCGCTCCCTCGACCTGTCCACCCTCGACATCTGGGACCAGCACCTCGCCCGCGCCGGCGCCGAGCTGTTCGCTCAGCGGCTCGACCTGATCGCCGCCCTTCAGCCGCTCGCCGACAAGGCGTACGAGCAGCTGGCACCCGGCGGCGGCCCGGTGGCCCTGGAGTACAAGCCCTCCGCCCCGGGCGAGGCCCATACGCGCGAGGCCCTCTACGAGCAGCTGATGGACGCGCTCGCCGGGGCCCGCAAACAGGAGATCGAGCGCGGCGTCACCCTTGTGGGACCCCACAGGGACGAACTGCTGCTCAAGCTGGGGCAGCTGCCCGCCAAGGGGTACGCGTCCCACGGCGAGTGCTGGTCCTACGCGCTGGCGCTGCGCCTGGCCTCGTACGACCTGCTGCGCGCGGAGGGCAATGAGCCCGTGCTCGTCCTCGACGACGTCTTCGCCGAGCTGGACGCCCGCCGCCGCGAACGCCTGGCCGAACTGGTCGCGCCGGGGGAGCAGGTCCTGGTGACCGCCGCGGTCGAGGACGACGTACCGCATGTTCTGTCGGGGGCGCGGTATTCCGTGTCCGACGGCACCGTGGAGCGCTCATGAGCACCGACCAGCCCGCACCCGAGCCCGCCCCGAAGAAGACCCCCGAGCTCTCCGGGGTGGACCTCGCGCGTGTGGCGCTCAGGGCCGCGAAGGAACAGGCACGCGCGCGCGGGGACGCGGCGCAGCAGAAGAAGCAGGCACGGCGAGGAGGCTTGCGCTCCGGCGCCCGCGCCGACGGCCGTGACCCGATGGCGCTCGGCGCGGCCATCAACCGGCTGATCACCGAGCGCGGCTGGGAGACCCCCGCCGCGGTGGGCGGAGTGATGGGCCGCTGGCCGCAGATCGTCGGCGAGGGCCTCGCGGGGCACTGCGTACCCCAGCGGTACGACGAGGACGAGCGCGTCCTGACGGTGCGGTGCGACTCCACGGCGTGGGCCACGCAGCTGCGGCTGCTGGCCCCGCAGCTGGTCGCGCGTCTCAACGAGGACCTCGGGCATGGCACGGTCCGGCTGATCAAGGTCCAGGGTCCTGGTGGCCCGGTCCAGCGCTACGGGCCCCTGCGCGCCCCCGGAAGCACCGGTCCCGGCGACACGTACGGGTGACGTACTTCACGCTCAGGGCCTGTCCGGCGACCTCTCAGGCCGCCGGTGGCAAGGCTCCGGCGGCCCTTTCGCCGTACCCGCGTGCGGTCGCGAACACGGACGTGACTCCTCGGTAGCCAAGGGTTGACAGTCGAAGGCGCTGAGTGCCTCTTAGAGCCTCTTGGAGCCCCGTTCCGTATATGGGGAGTCGGGCGAGACCGGTTGAGGGCGGCACATGCGGACTCAGGTACCCGCAAACCCCCATCACTGTCGGCGCTACCGGTAGACTGGGAGACAATCCCGCCCCACTACTGGGGACCGTCCGGGAAAAGCTGAGCAACGCTGATCAAGGCTTACCAACGCAACATGCCGCAGCCGCTCCGGCAACCCGCCGACGAGCCCGGCTCGTGCTGTGCCAGAAAGGGCGCTTCGTGGCCGATTCCGGCAACCCCAACGAGAACATCCCGTCCACCGACGCCGACCCCAGCGGCGCGGACACCACCTCGAGCGGCGAGGCCACCGCGTCGTACGACGCGAGCGCCATCACCGTCCTCGAGGGTCTGGACGCGGTCCGCAAGCGACCCGGCATGTACATCGGCTCGACCGGTGAGCGCGGTCTGCACCACCTCGTGTACGAGGTCGTCGACAACTCCGTGGACGAGGCGCTCGCCGGCCACGCGGACACCATCGACGTGACGATCCTGGCCGACGGCGGGGTGCGCGTCATCGACAACGGCCGAGGCATCCCGGTGGGCATCGTGCCCTCCGAGGGCAAGCCGGCCGTCGAGGTCGTGCTGACCGTGCTGCACGCGGGCGGCAAGTTCGGCGGCGGCGGCTACGCGGTCTCCGGTGGTCTGCACGGCGTCGGCGTCTCCGTGGTGAACGCCCTGTCCAGCAAGGTGTCGGTCGAGGTCAAGACCGACGGCTACCGCTGGACGCAGGACTACAAGATGGGCGTCCCGACGGCTCCGCTCGCTCAGCACGAGGAGACGGCCGAGACGGGCACGTCCGTCACGTTCTGGGCCGACCCGGACATCTTCGAGACCACCGAGTACTCCTTCGAGACGCTCTCGCGGCGCTTCCAGGAGATGGCGTTCCTCAACAAGGGCCTGACGATCAGGCTCACCGACGAGCGCGAGTCGGCGAAGGCCACGGCCAAGGCGGACGAGGCGGGTGCGGACGAGACCCCCGAGGTCAAGACCGTCACGTACCACTACGAGGGCGGCATCGTCGACTTCGTGAAGTACCTCAACTCCCGCAAGGGAGACGCGGTGCACCCCTCCGTGATCGACCTTGAGGCCGAGGACAAGGAGAAGAGCCTCTCCCTCGAGGTCGCGATGCAGTGGAACAGCGGCTACAGCGAGGGCGTGTACTCGTTCGCCAACATCATCCACACCCACGAGGGCGGCACGCACGAGGAGGGTTTCCGCGCGGCGCTGACCTCGCTCATCAACAAGTACGCGCGCGACAAGAAGCTGCTGCGCGAAAAGGACGACAACCTCACCGGCGACGACATCCGCGAGGGCCTGACGGCGATCATCTCGCTCAAGCTGAGCGAGCCCCAGTTCGAGGGTCAGACCAAGACCAAGCTCGGCAACACCGAGGCGAAGACCTTCGTCCAGAAGGCGGTCTACGAGCACCTCGCGGACTGGCTGGACCGCAACCCGAACGAGTCCGCGGACATCATCCGCAAGTCCATCCAGGCGGCCACCGCGCGTGTCGCGGCCCGCAAGGCACGCGACCTCACGCGGCGCAAGGGACTCCTGGAGACCGCGTCGCTGCCGGGCAAGCTGTCCGACTGCCAGTCGAACGACCCCACCAAGTGCGAGATCTTCATCGTCGAGGGTGACTCGGCCGGCGGCTCGGCCAAGTCCGGCCGCAACCCGCAGTACCAGGCGATCCTCCCGATCCGAGGCAAGATCCTCAACGTCGAGAAGGCGCGGATCGACAAGATCCTGCAGAACCAGGAGATCCAGGCGCTGATCTCCGCCTTCGGCACCGGTGTGCACGAGGACTTCGACATCTCCAAGCTCCGCTATCACAAGATCATCCTGATGGCGGACGCCGACGTCGACGGCCAGCACATCAACACGCTGCTCCTGACGTTCCTGTTCCGCTTCATGCGGCCCCTGGTCGAGGCCGGACACGTGTTCCTCTCCCGCCCGCCGCTCTACAAGATCAAGTGGGGCCGTGACGACTTCGAGTACGCGTACTCGGACCGCGAGCGCGACGCGCTGATCGACCTGGGCCGTCAGGGCGGCAAGCGCATCAAGGACGACTCGGTGCAGCGCTTCAAGGGTCTCGGCGAGATGAACGCCGAGGAACTGCGCGTCACGACCATGGACGTCGACCACCGTGTCCTCGGCCAGGTCACCCTCGACGACGCAGCCCAGGCCGACGACCTCTTCTCGGTGCTGATGGGCGAGGACGTCGAGGCGCGCCGCGCGTTCATCCAGCGCAACGCCAAGGACGTCCGCTTCCTCGACATCTGAGTCGGTCTCAGCTGACCGCACCAGGAAGGATCTTCACCAGCAATGGCCGACGAGAACACTCCCGTGACGCCTGAAGAGGGCGGCGAAACCACCCTGCGCATCGAGCCCGTCGGGCTCGAGACGGAGATGCAGCGCTCGTATCTCGACTACGCGATGTCCGTCATCGTCTCGCGCGCGCTGCCCGATGTGCGGGACGGTCTCAAGCCCGTGCACCGCCGCGTCCTGTACGCGATGTACGACGGCGGCTACCGGCCCGAGAAGGGCTTCTACAAGTGCGCCCGTGTCGTCGGCGACGTCATGGGCAACTACCACCCGCACGGCGACTCCTCGATCTACGACGCGCTGGTCCGCCTCGCGCAGCCGTGGTCGATGCGGATGCCGCTGGTGGACTCCAACGGCAACTTCGGTTCTCCGGGCAACGACCCCGCCGCCGCCATGCGCTACACCGAGTGCAAGATGGCGCCGCTGTCCATGGAGATGGTCCGCGACATCGACGAGGACACCGTCGACTTCACGGACAACTACGACGGCCGCTCCCAGGAGCCCACCGTCCTGCCGTCCCGCTTCCCGAACCTGCTGATCAACGGATCGGCCGGTATCGCGGTCGGTATGGCGACCAACATCCCGCCGCACAACCTCCGCGAGGTCGCGGCGGGTGCCCAGTGGTACCTGGAGAACCCGGAGGCCTCCCACGAGGAGCTGCTGGACGCCCTGATCGAGCGCATCAAGGGCCCCGACTTCCCGACCGGCGCTCTGGTCGTCGGCCGCAAGGGCATCGAGGAGGCGTACCGCACGGGCCGCGGCTCGATCACCATGCGCGCGGTGGTCGAGGTCGAGGAGATCCAGAACCGCCAGTGCCTGGTGGTCACGGAGCTGCCCTACCAGGTCAACCCGGACAACCTCGCGCAGAAGATCGCCGACCTGGTGAAGGACGGCAAGGTCGGCGGTATCGCGGACGTCCGCGACGAGACCTCCTCCCGTACGGGACAGCGCCTGGTCATCGTGCTCAAGCGGGACGCGGTCGCCAAGGTCGTCCTGAACAACCTCTACAAGCACACAGACCTGCAGACGAACTTCGGCGCCAACATGCTGGCTCTGGTCGACGGCGTTCCGCGCACCCTGTCCCTGGACGCGTTCATCCGCCACTGGGTGACGCACCAGATCGAGGTCATCGTCCGCCGTACGCGCTTCAGGCTGCGCAAGGCCGAGGAGCGCGCGCACATCCTGCGCGGCCTGCTGAAGGCCCTGGACGCCATCGACGAGGTCATCGCTCTCATCCGGCGCAGCGACACCGTCGAGATCGCGCGCGAGGGCCTGATCAGCCTTCTGGAGATCGACGACATCCAGGCGAACGCCATCCTCGAGATGCAGCTGCGCCGTCTCGCGGCCCTGGAGCGGCAGAAGATCGTCCAGGAGCACGACGAGCTGCAGGCGAAGATCCGCGAGTACAACGAGATCCTCGCGTCTCCGGTGCGCCAGCGCGGTATCATCAGCGAGGAGCTGGCCGCGATCGTGGAGAAGTTCGGCGACGACCGCCGCAGCCAGCTGATCCCCTTCGACGGTGACATGTCCATCGAGGACCTCATCGCCGAGGAGGACATCGTCGTCACGGTCAGCCGCGGCGGCTACGTCAAGCGCACCAAGACCGACGACTACCGGGCGCAGAAGCGCGGCGGCAAGGGGGTGCGCGGCACAAAGCTGAAGGAGGACGACATCGTCGACCACTTCTTCGTGTCCACGACGCACCACTGGCTGCTGTTCTTCACCAACAAGGGCCGCGTCTACCGCGCGAAGGCGTACGAGCTGCCCGACGCCGGCCGGGACGCGCGCGGCCAGCATGTCGCGAACCTGCTCGCCTTCCAGCCGGACGAGGCGATCGCCGAGATCCTCGCCATCCGCGACTACGAGGCCGCGCCGCACCTGGTGCTCGCCACCAAGGGCGGTCTGGTGAAGAAGACGCCTCTGAAGGATTACGATTCGCCGCGCTCCGGCGGTGTCATCGCGATCAACCTCCGGGAGATGGAGGACGGATCGGACGACGAACTGATCGGTGCCGAGCTGGTCTCGCCCGATGACGATCTGCTTCTGATCAGCCGGAAGGCGCAGTCGATCCGCTTCACGGCGACCGATGAATCGCTGCGTCCGATGGGCCGTGCCACCTCGGGCGTCAAGGGTATGAGTTTCCGTGAAGGCGACGAGCTTCTCTCGATGAATGTTGTACGGCCGGGTACGTTCGTGTTCACTGCCACCGACGGCGGGTACGCGAAGCGGACCGCTGTCGACGAGTACCGCGTCCAGGGGCGTGGCGGCCTCGGTATCAAGGCCGCCAAGATCGTCGAGGACCGCGGCTCGCTCGTCGGCGCGCTGGTGGTCGAGGAGAGCGACGAGATCCTCGCCATCACGCTGTCGGGCGGTGTGATCCGTACGCGGGTCAACGAGGTCAGGGAGACGGGCCGTGACACCATGGGCGTCCAACTGATCAACCTGGGCAAACGCGATGCCGTGGTCGGTATCGCCCGTAACGCCGAGGCGGGGCGCGAGGCGGAGGAAGTCGACGGTGACGAGACCGGGGACGAGACCGCCGAGGGCACCACGGCCACCGGCACGGACGAGGGTGAGGCGCCCTCGTCCGAGTAAGCACGAGGAGTGAGTGAGCGTGAGCGGAGCCACGGACACCGGACCGGCCGGCATGGAATCGGACGGCGGCGGCCATGGCTCCGCCATCGGCTCGGAGCACTCCCAGGACACGCAGGGATCCCAGGGGGGAACTGTGACGGAGACGCGGGGCCAGGGAGCCCGGCAGCAGATGTCCGGCTCCGCGCCCGCGGCAGGCATGGGCGAGCCGGCGGCCTCCCCCATGCCGGGTGAGCGCCCGTCCCCGCAGGCGGCGGGTCCCTACCACCCGCCGCAGGCGTACCCCGCGCAGCCGCCGGCGGGCGCGGTACGCCGTCCCCGGACCGGTGCGCGGACCACTCCGCAGGTCCGCAAGGCGCGGTTGAGGGTGGCGAAGGCCGACCCATGGTCGGTGATGAAGGTCAGCTTCCTGCTGTCCATCGCGCTCGGCATCTGCACGATCGTGGCGTCGGCGGTGCTGTGGATGGTCATGAACGCCATGGGCGTCTTCTCGACGGTCGGCGGCTCGATTTCGGAGGCCACGGGCTCGAACGATTCGAACGGCTTCGACCTCCAGTCGTTCCTGTCCCTGCCGCACGTCCTGATCTTCACGACGGTCATCGCGGTCATCGACGTGGTCCTGGCGACCGCTCTGGCGACCCTCGGGGCGTTCATCTACAACATCTCCGCGGGCTTCGTGGGCGGCGTCGAGCTGACGCTGGCCGAGGACGAGTAGAAGCCGCTCCAGGCGCCCTGGGCGCCCCACGCCGTCCGGTGGAGCCGGACCTGAGAGCGCACCCCGGACGGGGTGCGCTCTTGCGCTCCCGGGACAGCCGCGACCGCGTCCTGGAGCGGGGCAGCGCGAGGCCCTCGATATCGATTTTGGGACTTCCCACCTCGTGCGCTAATCTTCAGGGGTCAGCGCGCGGGACACACACCGCAGAGCGCGGCGGGGCTATAGCTCAGTTGGTTAGAGCGCATCCCTGATAAGGATGAGGCCACAGGTTCAAATCCTGTTAGCCCCACCAGTGAAAAGACCCCCAGCCGATACCGACTGGGGGTCTTTGACATCCATGGCTGACATCAGCCGATGAGTGGATCTTCCAAAAGCTCCGCGAGCATGCCGACCGCTTCCCGCTCACTGTCGCCGACCACGTGCGTGCAGACGTCCATGGCATGCTGATCTGGCTGTGCCGAAGGATCGCCTGAGCGCCACCTTGGGGTGCACCTTCAGAAAGGCCAGCAGGGTGCCGCAGGTGTGCCGGGCGAGGCGAACCGTGATCCGGCTTCAGAATGTGGACACGGCGTCATCTGAGGGCGCCCGGCCCGTGCCGCGCGCTCGCCGCCTCGGCTGTGAAAATCACTGTCCGGTTGTCGGAACACGGTGATAGAGAGTCCATGTGACAACGACACTTACGTTCCCGTTCTGTTGCGACTGATCGACGAACGGTCGAGCGCCTTCCGCGCCGCGGTCGCCTCCGCGCCCAGCCTCGACGTACAGGTGCCCGCACCGGAGAGCGCCCCGGCTGGGCCTCGGGAACGCGAGGCCCTGCTGGCCTGGTTGGCGGAGTCCACGGAGCAACTGCTCGACGCACTGCGGGAGGCCGGCCCGGATCGCGGTTGCTGGACGTGGTGGGGTGCGTCCAGTCGCCGCAGACCTGTGGCGCCGTCGCCCGGCACCAGCTCCAGCAGATCGCGGTGCACACCTACGACGCCCAGGTCACTGTGGGTGCCCCGGAGCCGCTGCCGGATGAGGTGGCACTCGACGGTGTCGAGGAGTTCCTGTTCACCTGCGTCGCAACGACGAGTGCCTGGCCGCACAAGCCCACTGCCTTCGACTTCCACGCCGTCGAGGGCCACTCCTGGCGCCTCACGGTCGACGGCGACGGCGCACGCTCCACCCGTATCTCCGCGCCCGGCACGACGCCTGTCGCCGCTGCCGACGAGGGCCCGAACGCGGCTGGCGTCTCCGTTCGCGGCACGGCCAGTGAGCTGGTTCTCTTCGTGTACGACCGTATCCCGGCGGACTCCCTGCAGATCGAGGGAGACGCAGGCTTGTTCGACCTGCTCCGCGCGTGGGACCCGGAGGAGTAGTCAGCCCCACCAGTGAGAAGACCCCCGGACCATCTGGTCCGGGGGTCTTTTGGTATCACCGGCGGCCGAGGACTTCGCTGTGGCGGATGCCGAGCACCAGGACTCGGACAGGCCGCGTGGAAGCGGTGTGCAGGGGAGGGGACTGCATGAGCGGCTGATAGGTCGGCAGTCAGGCGGACACGGCGACCTACCCGGTCACCGAGGTGACCGGGACGACGGGCACCCGGTCAGGGGTGATCGTGAGGGAGCCGCCGTCGTTGTGCCTCCCGGCGTGGACCTCGGCGCGAGAAGCGGGCGGACTCCTCAGTTCCGTGCGGGCGGCTTCCGGATGAGACCCCGTTTCGCCGCTTCCTCCGGCGAGGTGCTGGAATGTCGACTGTGCGTCCCGGTGCTCTGCAAATTACTTCAGGGTCATATTCTGAGAGTCTCAGGGGGAATTAAGAAATCCTGCCACCCTTGCGGGCGGCGCACGCCCCCGGGTGATGCCACACCGGATGTTCGGCGGCGACTCCCCGCGACACGAGGGTTTCAAACCCCGCTGATCGCGATTTCAAGCCGCTTCGACCGTATATGGTCATGCTCGCTCGCGTCGCAGTAAGTATCACCGTCCGAAAGGAAACGGCTATGTCCATTTCAAGGCGTTGCCTGGCTGTGGCTTTGATGATCTCACTATCGGCAATCGGAGGCTCCGCCTCTGCGACCTCGAAATCCCGGTCCGGGAATCATGAGGAAGCGGCCACGGGCTACGAAGTGATCAAACTGCACGGGAAGATGACGCATTTCAAGTCGAGCCGTAGTGCAGGCAAAGCGGTCGGGGTGGGCGATCAGGTTCTCATCACGGAAAAACTCTTCCGCAACGGGCGTAAGTACGGCTTCTCCGCAACCATGTGCACGCAGGTCGGAGGGCCCGTGAATCCCACCCCGGCTAATCCGTCCACCCAGCTGTGCACGGGTGTCTACAGTCTCCGTGACGGGGAGGTGACCTGGGAAAATACGCTCGCTTCCACGCGGCAAGGGACTCCGCCGCCATGGAAGACGGCTATCACCGGCGGCACGGGCGCGTACGCAAATGCGCGTGGCTATATTCTTGTTGACGGGACTAAGCACAACTATATGGTCTATCTCGTACGCTGAAGTTGAGATGCCTTGAAGGCCTGCCGGCGTTCCGCCTTCGGGTCTCGCTCCCGAATCCGAGGTGGCGACCTTCAAGGCATTGATGGAGTCGGTTCCCGGTGGAAGGGCATGTTCCGCACGGAGTCGGCGAAGGTACGGCCGAAGCGCGGCAGGGCGATGTACTCGTCGATCAATCCTGTTGCGACGGTGCGGTGTTACCGATTCCATCCTCGAACTGCAGAAATCACAGAGCCCTGGGGGCTCAGTGTGCTCGGCGCAGGGAACGTGTCGGCGGAGTCCCGACCGGCCCAGGCAAGGCTTGCGGTCGACCTCCTGGCACCGACACCCAAAGAAGCCTTTGAACAGGCTGGAGCTGCGGTTGTCAGGCCGCGGACCGTGCTGCGCGAGCATGGGGTACCCGACTCCGAAATATCGGGGTCGCGCCTCGCTCTCAAGTCGGATTTCAAGGGCTACGACGCGGAGCGGACGTTCCTCGGCTATCGCTGCGAGGCGACGTACATCGTGCAGACCGAAGACCTCGATCGGCTCGGACTTCTGATAGAGGACGCCGTCAGGGCCGGTGCGAACCGAGTCGACGAGGTGTCCTTCGACGTACTCGACAAGCCCGCGCTCCGGGACGAGGCTCGCCGCAGGGCGGTCCGGGCCGCACGGCGCAAGGCCGAGGTCTACGCGGATGCCTGCGGTGTGCGGCTCGGCCTGTCATACACATTCAGGACGTCGACCCGGAGCCGCTCGGGCTGCGCAGTCATGGGACTCGCATCGGAGGGGACCCCGAATCCGCCGGTGACACGCCCTACCGCCTGTCGTGCTTGCTTCCGCATGCCGGGCAGGGACCGGGCTTACCGCATCCCATGAAATTATGTGCCGGTATATCGGCTTGCTTCCGGTATGCCCTGGCCGGGTTCAGTGCTGCCGTGCCGCACCTGGACCGACGGCTCATCAGTCCCCCGGGGTCCATGCCGCGAGCTCGTTGCCACCCGGCTCCCGGAAATGGAAGCGCCTGCCGCCGGGGAAGCCGAACGCCTCGACCGTGATGGTGCCGCCCGCCTTGAGTACCGCGCTCCGCGTCGCCTCCAGGTCGTTCACCCGGATCACGGCGAGCGGCCCTGCCGGGGCCTCCGAGCGGTCCTGCTGGAATCCGAGGCTGACTCCGTTGCCGCAGTCCACATCGGTGTACTCCGGGCCGTAGGCAGTGGCCGCCCAGCCGAAAACGGACTGGAGGAACTCCGCGGACTCCCGGGCCGAGGTAGTGGGGAACTCGACCATCGAGAAATTCTCCATACCTTCGATCTTAGGGAGGGCGAGGGGCTGTTGAGGCCCTGTCGGCCGGACGGGAGCGTGCCGGATCCGGCACGAAGCGGCCCTGACCGCTTGAGGGTTGCCGTGCGTCAGTTCGGGACGTGGGCGACACCGATGGCCCGGCGCCTGTGGGGCAGGTGCCGGGCCGTTCGCCGGGAGGGCGTTGTACGCAGATCGCCCGTGGTGGTGCCGCAGTACCCCTGCGAGGGGCGGTGGTGCTGGAGAAGAGGGGCTCTGGATCCTCTGGATCAGTGAGTCAGCGCTGGAGCCTTGTGCCCGGCTCCACGAGCGGGGGCACGGGATCGGCGCGGGGCCGGAGGGCGGAGCGGGCGAGTGGGGTCGTGAGGGCGGTGGCCGCCGTGATGCCCAGCGCGGGCTGGTGCTGGCGGGAGCCTGGAGAGGAGCCGTGGGCCTCGGCGCTGATGCGTTGCTTCATCGTGGGGGGTAGTGACGGATCGCGGGTCCAGGTCCCCCGTGACTGTGTCGGCAGCGTCACGCGAGGGATGCTGTCGGGTTCCGCCAGAGACTGGCCGCTTTGGAGCTCCGGCTCGGGCCGGCTGCTGTTGCGCTCCGGGTCGGGCTGGGGTACCGCGGCGGTGGCGGTCGTGGTGATGAGTCCGAGCGCGGTGCACAGGGCGAGGAAGGCGGTGACGACCGCGTTCCACAGCTTCGAGACCTTGTTCAGGGCCATGTCCCCTCACATTCGGGTCGAGCGATTTGCGTACTTTCCTCATGATGTGTATGAGAGCGAGGAAGTGGTGGACCGACGCCCGCGGCGCCGCGATCTTCGGATGAACACCACTCGTATGGACGCAAGAGGTCCGGAAAGTCATGGAAGGCGAGGGTGGGTGGCCAAAGTCACCTTCTGTGAGGAGTGGTCACCCCGAGGCGACGGTGGCGGTCACCCTTCGTACTGCGTTGTGCCGGGCCCGAGTTGAGGGCCGACTCAGGTCACCGATCGGTATCGATCGGTGTGTATAGTCGGGCGCCAGAGGTCCCCTACGTCAAGGAAAGACGAGGTCGCGCGGTGAAGAAGCTTCTCCTGGTCGCACTGGCCGCCATCGGCGGGCTCCTCGTGTACCGCCAGATCCAGGCGGATCGCGCCGAGCAGGATCTGTGGACGGAGGCGACTGACTCCGTGCCCACGGGTTCGTGAGGTCCCACAGACAACAGATTCGGAGCAAACCCCGGCCGCTGGTGCGGTCGGGGTTTTGTGTTGTACGGGCCGTGGGTCCCCCGCCCGTTCGTGGTGCCGAAGGAGGGGGACGGGGCCGGGCAAGGGAAGCCTTTCGGCCGCTTGTACGGAAATCGCGGGTGCGGCTGTGGCGCGCGAGGCAGGATGGCCGTCCGGGCTGGGTACGGCGAGGGGGCGCGTGATGGGCAGGCGCACGGGGGCGCGGCAAGGAGTGCCCGGATGTGCTCGTACAACGGTGCGTACGGCGCTGAGCTTGTGTGCGACCGTGGTGCTCACGGCGCTCACGGCGACCGCCGGGGCGCCTGCGGCGGGGGACGCGCCTGTATCCGAGACTGTCTCCACGCTCTACAGCGGCGCCTCGGCCTCGGCCGCGTCTTCGCCGCCTCCGTATGCCTTCGCCCGTGACGCCAGGAGCGTCGAGGGCGCCACGGGCACCACTGCCGCGGCACTTCTGGAAGCCGGACGCGCCTACAGAAGTTCCCTGCCCGCCGTGGGCAAGCGCTACTACCGCCTGGAGCTCGATTCCGCGGAGAACGCCTATGTCTCCGCGACGGCCGTTCCCGGTGCGGGCGCGCAGGTCACGTCCTCCGACGGGCTGAAGGTGTCCGTCCAGGACGCCGACGGCACCACCTGCTCCACCGGAATCGCACACTTCGGCCCCACCCAGAGCCCCCATCCGATCGTCGCCTCGGCCTCACGCGAGACCGGTCCGGACACCTACGGCTGCGCGGTGGGCGCAGGGGTGTATTACGTCGTCGTGGAACGGCGCGCCACGGCGGGTTCCCCGGCCGCGTCCGGCGACTGGAGCCTTGAGCTCGGCTATGTGTCCGAACCAGCCCCACGGGGGGCCGGTGCGACGGCCCCGCCCGGGTCCTGGAACTCCGCGAGCCCGGAGCCCGTCCTGGGAGACGCCCGGCGCCGGGCGGGAGGGGCGGGCTTCGCCACGGCCGGCGCCCTGGGGCAGGGCGTCTGGCAGGACGCGATCAAGCCCGGGCAGACCGTCTTCTACAAGGTGCCCGTCGACTGGGGGCAGCAGCTCTCGGCCGTCGCCGAGCTCGGCAGCTCCACAGGCGGGGACGGCGGCGGCTATGTGGGCACCGCCCTCGCCATGTCGCTGTACAACCCGGTGCGCGCCCACGTCGACGACGCCGGAGCCGGTTACAGCGGCGCCCAGGCCTCGGCGGCCCTCGATCCGCTGCCCCCCGTCGCCTACGCCAACCGGCGGGCCGTCAGCGACCGCGTGGGCGCGATGCGGTTCGCGGGCTGGTACTACCTCGCGGTGCACCTCGGCGCACCCGTCGCGGGCAGGTTCGGGGACGGGCCCTTCGGGCTGACGCTGCGCGTGCGCGTGAGCGGGACGCCGGCCGCTGCGCCGCAGTACGCCGGGCGGTCGGTGCCCCGCGATGTCTTCGAGGTCACGGCCGCGGACCGGGAGGAAGCCGCGCCGAGGCCGGGGGAGACGGTCGGCGCGGGTGGCGGCTCGGCGGCATCCGGTGCGGATGCGCCGAGAAGAGGCGGTACGCCTGGAGGCGGCGCCCCGGCGGGCGGCGGAGTGGCCGCCGGACGGGCGGACAAGCCCCGCGGCGCGATGGAGCTGGTCGCCGCGGGGGGAATCGGTACCGGCGGCGTCCTGGTCCTGTGGCTCGGACTGTGGACGGTGGTCGCCCGTCGGCGGGCGCGAGGCGGGTGGGCCGGATGACCGTCGTCCAGATGTCTCGTATGCCTTGAACGTGTGTGATCCGACAGGTGCGACGTCGTACGGGTCAGATGCGCGCCAGGGCCCAGAAGCCCACCGCGAAGCACAGTAAGGCGAGCAGCAGGACCGGTACGGCGACCTTCGCCGGGGGGCCCGGGCGCCGGGCCGGCCTCCTGGCGTGCCGCACCGTCTCACGCGGCCGGGGGGGTGTGTGCGGCGACACGTCGGCGTACGTCTGGGCGGACTGCCGGACGGCGAGCGCCGGGACAGCGGTCTGACCGGTCGCGGGCATGGACGTGCGGGCGAGGTGCGGAGCCTGGACGGGAAGGGCGTGGGCCGGGGCCGGAAGCACAGGTGATGCGGGCGGTCCCTGAGGCTCGCGCGGCAGTGGCAGCGGAGGCGGGAGGTGGAAGCTCCCGGTGTCCGACATCCCGGGCGACCGCGGCGGTGGCGTCGGGTCGGACGCCGGTCTGGGCGGTACGACGAGCGGCGCGGACGGGGGCCGGTGCGTCGGCGGAGTGGGATGAGCCGAGGCGGCAGAATCCGGCGGCACCGCGACCGGTCCGGGGACGGCTGACCCGTTCGTGCCGGGTGCGGAGAGCGCGGAGGGTTCGGAGGGTGCGGTCGTGCCGGAGGCTGCGGGCGCGGTCGTGGGCGGCGGCGGTATCAGACCGGTCGAGGGCCGCAACGGTCCGCTGCCCGTCCCGGTGCCGCCCGTTCTTCCCGCGGTGCCGCCCGCAGGTGTTCGTGTTCCCGAGGATGTGCCTGCCCCTGCCCCTGCCCCTGCCCCGTCGGCCACCGTGCCCGTGACGGAGGGCGGCGTGCGCAGCGGACCCCCGGGGCCGAACCCCTCCGGGAGCGGCCCGAGCTGGTCGAAGATCTCCACCTGCTCGACGTCGTCCTCCGGCTCGGGCAGTAGTTCCCTCGCCGCCGCCAGGGCCTTGCGCGCCCCCGTGGCGCTGCGGAACCGTGCGGCCGGGTCCGGCTGGAGGAGGGTCGCCACGACCTCCCACAGCGGCTCGGGCACACCGAGCGGCGCTCCTGGTGTGCCGTTGGCCGTGAAGTACTCGACCAGCGCCTTCGTATCCGGCTTCGCGCCCTGCAGCAGATACAGCGCGACCAGTCCGACGCCGAACAGATCGGCGGTGAAGTCCGGGTCCGACCCCATCAGTTGCTCGGGGGCGAGATAGCCGGGCGTGCCCACCACATAGTCGGTCTCCGTCAGACGCGGCTCGCCCAGGCGCATGGCGATGCCGAAGTCCGAGAGCCTGAGGCGCGGCCGGGCGGTGCCGGTGGCGTCGAGCAGCACGTTGGCGGGTTTGATGTCGCGGTGCACCACCCTCTCCGCGTGCACGGCTGCCAGCCCGGACAGCAGTTGGTCCAGCAGGGTGCACACGACGGCCGGCGGCAGCGGGCCGTAGTCCTGGACGAGATGGACCAGTGAGCCTCCGGCGACGAGATCCATGGTGAACAGGACCTTGTCGTCGTCCGCGGCCCAGCTGGCGGGCGCGAGCACATGCGGGTGGTCGATGCGCAGCGCCTGCTCCCGCACGAACCTGAGGAGCGTGTGGGCATCGCTCTGCTGCAGGACCTTGGCCGCCACATACCGGCGCCTGCGGTGGTCCCACGCGCGCCAGACCGCCCCGACTCCCCCGCGCCCGATGGGGTCGACCAGCTCGTACCGTCCGGCGAAGACCTCACCCATGGTCGTGCGTCGCTCCCCCTTCCGTACGGCGGTCAGGACTCCCGCGCACCCCCCGGCGCGAGAGTCCCCTGCGGCAGGTGCCGGCTCAGTTCTGGTGGGACTGGTAGTGGGCGACCGCGTCGGAGGTGCGGCCGGCCCCGTACACCCGGAGGAACTCTGCCAGTTCCGGGTGGCTCGAGGCGAGGGTGTCCGCCGCCTCGATGATGTCCCCCGCCGCGGCGACCGAGCGCAGCAGCGACTGAATCTCACGGACCACCCGTTTGACCGTGGGTACGCCCGAACTGTTCGTCGTCTGCGTGGTGTTGCTGAGCACGGATCCCCCCTGCGACTTCCTGATCTCGTCCATCCGATCCGTCGCCTCGGCAGCGCTCACGCTGCCGTCCGCGACCTGCCCTGCGAGGTCCTGCAGCAGCTGCACCCGCTGAACCACCGCGGGATTGCCGATCTTGGCACGTTGACCGCTCATCAGCTGTGACAGCATCGGTGCGGACAGGCCCAGCACCCCGGCGAGCCGGGCCTGGTTGAGCCCGAGATCCTCGATGAGCCTACGGAACAGGGCTCCGAGCGGCTCTCCATACCAGTTCCGCTGCAGCTCCCGCGCTCTTGCGGTGGCTTCTTGCTGTGCGGCGTCCATTGCGTCTCCCCAGCGCTTCCCCAAATACCGTGGTTCGCTCCAGCGAACCACGACGAGCATCTTACGGAGAGTGGTCGCCCACCGGGACCCCCCAATCTTTTGTGAGATACGGGGGGTGACCCGGTACTCTAGTCCGCAGCGCCCGTCGGCAGCTGGTTCTGCCGGGCGGACGCATCCCTTTCGGGGCCTTAGCTCAGTTGGTAGAGCGCTGTCTTTGCATGGCAGATGTCAGGGGTTCGACTCCCCTAGGCTCCACTTGGTAAATGCCCTTTGATCTGCGGAAACGTGGTTTCGGAGGGCTTTTTTCATGGCTGCCGCATGCCCGGCCGTGCCCACCGCGTGCCCAGCGTGGGTGCATCCGGTTCATCGGGAGCGGGGCCCTTGAACTCAAGGGTTTTCCCGATGGCTCCCTCGTCCTCCGGGTCGCCTCGGCACTTCTCGTCTCGTCTCGCCCGTGCCTGGACTCGAAGTGATCGCGCCGTGCGCGTAGTTGTGGCCGCTTGGTCGGGGGGCCTGGCCCGTACGCAAGGGCTGCGACGACCGCGCCGACGGTCGGCCCGCCTTTGGTGACGTGGGTCGTGTCACACCCTGGCGCCTCCCTGGTGCGTTTGGGGCACATCAAGAGATTTGCAGTCGTTGCATTCGTTTGCACGGGCTCCTGGGCGAGGTAGCGGTCCGTGGCGTGCCGTACCGGTGATCGGTGTGGTTCGCGGGGCGTGTGGCGTGAAATGGGCAGATTCGAGGTGACTTGAGTAGGGTGCGGCACTCGAGGTGCGTAAATGGAAAACTGCGCTCCGTAAGTGAAGTCTCCACGGAACTTGCACAGATAGTGCGTTGCAAATGTCATCACAGGGGAAGAAGCGAACGCCGTGCGGTGGATGAGCGGTGTGTCTGAGAGCCTGCGGCGTTCCACGTGAAACATCACCGCGGGGCGGGAGACCACACGTCTCCCGCCCCGCGGGTGGTCGCTGACCGGTGAGGTGGAGGTTGGAGGGCCGGCCGGGGCTCAGGGGCGGTTGTCGTCGTCGGTGGAGTCGTCCTCGGCCTGCTTCGCCTCCACGTCGGGGTCCAGGACGCTCGGCCCGGTGCCGTCCACCGACGCCAGACGGTCGCCCGGCGGGACGTCGGTCGCGGCGGGAGGCTCGACAAGCCAGTCCGGGTTCGCCTGCTTGTCCCACCACTTCCAGGCGGCGAAGGCGCCGCCCGCCAGGACGCCCACCATCGCCAGGCCCTTGGCGATGCGGCCCGCCTTGGCCCGCCGCTGCTGCTTGCGCACCAGCTTCTGGATCTGCCGCGGTGAGACCTGGCCGCGCAGTGCGGCCAGCGCCGCCGCTCCTCGTGCGGTCGCCTCCTCGCGCGCCGGGCCGGCCGCGGCGACCGCCTGCTCGATGCGGGGGCGGGAGTACTCGGCCGCCTGACGGGCCGCCTTGCGGGTGATGGCGGCGGCGTCCTGGGCCGCCTGGTCCACCCGGGGCGGCACATGAGTCCGGGCCTGTTCCAGGCGCGGCGCGAGGTGGGCGTCGTACTGGACGCGGGCCTGCTCGGCGGCCTGCGACATCTTGGGTGCGAGGCGGATACGCGCCTCTTCAGCGGCCTGCGACACCCTGGGTGCGAGGCGGACGCGCGCCTCATGTGCGTAGTGGGCTGCCTTGTCCTTGGCCGTGTCGGCGTAGGGCGCCACCACTTCCGCGGCATGCAGCACGCTGTCCTTCGCCGAACCGGACGCGGCACGCACGCTGTCGATGCGGGTCACGGGTTCCTCCTCCTCGGTGGCGTACGGTAATTCGACTTTCCCGCCTTTTACGGATCATGCCTCTCGCCGAGCCCTCGAGCATGCGACGACGGGCATCCGGGTCACATCCGGGTCATGGGCGCTCGGTGGACGACGCCGACGGTTGCGAAAGCGGTTGAATACGGGGCAACAGGAGCTTGTCGACGACAATGCCACGGATCGCCGCCCGCCGCTTCCGTGACGGGATGACTCGTCCGGTTTTCCTCGCGTCCTGAGCGGGTCCTGAATGGGTCCTGACCGCGTCGTGAATGTGCCTTGAGCGCGTCTTGAGCGCGCACAGCTCCGCCGACGGTGCGCCGCTCCGGTGCTCCCGCGAGCGGGCCGCGTGCCGTGCGAGGATCAGGGAATCACAGAGGACAACGGAAGGCAGATCGTGGCTGAGCAGCTGTACGCCACCCTGAAGACCAACCACGGCGACATCGAGGTCCGGCTCCTGCCGAACCACGCGCCCAAGACGGTCCGTAACTTCGTCGAGCTCGCCAGGGGCGAGCGTGAGTGGACCCACCCCGCCACCGGTGAGAAGTCCACGAAGAAGCTCTACGACGGCACGGTCTTCCACCGGGTGATCAGCGGGTTCATGATCCAGGGCGGTGACCCGCTGGGCAACGGCACCGGCGGCCCTGGCTACCAGTTCGAGGACGAGTTCCACCCGGACCTCGCTTTCGACAAGCCGTACCTGCTGGCCATGGCCAACGCGGGGCCGGGCACCAACGGCTCGCAGTTCTTCATCACGGTCGCGTCCACGGCCTGGCTGAACCGCAAGCACACGATCTTCGGCGAGGTCGCCGACGCGGCCAGCCAGAAGGTCGTTGACGCGATCGCCGCCACCCAGACCACGCGTACGGACCGCCCGGTCAACGACGTCGTGATCGAGTCGGTCGTGGTCGAGACCCGCGAGGGCTGAGCCCCGCGGGGCACCCCGCACGAGGGAACAAAAGCGCCCCGCCCGTCCGTCCAAGGAAGGGCGGGGCACCCCGTCGTACGGAGAGTGAGGGGACCGCATGGACCAGGCTCCCGGCAGCCCGCCGCAGGGCCCGCCGAACGAGGAACCGCACGGAGCGCGCGAGCTTCCGGGCTGCTACCGGCACCCGGATCGCGAGACCGGTATCCGCTGCACCCGCTGCGAGCGCCCCATCTGCCCGGAGTGCATGGTCAACGCCTCGGTCGGCTTCCAGTGCCCGGACTGCGCCCGTACGGGAGGCTCTGGCGGCACGGCGCGCTCAGCGGCCGCCTCCCGGCCGCGCACGCTCGCGGGCGGCACCATGACCGCCGACCCCCGG
Source organism: Streptomyces sp. NPDC047022 (assembly GCF_040644155.1). NCBI lineage: Bacteria > Bacillati > Actinomycetota > Actinomycetes > Kitasatosporales > Streptomycetaceae > Streptomyces > Streptomyces sp. NPDC047022. Next base: position 32,652 of record NZ_JBEYVV010000017.1, on the reverse strand, counting down.
CTGGTCACCAAGATCCTGATCGGGATCAACCTCGCCTTCTTCCTGGTCCAGCTCTCCATGGGCAGCGACTTCACCAACCGTTTCGAGCTGGTCGGACAGGCCCGGTTCTCCGGCTTCGGCCCGCTCGAGGGCATCGCGGAGGGCCAGTGGTACCGGCTGCTGACCTCGATGTTCCTGCACGCCAACTACGTCCACATCCTGTTCAACATGCTCAGCCTGTGGTGGATCGGCGGCCCGCTGGAGGCGGCCCTCGGCCGGGCCCGCTACACCGCGCTCTACTTCGCCTCAGGGCTGGCCGGCAGCGCGCTCACCTATCTGCTCGCCGACCCGGTCCAGCCCTCGCTCGGCGCGTCCGGGGCCATCTTCGGGCTCTTCGGGGCCACCGCCGTGCTGATGCGACGGCTCCGCTACGACATGCGTCCCGTCATCGCGCTGCTGGTGATCAACCTGATCTTCACCTTCAGCTGGGGCAACATCGCCTGGCAGGCCCATATCGGCGGGCTCGTCGGCGGCGTCGTCGTCGGCTACGCCATGGTCCACGCCCCGCGTGAACGGCGGGCCCTGGTGCAGTACGGGGTGTGCGCGCTGGTGCTCGCCCTCGTCGTGGTCATGACGGTGCTCAGAACGGCCCAGCTCACCTGATCGGCCGATGTGCACAGGCCGTAGCCCGAGGTTGTACCCAGCGTTGTCCACAGTCCTCGGCGGATCGTGCACACGCAGGTGAGAATAACCGCGCCCCCTGTCACCGACCGGAGTTTTCCCAGGTGGGACAGGGGGCGAACAGGTTTGCGGAGGCTGGTGATTCCGTCATACCAGCGTCAATGCTCAGCGGGTTATCCACAGATCGTCGTTCTTTTTCCACCGACCGACGCCTCTGTGGACAAGGCTGTGGATAACTTAGCGCAGGGGCATGGGCAGAGCCGGCCGCCAACGGGCGGAGGGCCCTACTTCCACTGGGTGGAGACGCCGAACCCCGCCGCGATGAACCCGAAGCCCACCACGATGTTCCAGTTGCGCAGGGCGTGGATCGGCAGCGAGCCGTCGGTCACATAGAAGACGACGATCCAGGCGAGCCCGATGACGAACATGGCCAGCATCACGGGCGCGACCCAGCCGCGGTTGTTCAGCTTGATGGCCGTCGCCTGCTTGGACGGCGGCGGCGTGTAGTCGGCCTTCTTGCGGATACGTGACTTCGGCACGAGGGTCTCTCCTGTCGATGCGCTGCGTGGCCGCGCAGGGAACTGGGTCGGGCTCCGGGGCAGGGTACAAGGGGACACTGAGCACTCCCCCGGGCGTCCGTTAGCGTAGTGCTTCCGCGGCGCCGAAGGAGATAAGGGTACGTTGAGCAATACTGCCGACTCCCCCGAAAAGGGTCCCGGTACCCCGCAGACGGAGTCCCCTTCCCCCCGTACGGGCCGGTTCAGGCCCGGCCGTGTCCTCACCGCGGGCGTCTTCGCCCTGGCAGGTCTCCTTTTCATCACGAGCTTCAACACGGCCAGGGGCACCAACATCCGCACGGACTCCTCGCTGCTGAAGCTCTCCGACCTCATCCAGGACCGCAGCCACAAGAACGCCCGGCTCGACGCGTCCGACGCCGCGCTGCGCGACCAGGTAGAGGCTCTCGCCAAACGCACCGGCGGCGGCATCAGCAAGGCCGACGAGGCCCGCCTGACGGCCCTGGAGGGCAACGCGGGCACCCAGAAGCTCACCGGCAGGGCCGTCACCGTCACCCTCAACGACGCCCCGCCGAACGCCACCGCCAAGCTGCCCGGCTACCCCGAGCCGCAGCCCGACTACCTGGTCATCCACCAGCAGGACCTGCAAGCCGTGGTGAACGCCCTGTGGCAGGGCGGCGCCCAGGGGATCAAGGTCATGGACCAGCGGCTGATCGCCACCAGCGCCGTGCGCTGCGTCGGCAACACCCTGATCCTCCAGGGCCGCGTCTACTCGCCGCCGTACAAGATCACCGCGATCGGGGACCCGGACAAGCTGCAGCAGGCGCTCGCCGCCTCCCCCGCGATCCAGAACTACATGGTGTACGTCAACGTCTACGGGCTCGGCTGGAAGGTCACCGACGACGGGACGGTGACTCTTCCCGGCTACTCGGGCACAGTGGATCTGCACTACGCGAAGCCCGTGGAGTAGACCCCGGGAACAGCTGCCGCTGGGGGGCCGTGCCTGTGCGCGTGATCGTCAGGACCGTCAGCGAACTGTGCATCACCGTCGGCGCCCTGATCGTGCTCTTCGTCGTCTACATCCTGTTCTGGACCGGGGTGAAGGCCGACAGCGCGATGAGCGACCAGATCGACCAGCTCCAGCGGCAGTGGTCCCAGGGGACGGTGCGGCAGGCGGCCCCGTCCCAGGGCCCGGCGAGCCCCCCGAAACCCGCGCCGTACGCCGCCGGCAAGCCGTTCGCCGTCATGTACATCCCGCGCCTCGGTTTCACGTGGAACAAGCCGGTCCTCGAGGACACGGCCGTGGGCACCCTCCAGAAGGGGCTCGGTCACTACACGGGCACCGCCCAGCTCGGGCAGGAGGGCAACTTCGCGGTCGCAGGCCACCGGCGCACCTACGGCGATCCCTTCAAGGACTTCCCCGAGCTGAGGCCCGGTGACGCGGTCGTCCTCACGGACGGGACCACCTGGTACACGTATCGGATCGACAAAGGCCCATACAAAACCGTGCCCACGGACGTTGAAGTAATCGACGCTGTGCCACGTAAGTCCGGGTATACGCGCCCAGGCCGCTATCTGACGCTGACCACGTGCGATCCCGAATGGGGGCACAGTCACCGGCTGATCGTCTGGGGGCACCTCGATTCCACAGGGCCCGTGGAGGCAGGAAAACCCGCGGCGCTGCGCCGTTAGTCTGGTGGTGTACGGCGGGAGTCTGTGCCGTGGTGAGACGGAAGGGACAGCATGTACGGCTGGATCTGGCGGCATCTGCCGGGCAACGTGTGGGTGAGGGCGCTGATTTCCGTCTTCCTGGTGCTGGCCGTGGTCTACGCCCTGTTCCAGTACGTCTTCCCCTGGGCCGAACCGCTGCTCCCCTTCAACGATGTGACGGTGGACAACCAGTGAGCGCGCGCATTCTCGTCGTCGACAACTACGACAGCTTCGTCTTCAACCTGGTCCAGTATCTGTACCAGCTGGGCGCCGAGTGCGAGGTGCTGCGCAACGACGAGGTGTCCACGGCGCACGCTCAGGACGGCTTCGACGGCGTGCTCCTCTCGCCCGGTCCCGGCGCCCCCGAGCAGGCCGGCGTCTGCATCGAGATGGTGCGCCACTGCGCCGCCACCGGCGTCCCGATCTTCGGCGTCTGCCTGGGTATGCAGTCGATGCAGGTGGCTTACGGGGGCGTGGTCGACCGCGCGCCCGAGCTGCTGCACGGCAAGACCTCCCTGGTCGAGCACGAGGGCAAGGGCGTCTTCACCGGACTGCCGTCCCCCTTCACCGCGACCCGCTACCACTCCCTGGCGGCCGAGCCCGCAACCGTGCCGGCCGAGCTGGAGGTCACGGCACGCACGCACGACGGCATCATCATGGGCATCAGGCACCGAGAACTCCCCGTCGAGGGCGTTCAGTTCCACCCCGAGTCGGTGCTCACCGAGCACGGCCACCGCATGCTGGCCAACTGGCTGACGGAGTGCGGTGACCAGGGGGCCGTGGCGAGGTCGGCGGGGCTCGCCACGGTGGTGGGCAGGTCCTCGGCGTGACCGCGCTGCGCCCCGAGCGCGAGAGCGGCGCCGCCTACCGGGGCGCCGCGCCAGCCGGATCCCCGTACGGGCAGCAGCCGCACGGGGACCCGGGCGTGTGGCAGCAGGGGCAGCAGTGGTCCGAAAACGGCCCGTACCCCGCGGACAGCGGTGGCGCCGGGCACGCGGGGCAGCCCTACGGGCATCTGCCGCGGCCACGGCAACCGCAGCAGCAGCCGCCGTACGACGCGACGGCTGCCGTCCCGTACGACGGCGGCTACGGCGGCTACAACGAGTACAGCGAGTACAGCGAGTACGGTGAGTACGGAGCCCACACCGGCGCCTCCTACCGCGAACCGGGCCTCGTGGACAACGAGACCGTCGCACTGCGCGTCCCGGAGGCCGAGGAGGCCAGGCAGGCGCCTCACACCACCGATTCCACGCCCGGCGGCCGTGCCGCGCGACGCAAGGCGGCCCGCAAGCACGGAGGACGGCGGGGGAACGGGCCAGGGACGGCCGGGAAGCCCGCTGGAAGGGCCCAGGAGGCCCCCAGATCACGTATGGAGGCCAGGCGGGCGGCACGCGCCCAAAAGCCCAGCGCGGGCGTCCTGGTGAGCCGGGTGATCGGTGAGCTGTTCATCACCACCGGCGTGGTGATGCTGCTGTTCGTGACGTACCAGCTGTGGTGGTCGAATGTGCGGGCGCACGCGGAGGCGGGCAGCGCCGCGCGGCACCTGCAGCAGGACTGGGCGAACGGCAAGCGGGCACCGGGTGCGTTCGCACCCGGCCAGGGTTTCGCCATCCTGCACATCCCGAAGCTGGACGTGGTCGCGCCGATCGCGGAGGGCACCAGCAAGACGCAGGTTCTCGACAAGGGCATGGTCGGGCACTACGGAGAGGGCAGCCTGAAGACGGCGATGCCGGACGCCAGGACGGGCAACTTCGGACTCGCGGCCCACCGCAACACCCATGGCGAGCCGTTCCGGTACATCAACCTTCTCAAGCCGGGCGACCCGATCGTGGTGGAGACGCAGGACGACTACTACGTCTACAAGATGACGTCCACCCTTCCGGTGACGTCGCCGTCGAACACGAAGGTGCTCGACCCCATTCCCCAGGGGTCCGGCTTCACCGAGCCGGGCCGTTACATCACACTGACCACCTGTACCCCCGAATTCACCAGCAAGTACCGGTTGATCGTCTGGGGCAAGATGGTCGAGGAGCGCCCGCGCAGCAAGGGCAAGCCGGACGCGCTCCTTTAATCGCGCAAGGTACCTGGAACAGACAGGCAGAAGCAGTGGGAGTGACCACCGACCGGGAAGAGTGGACCGACGCGCCGTCGCCGGGCTCCCACTCCTCGTCCGTACCCCGAGGTCGCGGACGCGGCCGGATCGCGCAGGCGGTCAGCGTCCTCGGGGAACTGCTCATCACGGCGGGGCTGGTGCTCGGCCTGTTCGTCGTGTACTCGCTGTGGTGGACGAACGTGATAGCGGACCGCAAGGCCGACCGGCAGGGCGACAAGGTGCGCCACCACTGGGCGGCGCAGAAGGACACCGGGCCGGGCGCGCTGGACACCAAGGACGGCATCGGCTTCCTGCATGTGCCGTCGATGCACAACGGCGATGTGCTGGTCGAGAAGGGCACGTCCACGGACGTGCTCAACGACGGCGTGGCCGGCTACTACACGGACCCCGTGAAGGCCACGCTTCCGATGACGGGCAAGGCAGGCAACTTCGCGCTGGCCGCGCACCGCGACGGGCACGGGGCGAAGTTCCACAACATCGACAAGGTGGAGAAGGGCGATCCGGTCGTCTTCGAGACCAAGGACGACTGGTACGTCTACAAGGTCTTCGCGATCCTCCCCCAGACGTCGAAGTACGACGTGAAGGTGCTCACCGCGGTGCCGAAGGAGGCGGGCGTGACGAAGCCGGGCCACTACATCACGCTCACGACCTGCACCCCCGTCTACACATCGGAATACCGCTACATCGTGTGGGGCGAGCTGGTACGTGTGCAGAAGGTGGACAGCGAGCGGACGCCTCCGCCGGAGCTGCGCTGAACCGGAACCAGCCCCCGAGCCCGTGATCCCACGACTGAGCCCCGGCCCCCCTGCGCAGGGGGGCCGGGGCTCAGTCGTGGAACGGCTCGGTTCCCTCAGCCGCCGGTCAGCCCGCCGAACACGCCGCCGTTGTTCCCGCCGTTGTTCCCACCGCCGTTGTTCCCTCCGCCCCCGGCGGTCAGCAGGTTCACCTGGGTGCCCTGCGGGACCTGCGAGCCCGGGACCGGGTTCGACCCCACGACGGTCGCGTTGGGGTCCTGGGAGCCGGTGATGTTGCCGACCTGGAGACCCACCTGCTGGAGCATGTTCCTGACGTCCGAGAGCTTCTGCCCCACGATGGCCGGGACCTGCACCTGGCTGTTCTGGGCCTGCTTGCCGACCTGGATCGCGACCGGTGAACCCTTCTTGACCTGGCTGTTCGCCGCTGGTGAGGTCCCGATGACCTTGCCGACCTGGTTCGGGTCGCTGGTGTCCGCGTCGATGCAGTTGCCCGTCAGACCGTTCGCTTGCATCTGCTGCTTGGCCGCGTCGCAGGTCTGACCGGTCACGTCCGGCACGGGCACCGTCTCCACGGCCTTGGAGACCGTGAGGGTGATGGTGGAGCCCTTCTCCACCTCCGTGCCGAACTTGGGATCCGTGTCCAGCACCGTGTTCGGTGCCTGCGAGGACTCCTGGGTCTTAGTCACGACCTTGAACTGGTAGTCGTCGCCCTCGAGCTTCCGCGTGGCGTCGTCCACGTTCTGGTTCACCACATCCGGAACCGACACCTTCGGCGCACCCGTCGACACCACCAGGTTGACCGCGCTGCCCTTGGCGACCTGGGCCTGCGCGGCCGGGTCCTGGGAGCAGACATTGCCCTTCTGCTGGTTGTCGCAGGGCTTCCTGGTGACCGTGCCGATCTTGAGCTCGGCATTGGTCAGTTGCTGCCGCGCGTCGCTCAGACTCTGCCCCACGAGGCCCGGCACGGAGGCCGTGCCGTTGTTGGCGCCGCCGTGGCCGCTGAACATCCACTTGCCGATGAGGATCGCGCCGACCAGCACCAGCACACCGGCGACGACCAGCAGGATCGTCGAGGTGTTCGACTTCTTCTGGCGGCGGCGGTCCGGGCGGTCGTCGTAGCCGTAGCCGCCGTCGTCCGGGTTCATGGGCGGCAGCATCGTGGTGGCGCCGCCGCCGTCCGCGCGCAGGGCGGTCGTGGGCTGGTCGTCCGGGTAGCCGCCGTAGCCGACCGAGCTCATGGCCGCCGTGGCGGCGACCGGCTGGCCGTCGAGGCACGCCTCGATGTCGGCGCGCATCTCGTCGGCGCTCTGGTAGCGGTAGTCCGGGTCCTTGACCAGTGCTCTCAGCACGATCGCGTCCATCTCGGGCGTGATCTCGGGGTCGAAGAGGCTCGGAGGCTGGGGCTCCTCACGCACGTGCTGGTAGGCGACCGCCACGGGGGAGTCCCCCACGAACGGCGGGCGCACCGTCAGCAGCTCGTACAGCAGGCAACCCGTCGAGTACAGGTCCGACCGGGCGTCGACCTGCTCGCCCTTCGCCTGCTCGGGCGAGAGGTACTGGGCCGTGCCGATGACCGCCGCGGTCTGCGTCATCGTCATGCCGGAATCACCCATGGCGCGGGCGATGCCGAAGTCCATCACCTTGACCTGGCCGTTGCGCGTCAGCATGACGTTCGCGGGCTTGATGTCGCGGTGGACGATTCCGTTGCGGTGGGCGTACTCCAGGCCCTGGAGGATGCCGATGGTCATCTCCATGGCCCGCTCCGGCAGCAGCTTGCGGCCGCTGTGAAGAAGCTCACGCAGTGTGGACCCGTCGACGTACTCCATCACGATGTACGGGATCGAGACCCCGTCGATGTAGTCCTCGCCCGTGTCGTACACCGCGACGATCGCGGGATGGTTGAGCGAGGCGGCCGACTGGGCCTCCCGGCGGAACCGGGCCTGGAACGACGGGTCGCGTGCGAGGTCCGCCCGCAGCGTCTTCACCGCCACGGTGCGGCCGAGCCGGGTGTCATGCGCGAGGTAGACCTCCGCCATGCCACCACGGCCGAGCACCTGGCCCAGCTCGTACCGGCCGCCGAGGCGACGCGGCTCTTCCATAGCTTCCTACCAGCCCTCTCCGTCGTTCCGGATCACATCCGCGTGTGGTCCGGCGGTGTGCTGTCCGGGCATACGGTACCCGGATTGCTCTGTGTGACCTGGTCGCATCCGTCACCCGATACAGGACCGGTATCGCAACGTGCACCGATGTGAAGGAGGCGTGACAGGCGTCACTTCTTGCTGTTGAGGACCGCCTCCATGACGTTCTTCGCGATGGGGGCCGCGAGACCGCCACCGGAGATGTCCTCACGGTGTGCGTTGTCGTCCTCGACCACCACGGCGACGGCGACCGGCGAGCTGCCGTCGGGAAGCTTGGCGAACGAGATGAACCAGGCGAACGGCTTTCCGCTGTTGTTCTCACCGTGCTGGGCGGTACCCGTCTTGCCGCCCACGTTGACGTTCGGGATCTGCGCCTTCGTGCCCGTGCCCTGCGTGACGACCGTCTCCATCATCGACTGGAGGATCTGGGCGTTCTTCTCGGACAGCGGCCGGCTCAGCTCCTGCGGCTGGGTCTGCGTGAGGGTGTCCAGGCTCGACGACTCCAGCTTGTCGACCATGTACGGCTTCATCAGCTTGCCGTCGTTGGCGACCGCCGAGGCGACCATCGCCATCTGCAGCGGGGTGGTGGCCGTCTCGAACTGCCCGATCGAACTGAGCGCCGTCGACGCCTGGTCCATCTTCTCGGGGAAGTTGGAGGCGACGGCGCGCACCGGCACGAACTGCTCGGAGTCGAAGCCGAACTTCTTCGCTTCCGCCAGCATCTTGTCCTTGCCGAGATCGGCGCCGATCTTGCCGAAGACGCTGTTGCAGGAGACCCTCAGCGCTTCACGCATGTTCACGTTCTTGCACTGGATGCTGCCTTCGTTCTTCAGCGGCGTCGTGCTCTGCGGAAGGATGAACGGCACCGGCGAGTTGGTGGGCTGGTCGGCGCTGGTGTACAGCCCGTTCTCCAGCGCCGCCGCAGCGGTGACCACCTTGAACGTGGAGCCCGGCGGGTAGGTCTCGCGCAGCGCCCGGTTCAGCATCGGGTCGCTCGGGTCGTTCTGCTTCTGCAGCTTCGTCCAGGCCTTGGAGTCGATCGTCGTGGAGTTGCCCGCGAAGGACGAGGGGTCGTACGACGGGTAGGACGCCAGCGCCAGGATCGCTCCGGTCTGCGGGTTGAGCGCCACCGCCGCGCCCTTGCCGCCGACCTGCTTGAGACCGTCGAACGCGGCCTTCTGCGCGGCGCCGTTCAGCGTGGTGACGACATTGCCGCCCTGCCGTTCCTTGCCGGTCAGCATGTCGAGGGTGTTGCGGAAGAACAGCTGGTCGTCGTTGCCGGTGAGGATGCCGTCCTCGATGCTCTCCAGCTGGGTGGCGCCGAACGCCTGCGACGCGTAGCCGGTGACCGGCGACCACATCTCGCCGTCCTTGTACGTGCGCTTGTACGCGAAGTCGTTGAGGCTGTCGGGCGACGTCTTCTTCGACCCGGTGATCGGGCTGCCGTCGACGATGATGTCGCCGCGCGGCGTCGCGTAGCGGGTGATCAGGACACGGCGGTTCTTCGGATCGGTCCGCAGACTGTCGGCCTTGACGTACTGGAGCCAGTTGTCGCGGATGAGCAGCGCGAGGACGAGCAGCCCGCAGAAGATCGCGATCCGGCGCAGGGGCTTGTTCACGGGCGGACCACCTGGGTCATCTCGGCGTCGGGGTTGGAGGCGGGGGTGGGAGCGGGCCTTCTCGCGGTGTCGCTGATGCGGATCAGGATGCCGATCAGGGCCCAGTTGGCGATGACGGACGAACCGCCGTACGCCAGGAAGGGCATCGTCATACCGGTCAGCGGGATGAGCCCCATGACACCGCCGGCGACCACGAAGACCTGGAGCGCGAAGGCCCCGGACAGGCCGACGGCGAGGAGCTTGCCGAACGGGTCGCGGGCGGCGAGGGCGGTGCGTACGCCGCGCTCGGTGATCAGCGCGTAGATCAGCAGCAGCGCCATGAGGCCCGCGAGGCCCATCTCCTCGCCGAACGTGGCCAGGATGAAGTCGGAGTTGGCGGCGAACCGGATCAGGTCCGAGTGGCCCTGGCCGAGGCCGGTGCCCAGGGTGCCGCCGGAGCCGAAGGCCCACAGGGCCTGCATGGCCTGCTCGGAGTGCCCCGCGATGCCCTTCTGGCTGAGCGTGTACTCCTTCATCGGGTCCATCCAGGCCTGCACACGCTGCTGCACATGCGGCTCGAAGGACGCCACACCGACGGCGCCGACCGCGGACATCAGCAGACCGAAGACGATCCAGCTGGTCCGCTCGGTGGCGACGTACAGCATGATGACGAACATTCCGAAGAACAGCAGCGACGTACCGAGGTCGGTCTCGAAGACCAGGATGAGGATCGAGATCGCCCAGACGACGAGGATCGGGCCGAGGTCCCGGCCGCGCGGCAGGTACAGGCCCATGAAGCGGCGGCTCGCCAGGGCCAGCGCGTCGCGCTTCACCATCAGGTAGCCGGCGAAGAAGATCGCGAGGACGATCTTCGCGAACTCACCGGGCTGGATGGAGAAGCTGCCCACGTGGATCCAGATCTTGGCGCCGTAGATGTTGGCGCCGAGGCCCGGGACCAGCGGCAGCAGCAGCAGGATCAGCGCGCCGACCATGGAGATGTAGGTGTAGCGCTGCAGGACGCGGTGGTCCTTGAGGAAGATCAGTACGGCGACGAAGAGCGCGATGCCCAAGGCGGTGTACAGCAGCTGGCGGGGCGCCGCGGCGCCGGCCTGCTTGATGTGCTGGAGCAGCTTGGACTGGTCCAGGCGCCAGATGACCACCAGGCCGAGCCCGTTGAGCAGGGTGGCCAGCGGCAGCAGCAGTGGGTCGGCGTACGGGGCGAACTTCCGGACGACGAGATGCGCCACACCGGCCAGCAGCCCGAGCCCGAAGCCGTAGCTCAGCAGCCCGGGTGGCACCTTGCTGTTGATGGCGAGGCCCACGTTGGCGTAGGCGAAGACCGGGATGATGACGGCGAACACCAGAAGCGCCAGCTCGGTGTTGCGGCGGCTCGGTGCGCCGATCGCGCCGATCGTGGACGTGTGATGCGTCGACGTGTTCGTACTGCTGCTCATGGTGTGACAGGGCCCCTCACGGCTTGCTTACTGCTTACCGCACAGTGGGACGACCTTTTGCTCTTCCTCCGAGAGGCTGGGGCCGGGCGCGGGAGTGGGTGCGGTCTGTGACTTGGACGCCGAGGGGTTCGGCGCCGGTGTGGCCTTGGACGTCGATGGGGTCTTCGTGGTTCCCGTGGCGGGCTTGGAGCCGTTCTTGCTCTCCGCCTGCTGGCGCTCGCCCTCCTTCTTGCACGCGGACGCCTGCAAGGCCAGCTCCGAGACCTTCGCCTGGGCCGCCACGAGACCGCCCTCCGCGATGGTGGCCTTGACCTGCTTCTGCTGGTACGCGGGCAGGTACTTGAGTTCGATCTCGGGGTGGTCCTTCTCCACCTTCGACAGCGAAACCCAGGCCAGGTCCTGGCTGATGCCGCGGTACAGCGCCACGTGCTCGCCGTTCGCGCCGACGTAGTACTGCGTCTGGGTCCACTGGTAGGCGCCGTAGCAGCCGCCGCCGATCAGGGCGAGCACCAGGACGGTGAAGAACGATCTCTTCAGCCACCTGCGCCCCTGGCGCGGCTTGACGAAGTCCTCGTCGGTGTAGGTGTCGAAGCTGCCCGCAGGGACATATCCGGTGGTGTCGCCGCTGCCGGGCGGGCCGAACTCGCCCCCGCCGCCCTGTCCCGGCACCTGGCGTCCGAGGCTGGAGGCGCGGCCGGCGGGCGTCTGCATGATGCCGTTGTCGTGCAGGTGGTGCTGGTTCTCGGCGACCGCACCCACCACGACCGGGGTGTCGGACAGCTGGGCGGCGAGCGTGTCCCCGGTGTCCAGGTCGAGCACGTCGGCCACGATGACCGTGATGTTGTCGGGCCCGCCGCCGCGCAGCGCGAGCTGGATCAGCTCCTGCACCGTCTCCTGCGGCCCCTGGTAGCTGGCGAGGGTGTCTTCCATCGTCTGGTGGGAGACGACCCCGGACAGTCCGTCGGAGCAGATCAGATACCGGTCCCCGGCGCGCACCTCGCGGATCGACAGATCGGGCTCCACATGGTCCCCGCTGCCCAGCGCCCGCATCAGCAGGGAGCGCTGCGGGTGGGTGGTGGCCTCTTCCTCGGTGATGCGGCCCTCGTCGACGAGTCGCTGCACCCAGGTGTGGTCCTGGGTGATCTGCGTCAGGACGCCGTCCCGCAGCAGATACGCGCGGGAGTCGCCGACGTGGACGAGGCCGAGCCGCTGGCCGGTCCACAGCAGGGCGGTGAGCGTGGTGCCCATGCCCTCGAGCTGGGGGTCCTCCTCGACCATGGCCCGCAGCTGGTCGTTGGCGCGCTGCACCGCGGTGCCGAGCGAGGTGAGGATGTCGGAGCCGGGGACGTCGTCGTCGAGCGGGACGATGGTGGAGATCACCTCGGAGGAGGCGACCTCGCCGGCGGCCTGGCCGCCCATCCCGTCGGCGATCGCGAGCAGGCGCGGACCGGCGTAACCGGAGTCCTCGTTGCCCTCGCGGATCATGCCTTTGTGCGATCCGGCGGCGAAGCGCAGTGACAGACTCATGCGCACCTCGCCTGTCGGCTCCGGGTACATCCGCACGGTGCCCACCCTCCGGTCGGGAGCGCGCCGGGGCCCGGGCTGTGGGCCGCCGCTGCGTGCTCGCTCCGCTCGCTCATTGTCGTACTACTTCCGCAGCTCGATGACGGTCTTGCCGATGCGGATCGGCGCACCCAGCGGTACCGGTGTGGGAGTGGTCAGCCGGGTCCGGTCCAGATATGTGCCGTTGGTGGACCCGAGGTCCTCGACGATCCACTGACCGTCCCGGTCGGGGTAGATCCTGGCGTGCCTGCTGGAGGCGTAGTCGTCGTCCAGCACGATCGTGCTGTCGTGGGCGCGGCCCAGCGTGATGGTCTGGCCCTGGAGCGCGACCGTCGTGCCGGTGAGGGAGCCCTCGGAGACGACCAGTTTCGTGGGCGCGCCGCGGCGCTGACGGCCGCCGCCCGATTGCTGGCGCTGCGGCGGGGGCGCGGCCTGGCGGGCCGTCTGCTGCGGCCGGCCGCCCTCCCGGCGCGACCCGCGCTGTGTGACACGCGTACCGAACAGGTCGCTGCGGATGACCTGCACGGCCACGATCACGAACAGCCACAGGACGGCCAGGAAACCCAGCCGCATGACCGTGAGGGTCAGCTCTGACATTGCCCCCGCTTCACCCTTCGGCTTGCCGGAAAATGATGGTGGTGCTGCCCACGACGATCCGCGAGCCGTCGCGGAGCGTAGCGCGGGTGGTGTGCTGCCCGTCCACCACGATGCCGTTGGTGGACCCGAGATCCTGGATCGTCGAAGGCGTCCCGGGCCGGATCTCGCAGTGCCGGCGCGAGACGCCGGGGTCGTCGATCCGCACGTCGGCCTCGGTGCTGCGGCCCAGCACCAGCGTCGGGCGGGAGATCTGGTGGCGGGTGCCGTTGATCTCGATCCAGGAGCGGGTGCGCCCGCCGGCCGCGGCCGGTCCCGAGGAGCGCTGGCCGTAGGGCGAGACCCCGCCGGGGCCGCCGGCCGGGGGCGCGGACGGCATGGGAGGGGCGCCTGCGGGTGCGGCGTCCGGCGGGTAGCCGTAGCCGCCGCCGGGGCCGCCCTGCCGCCCTGCCGGGGCGGAGGCGGGCGCCTGCTGGTTCGCGGAAGAGGCGAGCGTACGGCTGCGCACCCGGTACAGACCGGTGTCGAGGTCGTCCGCCTTCTCCAGGTGGACCTTGATGGACCCCATGAACGTGTAGCGCTGCTGCTTCGCGTAGTCGCGCACCATGCCGGCGAGCTCGTCACCGAGCTGCCCGGAGTAGGGGCTCAGGCGCTCGAAGTCGGGCGCGCTGAGTTCCACGATGAAGTCGTTGGGGACGACCGTCCGGTCGCGGTTCCAGATGGTCGCGTTGTTGTCGCACTCACGCTGGAGCGCGCCGGCGATCTCCACGGGCTGGACCTCGGACTTGAACACCTTGGCGAAGGTGCCGTTGACCAGACCTTCGAGACGCTGCTCGAACTTCTTCAGGACTCCCATGGGGCACCTCCTCCTTCGCTGCCGTCCTGCGTACTGCTCTTCGTACTGCTCGCCCGGTACTGCTTACTGATCGTATCCACGTGCCGGAAAATCGGCTGGTTCCCCCTGTCGGCCCTGTCGACGGGTGTCGACGCCTGCGGAGTTCCCTGCGGACGGCCCCTTCGAACGCATCCCCGGCGTACTCCTTGGTCGTAGTCCTGGCATGGATCGTAGAGGCGGCTGCAGACCAGTGTCCCGCACCTGGCTGTGGACCCTGCCTTCTCCTGGAGAGATGAGCGGGACCGGTACGAGGTTGATACGTGAACAGAGACACGTCGAGACGTTGTGGGAAGGGACACGTACCGGGGTATGTACGGGCAGGGAGACGGGCGTGGCGATGGGCGCGGGACGGGGACCGGCCCGTGCTGCCCACGGCCGCCCCGCTGCGGGTCCTGGCCGGTCGGCGGGGGTTCCCGGGAGTCGGCCCCCGGGCCTGGGAAAAGGGATGTGAAGGCACCCTCCGGCCCGTGCTAATGTTCTGCATGTCGGAAGGCGTCGGCACCGCAAGGGGCCGGGAGCCGGAGGACACACCCAATGCGCGGGTGGCGGAATAGGCAGACGCGCTGGATTCAGGTTCCAGTGCCCGCAAGGGCGTGGGGGTTCAACTCCCCCCTCGCGCACTCTGAGAAGCCGACGAAACGGGTCTCTACCGGTGACGGAAGTCACGGTGGGGCCCGTTTCTCGTTGTGTCCCGGGTTTGTGGGGACCGCACAACCTGCAGATGAGTACAGCCGGCTCGGTCCGTGAGTGATGTCACGGACCGAGCCGGCTGTGTTTCTCGCGGATGGCGTGCTGCTGGGGGTGTTCCGGTCAGGCGGCGGGTGCGAGGTGCCCGGTCGGGGTCCAGGCCTTCGGTTCCTTCGTCCGGCGGCGGTGGTGAGTGCGCCGTCGTGGGCGCTCGCCGCCCAGCGACAGGGTGTCCAGCCATTTGTTGATCTTGCGGCGGTTGGCGTGGGCCAGTTGGAAGGCGAGCAGGATCGTCTGTGCCGCGATGCCGCGGATGCGGCGGGTGCCGGCGGACTCGATGCCTTCGGCGAGGGGGTTCTTGGCGTAGCCGTTGTACCCCTCGATGCTGTTGCGGAGCCGGAAGCAGACCTTCTGCCATTCCGGGCCGCCGTACTCCAGGGACTGCCAGTGTTTGGCGCCGGTCTCGGGGCTGATGGTGATGGTGCGCTGGCGGCAGACCTTGAGCGGGCCGACCGGGCTGAGCTCCGGGTCGACCAAGGGGAGGTGGATGCCGCGGCCCAGGGTGCGGGGCTTGATGGGGCACTGGGCCTTGCCTGCCTCGGCGGGGCACATCATTCGCTGGTAGCCGTCGGCGTCGGCGTTCTCCTTGGGCATCAGCCGGTAGCCGCGGCGGGCTGCGATGAGCCGGACCCAGGTGTCGCGGTCGATGCGGTCGGCGTGCAGGTCGATGGTGGCGTCGATGAGGGGCTGGGGCATGGACGGGCAGTACCAGCGGCCTTCGACGAGGATCGCGCCGTGCGTTCCGCCTTGGCGGGTGGACGGTCGGGCGGTCACCTTGACGGGCACTTCACCACACGGGTTCGCCCGGGCCAGAGGGTTGCTGTGCGTGGCGCATCGGCTGACCGGAGGCACCGGCGTCACGGCAGGGGGCTTGGCCGCCCCCTCGCGGCCGCGGCCGGAGCCGCATACCTCCATTGGGGTGACGTTGAATCAGTCACGGATCGGTTGCACCGGCAAGCTCATAGTCGCAGGTCGCAGGCACTTTGGCGGAGCGATTTGCACCGCCGTACCGGGAGATTTTGCGGGAACCGAGTGTTTAGCTAGACCTAAAGGTGGCATCCTTGAAGCAGCGGCAACACCCGCTGTAGTGACGTGAGTTGGGGGTCATATCATGAGCTTCTTTGCTCGTAGTGAGAGTAACGCCGAGTT
The DNA here is from genome assembly GCF_040644155.1 of Streptomyces sp. NPDC047022. NCBI lineage: Bacteria > Bacillati > Actinomycetota > Actinomycetes > Kitasatosporales > Streptomycetaceae > Streptomyces > Streptomyces sp. NPDC047022. The sequence goes on along the minus strand of NZ_JBEYVV010000017.1, from coordinate 16,761 downwards.
AGCCGGCGCTCAGCTGGCGCGGCAGGCAACGGCTTCTCTGGCGGGCTTGTTGGCAGGGCTGGGGAAGTCGCGTTCGGATCTTGCCAAGGCCATGGGGGTCAGCCCTGGTCGGGTCAGTCAGATCATGTCGGGTGACGCAAACCTGACGGTGCGCACGTTGGCTGCGGCAGCGGAGGCGTTGGGGGCCGACGTTGAGATCAGGTTTTCTCCCCGCCGCCCAAACACCGCAGAGGGGCCGACAACGGGCAGCGGAGAGTCATCGCCTTTGCGTGGAAGCGGCATCCCCGCGCATCGATGAGCGCGTCCCGCTGACGACCCGTATCACGAAACCGCGGGCGCCTGGTGGGTCTGCTTCCGCGGCTAGGGGCGGATTCGGCGGAGGCTGAACCGTTGCCGTTGCTGAGGCAGTGCTGAACCGTGGAACGCGTCGTTGGACAGTGCTTTGGCGCGCATTGTCTCAAGTTCGTCCTGTTCTGTTCGGCGGCCGTGCAGGTAGGCGTACAACAACAGGTCTCCGCAGCGGTTGCGGGCTTCACCCAAGGCGCTGCGGCACTGATAGACCTCTTCGTCGGTCGGCGCCCGCATCCACGAGATGTGGATTTCACGGCGGGCCTCATCAGTCTTCGTCTGCACCTCAAGGGCTTTGATCATGCCCTTGTCCGCTGCGTCGAAGAGGCCGTTGATCGCTTTGGTGAGCGAGGGATGCCGGTCCACCAGGTAGTTCTTGAGTTCGTGTACGAACACACGGAGCTGCGTTGACTTCTCGAAGCCGTCCATGAACTCGTCGCACCAGCTGCGAGCATCGAGCTGCATGCGGTACTCGAGTCGTTCCCTGAACCAGGCGATCCCGAGCGTCATGAACTTGACGTAGGGCTGAATCGTATCGTCTTGCCTCTTGCGAGGCATGGTGGTGACACCGGTGGCCAGGCCCGCGGCGAGCGGAGGCAGTTTGGCCAGGTGAGGAAGTGCCAGTCCGGCGGCGATCCCGACTGCGCCTGTCAGAGCGAGAACCAGCAACGTCAGACCGGCAGATCTCCAGCTGCCCAGCAGTCGGCCCTTGCCAACGGAATTGCGGGCTAAGCCGACCCACGCAAGGCCGGCGCTGAGGGCGGCCGGTAACGCATATCCGGCGAGCCAGCCGTGGTGATACCAGGTCATGAACGGCCCCAAGTCGTGCATGGACAGGTAGGGCCGTTGCAGGCGAGCAGAGGTGAGGCGGGCTCCCCCTCGGCGTGTGCGCCCAGCCCTCTCGCGGCGGGCCGACAGCGGGAGGGCTGCCGCGAGTACCGCAGATGATGTCACCTGCCGTTGCCGTTCGGGATTACTTTGAGCAACAAGTGACCACAGGCTGCGGTGATCCAGCCACTTTCGCCTCGCAATGGCCGAGGTCCAGGCCTACACGCCCGACTCGGACTGTGCGGCCGTAGCGAGGATCGTCGATGGTGCGTCGAGCGCTGTCTCGTAGTTGGTCGGGCCATGCTGTTCGAGGCGGCTGTGCCGACGCAGGAGTACGCCGACATGTATGCGGAGACGGCGAAGAGGGGCGGCTGAGCGCGCCGGAGCGGGTTGACCTCAAGTTTGCTTGAGCTTTTAGCGTCGTTGCCTGCCGGTCGACCGATCGGCGCGGTCACGCCGTTGGGAGCGTCCATGTCCGAGAAGCCGCTGCGTATTGCCGTCATCCTGGGAAGCGACCGTGAGGGCCGGTTCGGGCCCGTCGTCGCCAGGTGGTTCACCGAGCGCGTGCGCGAACACACCGGTGGCGAGCCGGATCTGATCGATCTCAAAGAGGCGGGCCTGCCGACGTCCCTGCCCGCGTACGGCACCCGGCCTCAGGGGGAGGTCGCCGCCGCCGTCGCGGCGGTGCGCGAACGGCTGCGGGCGGCCGACGCCTTCGTGGTCGTCACCCCCGAGTACAACCACAGCTATCCGGCCTCGGTGAAGAACGTCATCGACTGGTACAACGCCGAATGGCACGCAAAGCCCGTCGCCTTCGTCTCCTACGGCGGTCTGTCCGGTGGATTGCGCGCGGTCGAGCATCTGCGCCCGGTCTTCTCCGAGGTGCACGCCACCACCGTCCGGGACACGGTCAGCTTCCACAACGCGTGGGGCGCGTTCGACGGCGACGGACAGCCCCTCGACCCGGAGGGCCCCCGCCTCGCGGCCAAGCTGATGATCGACCGTTTGCTGTGGTGGGGCCACGCGCTCCAGGAGGCGCGCGCCAAGGCCCCCTACGCGGCCTGAGTGCTCATCACATGATGCTGCCCCAGGCACACATGGCGTCCGGTGTGCCTGGGGCAGGCCTTCGAATGGCTCAGTGGAAGGCGGGCAGGTTGCGGGTGACCCACTCGGTGAAGGGGCGCGCCGGGCGCCCCAGGACCTTCTCGACGTCCAGGCTGATCTCCTGCTCCTCGGGCAGCGGCTCGCCCAGGATGTCCAGGGTGCCGTCGACGACGGCCTCGGGCATGAAGCGGGACAGGTGGGCGCGGGCCTGCTCGCGGGTGAGCTCGGTGAACGCCACCTCCTCGCCCAGGGCCTCGGCGATGGCGGCGCTCTGCGTCCGCGGGCTGATCACCTCGGGGCCGGTGAGGACGTAGGTGCGGCCCGAGTGGCCGTCCTCGCGCAGCGCCGCCGCGGCGACCTCGGCGACGTCGGCCGGGTCGACGACGGGCAACGCCACATCGCCGAAGGGTGCCATCACCGCGCGCTGGGAGCGGACCGACTCCGCCCAGGCGAAGGCGTTGGAGGCGAAGCCGGTGGGTCGCAGGACGGTGTGGTCGAGGCCGGAGGTGCGGACGGCCTCCTCGAACTCGCGCAGCCGGAAGTGCGCGGGGGAATCCGGGCGGGTCTCGTTGATGTGGGTGGACAGCAGCACGACCCGCTTGACCCCGGCGTCCCGGGCGACGTCCAGCAGGGTGGACGCGCTCTCCCCGGGGCCGTTGAGCTCGCCGGCCAGGAGGATGAAGAACGCGTCGGCACCCTTCAGGACGGGTCCCAAGCTCGTGAAGTCGCCCAGGTCGGCCTGAGCGTGGCGCACGCCCTCCGGGTAGCTGGAGGACAGCGGGCGCCGCGAGACGGCCACGACCTCCTCGCCCGCGGCGGCGAGCGCGGCGATCAGCGGACGGCCGACGTTTCCGGTGGCTCCGGTGACAACGATCATGATCAGCTCCTCAGCAGTGCACCGGTGTAGGCGTGCGCCGGTGCGTCAGTGGCAGGTTCGAAGCCAGTGGCGGGGTCAAAGCCAGTGGCAAGGTCAAAGTCAGTGGTCGATCGAGCGGTCGGGTGCGCTGTCGAAGCCGTTTCCCCCGTTCCGCGATGGACGCTAGCATCCTTGGAATAGTAGGTACCTAGAAGAAAGTGACTCTCCTCGTGGTACTCGCTGTCGTACGTGGCGGCCAGCGCACGCCCGAGGCGCCCGAGCGACTGCCTGGCCTCGGGCGGGTCGAGCACCTCCACCTGGTCGCCGAGACCGGCCAGCTGCCCCACCAGGGCCTGGAGGGACGGACCCTCGGCGATGAACTCCACCTGGTCACCAGGTAGTTCCGAACCCGTGCGCAGACGTCCGCCGAACAGCCGCCGCAGCAGGGGCAGCGCGTCCCGGCCGGCCCGGGCGCGCACCGTGGACGCCGACATCCGCCGCTCCCTGCGCGCCACCAGCTCCCGCCAGGCGGCGGCCAGTTCGAAGCCCTCGGGGCGGTCCACCGGATCCCCGGTCGGCGTCACCCCTGAGATACGGCTCAGCCGGTAGGCGCGCAGGTCGCCGTCTTGCGTACCGGCGACGAGGTACCAGCGGCCCGCCTTGTCGGCCAGACCGAGCGGATGCACCGTCCGTTCGGCGGCGGGCTGCCCGTCAAGGGTGTAGCACAGGCGGACCTGCTCGCCGTCCAGCACCGCCCGCTCCAGTACGTGCCGGTGCGGACCGCTGTCCTCCTCGGTGCGCGACCAGTCCAGCGGGTCGACCACCACCGCCTTGGCCGCCGCCTCCGCGTGCGGGCGCATCGGGGCGGGCACCGCCCTGGTCAGCTTGCGTAACGCCGAGCGCAGTTCGGGGGAGGCCGAGAGCGGGCCCGCGGCCAGGAACAACGCCCCGATCTCGCGGGAGGTGAAGCCCGTCAGATCGGTGCGCGCACCGCCGACCAGACTCCAGCCGCCGCCGCGCCCCCGCTGGGAGTACACGGGCACCCCGGCGGTGGCCAGGGCCTGCATGTCCCGGCGGGCGGTCCGCTCGGACACCTCCAGCTCCCGCGCCACCTCACGCACCGTCACCCGTCCGCGCGCCTGGATCAGCAGCAGGGCCGCAACCAGCCTGTCAGCCTTCATTTTTCGTCGTTCTCTCTAATAGGCCACAGGATGACCTCTTTGATCGGGATGCTGGGGACATGACTGCGAATGAGAACATCGCCTCTCCCGGACCTGCCGGAAACGACCCCCGCGGTGGCCTGTTCAAGGCCGTGGAACTCGTCGGCACGACCCTCGCCGGGGTGCGCCCCGACCAGTACGACGCCACCACACCCTGCCCCGAGTACTCGGTCCGCGACCTGTCCAACCACCTGGTGTCGGTGCTGCGCCGGCTCACTGTGCTGGGCGCGGGCGGCTCCTTCATGAGCGTTCCGCACCTCGCCGCGGACGTCGCCGACGGAGACTGGGCCACGGTCTGGGCGGAGGCGACGAAGGAGTTCGACGCCGTGTGGTCGGACCCCGCGGTCCTCGGCCGCATGATCCAGCTGCCCTGGGGCCCGGTCCCGGGCGCCGTCGGATCCGTGATCTACACCAATGAGTTCGTGCTCCACACCTGGGACCTGGCCAAGGCCACCGGCCAGTCCCCCGAGTGGGACTCCGAGATGCTCGCGGCGCCGCTGGCCGGCATGAAGCGGGCCGTGCCCGCCGAACCCCGCGGCGGACAGGTGCCGTTCGGGCCCGTGGTCGAGGTTCCCGAGGACGCCCCGGCGATCGACCGGCTCGTGGGCTGGTACGGCCGCCGTCCCTGACGGCCGCCGGGCAAGGGGCCGCCTGCGCTCGGCGCGGCGGCCCCTCGGTGTGTCGACGGCCATGGCGTCAGGCGCCGATGCCCTGGGCGAAGCGGAAGTAGCGGTGCGGGTCGTACTTCGCCTTGACCGCGAGCAGCCGCGGGTAGTTCTCGGCGTAGTACGCCTTGCGCCAGTCGGCCAGCCGCGGGTCCATCCAGTTCTGGTACGTCTCCCCGTTGGACAGCGGGTCGACGACCGAGAAGCCGTTGTCCACCCAGCTCGTCGCGACCGCCTTGGCGTCCGCGGTGACCTGCGCCGGATCGTTGATCAGGACGCGGTAGTTCACCGAGAACAGCGAGTCGCGGTGGACGTAGGCGGTGTCGGTGCGGGCGGGGTCGTTGGCGGCGCCGCCGAAGAAGTGGAAGTCGAGGTAGCGGGCCTGGCCCGCCTTGCGTGAGGCGTCGAAGGCCGTCATCACGTCCGCCCAGCCGCTCGCCGAGTACGGCAGGCTGCCCAGCCGGGTGCGCTCCAGGCCGAAGGCGGGGCGGGTCAGCACCCCGCTCGGGGACTTGCCCTCGCGCTGGCACTGGTCCGCGGTCAGGGTGCTGCAGCCGAAGATCATCATCATGAGCTGCTGATACGTCAGCACCGCGTCCTGGCGGGCACTGGCAGCGCCCGTCAGCGCGAGCAGCCGCGCGGCCTCCGCGTCCCGTTCGGCGGGGGTTCCGTGGGAGGCCAGCATGACGTTGAGCGCCGGCACGGTGCCGGGGGCCGCGTCGGGCTGGACGAGGTAGGCGCCGCCGCCGATGGTGCGAGGGGCGTCCACCAGCCACTGGTTTACCCCGTGGAACACGTCGGCCGCACGGTCGTAGGGGAAGATCAGGTTGGTGATGGCCATCTGGTCGCCCGTGTGCGGGGTGACCGTGTAGCGGGTGACGATGCCGAAGTTGCCGCCGCCCCCACCGCGCAGCGCCCAGAACAGGTCGCAGTTGGAGTTCGCCGAGGCGGTGACCACCCGGCCGTCGGCCAGCACGACCTCCGCGGAGGTGAGCGCGTCGCAGGCCATGCCGAGCGGGCGGGTGAGGAAGCCGAAGCCGCCGCCCTGGATGAAGCCGCCCGCCGACACGGTCGGGCAGCCGCCCTCGCTGACCACGAGCCCGTGCGGCGCGAGCGCGTTCAGGATCTCCACGTTCTTGGCGCCCGGACCTATGTCCACGGTGCCGTCGCCCACGGTCACGGCGTTGAGCCGGGAGACGTCGATGACCAGGCCGGAGGTGGTGGAGTAGCCGGCGTAGCTGTGGCCGCCGCTGCGCACCGCCATGCGTACGCCGTTGTCCTGGGCGAAGCGCAGGGCCGTGGCGACATCGGCGGAGCTGGTGCAGTAGGCGATGGCGCGCGGGTCGGCGGAGTCGAACTGGCCGAGCTCCAGCTGCTTGGCCACGTCGTAGCCCGCGTCGCTGGGCTGCACCAGCTGCCCCTGGAGACTGCCGGCCAGCCTGCTCCAGGGAACGTTCGCCGCCGCGGCCGAGGCGTCGGCCGAGGTGTCGGCCGCGACGGGGGTGGTGCGCATGACGGCCGCGCCGACGGCCGCGGTGCCTGCGCCGATCAGGGTTCTGCGAGTAATCACGGTTGTCCCAGGGTCAGGAGGTGGTGGGTGGAACCGGGCGGAACGGGGACTGAGCGGAAACGGGACCGAGCGGGAAGGCACGGTGCCGGGCCCGGAGGGGCGGGCCCGGCACCGTGTCCGGGAGGAGAGGAAGGGAGCGCGGGCTAGGACACCTTGCGGCCCTGCAGGCCCTGCTTGACCGCGCCTTTGAGGAAGGCCCGGCCCAGGTCGCGCATCTCCTTGGGGCCTGTGGTGTTGGCCCACAACATGAACTTCATCATCGTGGGGGTCGTGGCCCGGTAGAAGCGGTGGTCCTCGTCGTCCTTCCAGCCGAAGGGCGTGTTCACGGACTCGCAGTCACGGATGGCGTCGAAGACGATGTCCGCGGCCTTGTCGCCGTCGATCTCGCCCGCCTCGTAGCGCTCGCAGGTCTCCGCGGTGAGCTCGAAGAGGTGCTTGAAGCTGTGGCTGTCGGGCCACCACAGGCCCGGGTAGGGGGCGTTCTCCATCTCCTTGAAGTGGCGGTCGTCCCCGTCGATCTGGAAGTTCTGCCGGGCCATGATCTGCCGCATGGTGGCCGGGGTGGTGAAGCAGGCCCAGACCCTGAACACCGCGTTCCACAGCCGGAAGTGGCTGAAGGCGATGTACGAGCTGTTGACGATCTTGTCGTTGTGGTCCAGCAGGCCCTGCTCCAGCTGCTCGACGTAGGAGAAGCGCTCCTCGGAGAAGTCGTTCTCGCGCAGTGCGTCCAGCAGCCGCCAGGCCAGCGCGTCCACGACCTCGAAGGTGTTGGACAGCCCGCGGGAGTACAGCGGGTCGACGAATCCCGCGGCGTGCGACATCAGGCACCAGCGGGCGCCGACGGTGCGCTTGGAGGAGTACTGGATACGGTCGGTCGACACCCACTCGCGGACGCGCTTGGCGCCCTCGAACTGGCGTTTCACGGCCGGGTACATGTCGAGGTACTTGTTGAACTCCTCGTCCGGCGTCATGTCCTTCGGCTTGGGGTACAGCCGCTCGTCGAAGGTGAGGCCGACGCTGCAGACCGGGTTCCTGGAGTCCTTGTAGTTGTCGAAGGGGATGATCCAGAACCAGCCGCGCTCGATGCAGTGGTGCAGGGTGCCGCCGTGGAAGGGCGACTCGGCCGGGGGCTTGAGCGCCTCCGGGTAGTTGCACACCTCGTCGTACGGCTTGATGCCGACGTAGTGCGTGAACAGCGAGCGCGCGTGGTGCTTGAGCCGCGACGGGCTCTCCCGCAGGTCGAACTTCTGGGCGAGCGGGGAGCGGAAGCCGCTGGCGTCGATCAGGTACTTGCCGCGGAACACCTCGCCGTTCTTGCCGGTGACCGTGACGCCGTCGTCGTCGAAGTCGAGGTCGGTCGCGAACCAGTTCTGGCGCAGCGTGCACCCGTACTTGGCGGCGACGTTCAGGTAGTACGAGTCGGTGTCCTGGCGGTAGAGGTGGATGGCCTCCGTGAGCATCTTCGGGATGACGAACATCGTCGCCTCCCTCGGGTCCGGCTCGCGACCCGGCCGGTGGGTGACGAAGCCGAAGCTCTGCTTGCGGCCGTGGTGCGGTCCCATGTGCTCGGTGATCGCCTTGACGTCCAGCATGTGCTTGATCTCGGGGACGTCGTAGCGGACCGCCAGGATGTGCAGCCACTCCACGAGCTGCGGGTTCTGGGACTCGCCGACCGCGAACCGCGGGTGCTGGCCGGCGTCTATGAGCACCACGTCGACGCCCTGGCGGGCCAGGATCGATCCCATGATCGAGCCGGCGAGGCCCGATCCGAGGATGACGACGTCGCATTCGGTCCGTTCAGCGGCCTTGGGGGCCTCTTTCACTGCCTCAGCCTTGGTGGACAAGACCGCGCTCCTTTGAGTTCGGACGGGCTTTCGGACGGGCGGGCAGGTCCGGTGCGCCCGCCTTTCTTCGGAGGGGTGGGTGGTGCCGGTGCCGGTGCCGGAGATCCGGCGGTCAGCGGTCCTGACGCGGGGCGCCGAACCACTGGGCGAGGGCCTCGGCCACACCGGTGGGGGAGCCGTCGGGGCTCACCCAGGCGACATAGCCGTCGGGGCGGACCAGGAGGGAGGCCGCGGGGGCGTCCTGGTCGGCGCGGCGGGCGGTGACGATGTCGACGCGGTCCGCCCAGTCGGCCGCCGCGGCACGCAGTGCGGCGTTGTCGTGCAGGTCGAGCAGGACGGGACGGCCGGTGTGGAGCAGTTCGTACGTCGTGGTCTTCGCGTCGCCGGCGACGAGCTCCTGGTCGGGCAGCCGGTGGCCGAGCAGGGGGTGGTCTCCGGGGGCGGCACCGTAGGTGATGTCGAGGCCGGTGACCAGGCCGACCAGGTGCAGCCGCACCTCCTCGATCCGCACCAGTTCGCTGAACAGGTCGCGCAGCGGCTGGGCCTCGGGGCCGCCGAGGTACAGCGTGCGCTGGACGAGGGTGTTCCACACGATGCGGGCGCCGACCGGGTGGCGTTCGGTGTGGTAGGTGTCCAGCAGGCCCTCGGGTGCGTGGCCCTGGATCGTGGCGGCGAGCTTCCAGCCGAGGTTGACCACGTCGCCGACGCCCGCGCTGATGCCCTGCGCGCCGATCGGCAGGTGGATGTGGGCGGCGTCGCCTGCGAGGAAGACCCGGCCCGCGCGGTAGGAGGCGGCCTGGCGGCTGGCGTCGGTGAAGTAGCTGGTCCACAGCGGTGTGGCGCCGGAGATGTCCTCGCCGGTCACGCGCTGGAAGGCGGACGCGACCTCCTCGAAGGTGGGCGGCTCCTGGGTGGGGCGGACCCCGGCGCCGCGTTCGAAGACCACGACGCGGGTGGCGCCCGGGCCGAGCGGCAGCACGACCACCATGCCGGACTCGCCGACCTCGCCGGTCGGGCGCAGCCGCAGCTGGACCCCGCTGACGTCGGCCATCTTCATCTCGATGGTGGCGCTGACCCCGGGGAAGTCGATGCCGGCCAGGCGGCGCACGGTGCTGCGCGCGCCGTCGCAGCCGACCAGGTAGGCGGCGCGCAGGGTGCGGATGCCGTCGGGCTCGGCGACCTCGACCCGCACACCGTTCTCGTCCTGGGACATGCCCACGAGCTCATGGCCGCGGCGTATGTCGGCGCCCAGACCCAGGGCCCACTTGTCGATGATGGCCTCGGTCCGCGACTGAGGGACACCGCGGACACCGAAATTGCCGCCCTCGATGATTTGGTAGTCGATGGGCAGTCCGCCGAAATGACCGATCGGAATCGTCTCCATTTCGCCGAATTCCGAGAGCAGCCCGCGCTGCCCGAATTCCTCGATGGTGCGGGCCGAGAATCCGAGGGCGCGTGACTGCTGCATCGGCTCGGCGAGCCGGTCGAGTACGATGACGGAAATACCGTGGAGGCGGAGTTCTCCGGCGAGCATAAGCCCCGAGGGGCCCGCCCCGGAAATAATCACATCGGCGTCGAACGTGTCCATATTCCCTCTCCCGCTGGTGTTTCTCTCATTATTCCGAGGGGCTGGGGGATACTGAATGGCCGCGAATACAGGACTCTGACAAGTTCGTCAATGCTTGGGTGGCTGCGGCAGGCGCAGTGCAAAGAGGGTGCCGGAAGCGTTCCGGCACCCTCTTTGCGGACGGCCTCGGCACATGGCCTGGGCCGCCGGGCTCAGTACAGGCCCATGGCCCGTTCGACGCTGATCTCGATGACGGCGAGACCGGGCGGCTGGGGCGGCTGGGACCAGTACCGCTTGGCGTAGCGGCGGATTCCCTCCACCACCCGGGCCGGGTCGGTGGAGACGGCCGCCGGTCCCTCCAGGGTGATCCAGCGGCCGCCGGCCACCTGGCAGACGGCGGCCCGTGCGCCGCTCCCGGCCAGCAGGTTGCGCGCCTTGCGGCGCGTCACCGTGGTCATCACCCGGGCAAGACCCGACTCGCCGTCCCAGGTGAAGCGGACGGGCGCGACGTGCGGTGAACCGTCCGGGCGCAGGGTGGTCAGGGTGCACAGGTGGTTCTCGGCGAGGAAGTCCTCGGCCGCGGAGGACAGGAGCAGCGGCTGGGTCATGACCGGATCCGTTCTCTTACGCGTCCGCCGGGGCGGCCGCGGGCTGCTCGGCGGGCTTGGTCATCGGCAGCAGGATCAGGGTGACCAGGAAGGCCGCCGCGGCGAACAGACCGCCGGTGAGGAAGGCGTCGTGGAACACCTTGGTGCGGGCGATCGGGACCAGGTGCGGGTCACCGTGCGCCCAGGCGGTGAGCTCCGGGATGCGGCGGAAGGCGTAGGTGGCCGCGACGGCGAGGCCGAGAGCGCCGCCCATCTCCTGTGCGGTGTTGATGAGACCGGCCGCGAGTCCCTGCTCCCGCTCCTCGCTGCCCGCGAACGCGGACACCTGCACGGGCACGAACGAGGCGCCGAGGCCGAGGCCCATCAGAGCGAAGGCGGGCAGCACCTCGGTGAGGTAGGAGGCGTCGTGCGGGGCTTGCCACAGCAGCAGCATGCCGGCCGTGGCGAGCGCGAGGCCGACCATCAGCACCGGCTTGGCGGCGACCTTGGTGACGACCTGGGAGGCGACACCGGCGCCCACGGCCGTGAGCACGGCCAGCGGCACATAGGCGAAGCCGGTCTTCACCGCGGAGTAGCCCAGCACCTGCTGCATGAAGAGGCTGGCGAAGAAGAACAGGGTGACGCAGGTGCCCAGCAGCAGCACGGCGATGACGTTCGCGGCCCGCAGCGAGGGGCGGCGGAAGATACCGAGCGGGATCAGCGGGTTCTTGGCGCGGCGCTCGATCAGGATGAACGAGGCGAACAGCACGGCGGCCAGGGCGAAGCCCCCGTAGACCCGGAAGGCGGGGATGTCGCCGTCGGAGACGGTCTCGCCGAGGCTGAAGATCAGCAGGACGAGGCCCGCGGTGAGGACGATGGCACCGGCGACGTCGAAGGAGCGGCGCTCCTCGGCGGCGCGGGACTCGGCGACGACGAGCGGGGCGGTCAGCGCGAGGACCAGGCCGATCGGGACGTTGATGAAGAAGATCCAGCGCCAGCCGGGTCCGTCGGTGAGCAGACCGCCGAGGGTGACACCGGCGACGGCGGCGAGACCGCTGAGCGCGCCCCAGGCACCGAGCGCCTTGTTGCGGGCGGCGCCCTCCTCGAAGTTGTTGGTCAGCAGGCTGAGCGCGGCGGTGGCGATGAAGGCCGCGCCCAGGCCCTGGGCGCCACGGGTGACGATCAGCATGGTCGCGCTCTGGGCCACACCGGCGACCAGGGACGACAGGGCGAACAGGACCAGGCCGGTCTGGAGCATCCGGCGACGGCCGAAGGAGTCGGCGAGCCGGCCGGTCAGCAGCAGGAAGCCGCCCAGGATCATGCCGTAGGTGGTGACCACGTACTGCAGGGCGGTCTGGGAGATGCCGAGTTCGTTCTCGATCGTCGGCAGGGCGACGTTCACGATCGAGACATCGAGGAAGGTCATGAAGCCGGCCAGGCACAGGAAGGCCAGGATGAGCCCGGGCCGCTTGGGGGCGGCCGACGGTGTGCCGGCCGCCTGGCTCTGCAGGGACTCTTGGATGGACATGCCACTCCTATGAGCACGAGGTGGGAGAAGAGGGGTGGAACGGGATGGAGCGGATCAGCAGGTGGAGCGGATCGGCGGGTGGAGCGGATGGAACGGGTGGAGCGGATCGAACCGTTCGTGCTGGCTTTCTGGAAGCTAGCATCCTGGGTAAAGTAGGTACCTAGAGGAAAGTGACTATCGGGAAGGGGAGCGCGCTGATGACGAGTGCTGTGGAGACGGACAGGAAACCGGCCTCGGAGGGGGGTCCGGCGCCCGCTCACACGGCGGGTGCCGAGCAGGCGTGCCCGATCGCGCCCGTCCTGGACATCGTGTTCAGCCGCTGGACGACGCCGATCCTGTGGACCCTCAACGAGTTCGGCAGGCAGCGCTTCGTCGAGCTGCACCGCAACATCGGCACCATCACGGCCAAGGTGCTGACGCAGCGTCTGCGCCAGCTGGAGCGGGACGGTCTGGTGGTCCGCACGTACTACCCCGAGGTGCCGCCAAGGGTGGAGTACGAGATCAGCGAGCTGGGCCGCAGCCTGGCGCCGATCTTCGCCCAGCTCTCCGAGTGGTCGCTGGGGCACCTTCCCCTGGTGGAGGAGGCCCGCCAGGCGTTCGACGCCGCGGAGGACCAGGCCGCCGCCGGCCGCCGGGCCTGACGCCACGTCGCGTCAGCCACGGCGGCCGGCCCGGCCCTCGCCGAGTTCGCGCATGGCGCCCTGGAAGAAGATCAGAGGGTGCTCCTCGCTCTCCGGGGTGCCCAGCCCGACGACCTCGCCGAGCAGGATGCTGTGGTCCCCGCCGTCGTACTCGGCGGACAGCCGGCACTCCAGATGGGCCAGGGCCTCGCTGAGCACCGGCAGGCCATGGGCGGAGCGGTGGTGCGGTATCTCCTCCAGGCGCGCGGTCTGCCGGCCGGAGAACGCCCAGGCGACGGACTCCTGTTGCTTCGTCAGGAAGTTCACGACGAACCCGCGCGCGTCCTGCACCACCGGCAGCAGCCGGGATTTCTCATGCAGGCAGATCAGCACCAGGGGCGGCTCGAGGGAGACCGAGGTGAAGGAGTTCACCGTGGTGCCCGCGTCCTCCACGCCGTTGCCTGAGGTGATGACGGTGACCCCGGTGGCGAAGTAACCGCACGCGGTGCGCAGGGCGCGTCCGTCTATCGGGGTGTGCCGTACGTCCATGGGTGTGTGCCGGCTGCGGCCGGCCTGTGATGTGGGGAGCACGAGGGCCCTCCTGGTCAGGTGCCCGGCCGGGCGGCGCCGGCGACGGGTCCGGTGGTCTGCGTGGTCGGCTCGGTGCCTGGTCCGGTGGTCCCCGTGGCCGCCTCGGTGCCGGGTCCGGCGGTCTGCTCGGCCGAGTCGGCGCCGGACGTGCCGTCGGCGGCCGGTGTGCGCGGGGACAGCAGCGGGCCCGCCATCGCCGTGGTGACCAGCGCCATGATCACCAGCATGGTGAACATGCGGCCGTCGAGGACGCCCAGGCTGACCGCGGCGTTGAGGATGATCAGCTCGGTCAGGCCCCGGGTGTTCATCAGCAGCCCCAGGTCCTTGGCCTCACGCCAGCTCAGCCCCGACAGACGGGCGGGCAGGATGGCGCCGACCAGCTTTCCGGCGCAGGCGACGACGACGATCGCGCCGAGGGCCAGGTAGTCGCCGCCGGTGAGCGAACCGAGGTCCACCCCGAGCCCGGTGATGATGAAGAAGACCGGCAGCAGCACGATGCTGACGTTGTCCAGGGGCTTGCGCACATGCTGGGCCAGCACCAGGGCCGGCTCCCGGGGCATGACGAACCCGAAGAGGAACGCGCCGAAGATGGCGTGGATGCCGATCCACGTGGTCAGCCAGGCCGAGGCCAGGGCGCCCGCGCACAGCACGGACAGCAGCGCGGACCAGCGCTCCGCGGCGGCCCACCGCCACATCAGCCTGGCCACCAGCGGCCGTACGACCAGGAACATCCCGGCGACGTAGAGCGCGCTCAGGGCGCCGATACGGGCGAGGTCGGAGTAGTCGCCGTGCGAGCTGACCAGGGCCGACACATAGGCCAGCAGACACCAGGCGAGCAGGTCGTCGATGGCGGCGCTGGCCAGGGACAGCGAGCCGAGACGGCTGCCGACCAGCTTGTGCTCGCTCAGGATCCGGGCCAGTACCGGGAAGGCGGTCACCGACATCGCGGTGCCCAGGAAGGTGGCGAACGCCGAGAACGGGATCTCGTGGCCGCCGACGGAGGAGTGGTGGGGGTAGAGGACGACGGCGAGGGCGATGCCGAGGCCGAAGGCCACCGCGATCGAGGACAGGGAGACACTCGCGGCGAGCCGGGCGTGCGGACGGACCAGCCGCTTCTCGAACTCCCAGCCGACCACGAACATGAACAGGACGAGACCGACCTGCGAGACCGCGGACAGCAGTGTCCTGACCTCGGCGGGGAAGATTCGCGTCGTCAGGTGGCCCGGCAGCAGGCCGAGGACGCTGGGTCCGAGCAGGATGCCCGCGAGGATCTCGCCGACCACGGCGGGCTGCTTCAGACGCTGGGCGAGTCTGCCGAGCCCGGCGCCGACGAGGAGCACCAGACCGATGTCGGCGAACATCACCGCCAGGTTCATGTCCTGCGGCGAGACCACGGCGAGCGTTGTCATGAGGTTTCCCCGGGCCGGGGCGGCGTGCCGCGGGTCCACAGAACGCGGAAGGTGAGGGACGACAGCCGCCAGCCCTCGCCGGTGCGCCTGGCCTCGCCGGTGGCGAGGGTGCCGGCCTGGAAGAGCGGGTCACCGGCCGTGCCGGGGTGGTGGACGTGCGTGGAGACGAGGTTGGCGCGCAGCACGGCGCGCTCGCCGTCCGCGTCGAGGTCGATGACGGCCGGTGAGCCCAGGTGCTGGGTGGTGGCAAAGGCGGACAGCGCCTCGCGGTGGTAGTCGGCGAGCCCGTCGAGGCCGTCGTGCCCGCTCATGGGGAACTCGACCCGGGCGTCCTTGGTGAACAGGGCCCGCGCCCAGGCGTCGTTGATTTCGTCGTCGTCGAGACCGACGAGATAACGATCCAGCAGGGCGCTTATCTCAAGTGGTTCCGGTACTGGATGCATTCCTTGAGCATGCGTTCGCTCGGGCTCCTGCCCATAGGCGCTTTTCACATCCCTGACAAAGTTTGCGGGAGGCTCTGACGCGCCCCTCGAATCCTTGTCGAACGCGCCATAAGTCATGAACAGCGGGGGTCTTCATATCGCCGTATCCCGGGGCCATGATCCTTGGGTATCGCACTTTCCCTCAATGGAAGAGACGACGAAATGCCGAAGATCGCAGCCGACGGCGAGCACCTGACCGTCCTCAACCTGTTCACGACCGACGCCCCCGAGAAGCAGGAAAAGCTGCTGGGGGCCATGCGCGAGATCGTCGACGCCGCGGCCTACGAGGGCTGGATCTCCAGCACCGTGCACGCCGGACAGGACAAGCCGGGCACCGCCAACTTCATCCAGTGGCGCAGCACCGAGGACCTCGAGGCCCGCTACGCCGGCGAGGAGTTCAAGCACCGCACGCTCCCGCTGTTCGGCGAGATCACCACCTCCATCCGGCTGCTGCAGAACGAGATCGCGTTCACCCAGCACAAGGACGCCGATGGCACCGAGATCTCGCCAAAGCGCGACGACTACACCTCCATCGAGCTCTTCGGCGTCCAGGAGGCGGACCAGGAGGACCTGATCGACGCGCTCGGCGCCTCCCAGGAGTGGCTGCTGGACGTCCCCGGCTACCGCACCCACACCGTCCTGCGCGGACTGCGCGCCCGCGGCATCGAGGGCAAGTTCGTCGTCGTCTACTCCCAGTGGGACAGCAAGGAGGCGTACGACGCCTTCCGCGGCCTGCCGGAGTCCGAGCGCAGCGAGGAGCGCCGCAAGGTGGACGCCCGCGTCGCCGCCCTGGGGACCTGGCAGGACGAGAACACCTACCGCGTGGTGCACACGCGGGCCGCGGGCGAGTGAACTCCCGGCGGACATGACGACACCCGCGCGGTGACGCCCGCGCGGTCGGACGGTCGGTCCCCCCACGTACAAGACGGCCGCTGCCGGGATTCCCCCACCGGCAGCGGCTCTTTTGTCCCATTTTTCTGGGTTCTTCAGCGCTCTCCAGCGCTTTCCAGCAGGACTAGGAGACAGCAGACATGCGAGATTCCGGGATGCGCCAGGTCGCGCACGAGACAGAGGTCAAGGCCCCGGCGGACACGGTCCACCGGTTGCTCGCGGAGGTGGACAACTGGCCGCGCGTCTTCGGCTCCGTCATCGCGGTGGAGCACGAGGAGGCCCCCGAGGGCGAGCAGCGGCTGCGGATCCGGTACGTCGAGGGGGACGTGCCGCGCAGCCGGCCGCTGCGCCGGATCGTGGAACCGGCCGCGCTGCGCATCAACTTCCAGGAACTGGTGACCGAGCCGCCCCTCGCCGGTCTGGGCGGCGCCTGGGTGGTCGAGCCGCTCGGCGAGGAATCCTCCCGGGTGCGGCTGCTGCACGAGTACCGGGTGGTGGGCGACGACCCCGGGGCGCTGGACCGCATCGGGGAGTGGGTGGACGCGAGCAGCCGCAGGGAGCTGGCGGCGCTGAAGGAGAACGTGGAGTTCGCGCACGCCGCGGCCGAGCGGACCTTCTCCTTCGAGGACACCGTCCGCATCGACGGCGCCG